>CAXSDR010000075.1:0-19290 GCA_964236445.1 uncultured Motilibacteraceae bacterium | reverse complement strand
CACCGTCTACTGCGCGGGATGCGGCTCACGGCTGTGCATCACCAACGCCAAAGGCACTTACCTCTATTACTTCTGCCTCGGACGCCAAACTCGGCGCACAACCTGCACCAAGGGATACATGCCCGTTGAGGCCGTGGAAGCGGCCGTCGAGCGCCACTACAGCACGGTTGTCATGCCAGACGACGTGGCCGAGGTCATCCGCACCGGGCTACGCATCGAGCTCGAGCGTCAGCACCAACGCTCAGAGCCCGAGATGGCCTGGGCCAAGAGACGAGTCACCGAACTCGAACAGGAACGCAGAAGACTGGCCCGCGCCGTCGTCACCGGAGCAATCCCAGAAGACCTGGCCGTCGAGGAGCAGGCACGCATCACGACCGAGACGAAGCAAGCCAATGCGGTGCTCAGGACGGCCGAAGCAGTCTTCTCCCGCCTAGAAGACAATCTCAACACCGCTCTCAGCTACGTCGGACGAGCCGAAGAGGCCTACCTCGCGGGCGGCCCTCGCATCCGGCGGCTGTCCAACCAGTGGTTCTTCTCTGAGCTGCGCATCGACCGCAACACCGACGGAGACGTCACCGTCGTCAGCGCCCAACTCAATCAGCCCTACTCCACTCTGCTCAGCGCTGACTTCCAGCGACGTATGGGGGAGAACGGCAAGAACCTCGCCCAAGATCTTTCTGGGCGAGGTTCGAGAATGATTGCTTTGGTGCCCCGGGTGGGATTCGAACCCACACTGGATGCTGTTTGAGAGCACTGCCTCTGCCGTTGGGCTACCGGGGCGGCAGCCCGCAGCCTAATGCCAGCCGCCGACGCGTCATCGATAGGCTCCTCACCTGCAGCGCCCACACCCAGCCGAGGAGCCCTCGTGACCCCACCGGCCCCACCCGCCCGTCGTGTCGTTGTCGCTGAGGACGAGGCGCTCATCCGCCTCGACCTGCGGGAGATGCTGGAAGAGGAGGGGTGGGTCGTCGTCGGCGAGGCCGGCGACGGCGAGGAAGCCGTGCGGCTGGCGCTCGAGCACAAGCCCGACCTCGTGGTTCTCGACGTGAAGATGCCACGCATGGACGGCATCACGGCCGCCGAGCAGATCACGGCGGCTCGCGCTGCGCCGGTCGTGCTCCTGACGGCGTTCAGCCAGCGCGAGCTCGTCGACCGCGCGCGAGATGCGGGCGTGATGGCCTACGTCGTCAAGCCGTTCGGCAAGGCCGACCTGGTGCCGGCCATCGAGATGGCCGTGGCGCGCCACGCCCAGGCCGTGTCGCTGGAGGCCGGGGTGACCGACCTCCAGGAGCGGCTCGAGACCCGCAAGCTCGTGGACCGGGCCAAGGGGGCGCTCCAGACCCAGCTCGGTCTCAGCGAGCCCGACGCGTTCCGCTGGCTGCAGAAGACGGCGATGGACCGTCGGCTCTCCATGCGCGAGGTGGCCCGCAGCGTCGTCGAAGCACCGTCGGCGCAGCCGAAGCGACCCGCAGGCTGAGGCGTCGGTCGCCCTGCTGTGACACAGGCCACCCCGGTGATTACTTCCCTGTAACACCTGGGGTCGTAAGCGCCCCACAAGCCCTTGCGGCTGGTACTACTAGTGCAGCGCCAGGCATCGGGGGCCACTCCGGGCATTCCTGGCGCGCCACGGCATCCGGCGAGCGCCGGGTCCAGACAAGGAGCTCTCTCGTGCGCAACCTCTCGCGCCGCGTTTCGGTGGTGGCGAGCGCGTCGGTTCTCGCGCTCGGCCTCGCCGCCTGCGGCGGCAGCTCGTCCAGCAGCAGCAGCCCGGCGGCCGGCTCCAGCAGCGGCTCCAGCACCGGCTCCGGCGGCGCCTCCGTGAAGATGGGCTTCATGGGCGCCCTCACGGGCCCCGACGCCCAGCTGGGCATCAACGAATACGACGGCGCCAAGCTCGCGATCGACGCCTACAACGCGACGTCCCCCGCGACGAAGATCGACTTCATCAAGTACGACACGCAGGGTGACCCCAACCAGGCGGCCTCACAGGCCAACAAGGTCGTCACGGACAAGGTCGTCGGCATCATCGGCCCGGCGTTCTCCGGCGAGTCCAAGCAGGCGGTCCCGATCCTCGAGGAGGCGAAGATCCCCAACATCTCCGCCTCTGCCACCAACGCCACCTTGTCCAAGAACGGCTGGAAGACGTGGCACCGCGTCCTGGCCAACGATGATGTGCAGGGCCCCGGCGTCGCCAAGTTCATCACTGGCGCGCTTGCTGCCAAGAAGACCGCTGTCATCGACGACCAGAGCGAATACGGCAAAGGGCTGTCCGACGTCGTCGCCAAGACCATCACCGATGGCGGGGCCACCGTCAGCGTCCGGGAGTCGATCGACCCCAAGGGTGACGACTACTCCTCGACCGTGAACAAGATCAAGGCGGCTGGGGTCGACGCCATCTTCTACGGCGGCTACTACAGCTCGGCGTCGAAGTTCGTCGGTCAGCTGCGCGACGCCGGTGTGACGGCAAAGTTCGTGTCCGGAGACGGAACGCTCGACCAGAAGTTCATCGACGGCGCCAAGACGCAGTCGGTGGGCGCTTTCCTCTCGTGCACCTGCGTGCTGGCCACGGCGTCGGACGACCCGGCGGTCCAGGCGTTCATCGACAACTTCACGAAGACGTTCAACCTGGCACCCGCCACCTACTCCGCTGAGGGCTTCGACGCTGCGACGGCCTTCATCAAGGCGCTGCAGGCAGGCAAGACCGACTCTGCGGGCATCCTCGACTTCCTCAGCACGGTCGACTTCAAGGGCGTCTCGAAGCCGATCAAGTTCAACGCGAACGGCGAGCTCACCACGGGCTCGGTCTACATGCACGAGGTCAAGGACGGCAAGATCATCGCTCTCGGCGACTACACCACGGCGAAGCCGCAGTAGGTCCGCGCCAGCCATCGTCGGTGCCCGGGTGCGTTCCTGCACCCGGGCGCCGTACGATCCGGCCACCTGCGCCGCACATCCCCGCTTTCCGACGCGTGCCACGATGCAGTGAGAAAGGCCACCAGGTGCACGAGTTCGTCACCCAGTTCTGGGGCTCGACGATCGCCGGTCTGACCGTAGGGTCGATCTATGCGCTGGTGGCCCTCGGCTACACGCTGGTCTACGGCGTGCTGCGGCTCATCAACTTCGCGCACTCCGAGATCTTCATGATCGGGACCTTCGCCGCAACCGGCGTGATCAGCCTGTTCGGGCTGAGCGCGCCCGCCGGTGGCCTGATGCTGGCCGCCGTCCTGCTGTGCGCCTCCGCCGCTGCGATGGTCGCCTCCGGTGCCAGCGCGGTGATCCTCGAGCGTGTCGCCTACCGGCGGTTGCGCACCCACGGCACCAGCAAGCTCGCGGCTCTCATCTCCGCGATCGGTGCCAGCCTCTTCCTGCAGGAGGCCTTCGCGCTGAAGTACGGTCGAGACCCGCTCTACGTCGACCGGGTCATGACCAAGAGCCACGTCTTCAGCATCGGCACGGCGAACGTCACCGCGGACAAGGTGCTGATCGTCGGTGCCGCCATCGCGATGATGGTCCTGCTGGACCGGCTCGTGAACGCGACGAAGCTCGGCCGAGGCATCCGTGCCACGGCGCAGGACGCCGAGAGCGCCGTGCTGATGGGGGTCGATATCAACCGCATCGTCGTGACGACGTTCCTCCTGGGAGGGGCGATGGCCGGCCTCGCCGGGTCGCTCTACGTCATCTACTTCGAGCGCACCAACTACCTCATCGGGTTCGTGCTCGGCATCAAGGCGTTCACCGCTGCGGTGCTCGGTGGCATCGGCAACCTGCGCGGTGCGCTGCTCGGTGGGCTCGCGATCGGGCTCATCGAGAACTATGGCGCGAGCTTCAGCTTCGTGGGTGCGCAATGGAAGGACGTCATCTCCTTCTCGGTCCTCGTGCTCGTCCTGATGTTCCGCCCCACGGGGCTCTTGGGTGAGTCGCTCGGAAGGGCTCGCGCGTGAGCACCTCGACGCGCAGCCCGCGCCTGCGCAGGCCGGCGAGCTCGTGGCTCGAACGCCTCAGCGACTTCTGGGCCGAGCTGCCGGGCGCTGCCCGATGGGCCAGCTATGCCGTCCTGATCGTTCTCGCGCTGCTCCTGCCCTCACAGTCGCTCGCACCGATCATGAGCCCGCAGTCCGACTGGCCGTCCCTGTTGTTCTTCCCGATCGGGATGTACGTCCTGCTCGCAGTCGGGCTCAACGTGGTCGTCGGCTATGCCGGCCTGCTCGACCTGGGCTACGTCGCATTCTTCGCGATCGGCGCCTACAGCATGGGCATCCTCGGCACGCGCTACGGCTGGAACTTCTGGGAGGTGCTGCCTGTCGGCGTGGCCCTCAGCATGGGCGCGGGAGTCCTGCTCGGCGCCCCGACCCTGCGGCTGCGTGGTGACTACCTCGCCATCGTGACGCTCGGGTTCGGCGAGATCATCCGTGTGACGGCCAACAACCTCGACTTCACCAACGGCCCCCGGGGCATCAGCCAGATCCCCCACCCGCCGAGCCACGGCGACACCGGGCCGTTCCACTACGGCGTCCTCGACATCAGGCCCTACTACTACATCGTCGTCCTGCTCATCGTCGTGGTGATAGTCGTGGCGAAGCGGCTGGAGCACAGCCGTGTGGGCCGTTCCTGGAACGCCATCCGCGAGGACGAGGAAGCCGCCGCCCTGATGGGCGTGCCGACGCTGAAGTTCAAGCTGTGGTCCTTCGCGATCGGCGCCGCCATCGCCGGCGGCGGCGGGGTGCTGTTCGCGACCAAGAGCGGGTCGATCGTGCCCAGCAACTTCGCCTTCCAGCTGTCGGCACTGATCCTTGCCTCGGTGGTGCTCGGCGGAGCGGGCAACCTGCCCGGCGTCATCCTCGGTGCCTTCCTGGTCGCCTGGCTCCCCGAGCGGTTCCGCGGCTTTGCCGACTACCGCATCCTCGTCTTCGGCGCCGCGCTGGTGCTGCTCATGAACTTCCGGCCCGAGGGTCTCCTCCCCTCGCGGCGTCGTCGGGCCGAGCTCACTGAGGGCTCGGGAGGCATGGGCGGTCTCGGCGCCGAGGTCGGCGCGGCCGCGACCCAGCACAGCGAGGTGACGCCATGAGCACGCTGCTCCAGCTCTCCACGATGACGATGCGGTTCGGCGGCCTGACCGCCGTCGAGGCCCTCGACCTGCATGTCGACGAGGGCGAGATCTTCGCGCTCATCGGGCCGAACGGTGCGGGCAAGACGACCGTGTTCAACGTCGTGACGGGCATCTACCACCCCACCGAAGGCGAGGTCGCGTTCCTCGGGAAGCCCCTCGGCAGCCGGTCGCCGCACCTGGTCACCCGCGCCGGCATCGCGCGTACGTTCCAGAACATCCGGCTGTTCGACAACATGAGCGCGCTCGAGAACGTCATGGTCGGCACTGACGCGCGTCACAAGGCCAGCGCTGTCGGAGCGGTCCTGGGCCTGCCGCGGTTCCGCGCCGAGGAGCGCGCAGGCAAGGCCAAAGCCCTTGAGCTGCTCGACTTCGTGGGCATTCCCGGCGTTGCGGACAACACGGCGAAGAACCTGTCCTACGGCGACCAGCGCCGGCTCGAGATCGCGCGTGCGCTCGCGACCGAGCCCAGGCTGCTGCTGCTCGACGAGCCTGCGGCCGGCTTCAACCCGGCGGAGAAGCAGGAGCTCGCCGCACTCATCCGCAAGATCCGTGACTCCGGCGTCGCGGTCCTGCTGATCGAGCACGACATGGGCCTCGTGATGACCGTCAGCGACCGGGTGGCGGTCCTGGACTTCGGCCGCAAGATTGCCGATGGTCTGCCCGCCGCGGTGCAGCGCGACCCCCGCGTCATCGAGGCATATCTGGGAGTGCCTGCAGATGCTTCTTGAGATCGATGACATCCACGTGTCCTACGGCAAGATCGCCGCGCTCAAGGGCGTCACCGTGGGGGTGGACAAGGGCGAGATCGTCGCGCTCGTCGGCGCCAACGGCGCAGGCAAGACCACGACACTCAAGACCGTCTCCGGCCTGCGCTCGGTGTCGTCGGGAGCCGTACGCCTCAACGGTGAGGACATCACCCGCACGCCTGGGCACAAGCGCGTACGCCTCGGGCTCTCACAGGCTCCTGAGGGTCGCGGGGTGTTTCCGGGCATGACGGTGGTCGAGAACCTGCAGATGGGCGCCTACACCCGCAAGGAGAGCCTCACCGCAGACCTCGACCGGGTGTATGCGCTGTTCCCCAGGCTCGCGGAACGCCGGACGCAGGCGGCAGGGACCATGTCGGGGGGTGAGCAGCAGATGCTGGCGATCGGGCGCGCGCTCATGGCCCGACCGACCGTCCTGCTGCTGGACGAGCCCTCGATGGGCCTGGCACCCATGATCATTCAGCAGATCTTCGGCATCATCCGGGAGATCAACGACCAGGGCACGACGGTGCTGCTCGTGGAGCAGAACGCCGCCCAGGCACTTGCGCTGGCCGACCGCGCCTACGTGCTGGAGACCGGGCGGGTCGTCAAGTCGGCGAGCGGCCGTGAGCTGCTCGACGACCCGAGCGTTCGCGAGGCTTATCTGGGCGGCGACGTCACCGCTTGACCGGCGCTTCGCGTCAGCGGAGGTGGGCGACCGCTTCCACCAGCAGCGGAGCCACGAGCAGGGCCGGCAGCAGGTCGGCCACAGGCAGGTCGCGCACGCGCAGCAGCCGTATGCCGACGCCGATCAGCAGCAGGCCGCCGACCGCCGTGAGAGCCAGCATGTCTGCCTGGGGAAGCACGTCGCCCATCAGCGCACCCACGAGCGTGAAGGTGCCCTGCAGCACCAGCACGGGCAGTGCGGCCGCCGCCACGCCCCACCCCAGGGCGGCGGCGAAAGCGATGGACGCGAAGCCGTCGAGCGTCGACTTGAGGACGAGGTCACGGATGCCGTGGCCGAGACCGTCCGAGAGCGCGCCGAGGATGGCGAGCGGGCCCACGCAATAGACCAGGCTCGCCGTGACGAAGCCCTCGACGAACCGTTCACGCCCGGCGTTGGCCTCGGCGCCCGGGGGAGGCGGCGCGAGGGTGCCCGTCGCCGAGTGGGGACGCGGCCGAGCGAAGCGGTGGCGCAGCCGGCCGCCCAGCTGCTCGAGCCGAGCCTCGATCCCGAGCAGCGAACCGGCGATCCCGCCGATCAGCAACGAGCCGAGCACGATGAGCACCGGTGCGGAGCTGCCGACAGCCCTCCCCAGCGCGGCGTCCTGCACGGCGGCGGCATCGAGCCCACCGACGAGCAGTGTGACAAGGCCGAGGGCGTCGGTGACCACGGCGCGGGTGCGGTTCGGCAGCCGTACTCCGAGCATCACGCCGAGTGCCGAGCCGACCACGATGGTGCACACGTTGAGCAGCGTTCCGGAGCCGATCGCCACGTCTCCTGCCCTTCATCGTTTTCGTCCTGGGGGGCCCTCGCGCTGGACCCGGATTTCGTCGTAGGCTCCGCCCGGCTCCTTCGCCCACTTTTCCCGAAGGAGACTACGGGGGGCTCAACCGCACTGTCCTGATGCCTTGCGCTGCCCATTTCCGAGGAGATGCCGTGCCGCGATCCGCTGTCGTCGTCCGCGACGCCACATCCGACGACTGCGCCGACGTGTTGGCCATGTGGACGCAGCTGCGTGCAGTCGGACGCAACGCCGCGCCGCCGCCCAGCGAGCAGGGGGTCCACAGCCGGCTGCGTCACGCCGCGTCCGATCCCGACCTGCGCATCGTGGTCGGCGTCATCGACGGCGAGGTCGCCGGCATGGCGGTCATGACGCACCTGCACTTCACGGTTCTGTTCGAGGCGCCCTCGGTGCACGTGAACTTCATGCACGTGCGGGAGCCGTTCCGCCGGCGGGGCGTGGGCCGCGCGCTCGTGGCGGCGGCTGCGACCTATGCCGACGAGGTCGGCGCCGAGCAGCTCGTGACGAGCGTCTATCCGCAGCTGCGTGAGACCAACAGGTTCTATGCGCGGCTCGGTTTCGCGCCCACGGTCGTGCGACGCAACACCACCGTGAGCGCCCTGCGCCGCCGGCTCGCAGCAGACCCGCGATCTGCGCCCGTCGACGACCTGGTCGCGCGACGGCGGTCCATGCGGACCAGGAGCCGGTTGCGTGCGCTCACGAACCTGGCGAACATCGGCGACTGAGCCCGAGGCTCACTGCAGGTCGCGTAGGACGCACGTGATCCGCGAGGTGCAGGTCCGGCGGCCGGCGTGGTCGGTCAGCACCACCTCGTAGGTCGCCACCGTCGAGCCGAGGTGCAGCGCGGTGGCGACGGCGGTGATGATCCCGGCGCGTACGCCCCGGTGGTGCGTCGCGTTGACGTCGACCCCCACGGCCGTACGCCCCGGCCCCGCGTGCAGGGCGGCGCCCACCGACGCAGCCGACTCGGCGAGGACCACCGACGCGCCCCCGTGGAGCAGGCCGTAGGGCTGGGTGTTGCCCTCGACGGGCATCGTCGCCACCACCCGCCGCGGCGTCGCCTCGGTCAGGGTGATGCCCATGCGCTCGGCCAGGGCGCCGGGCCCGACATCGGACAGGTGCTCGGGCATGGTCACGCAACGCACCCTAATTCGTGGTCGCGAGCGCAGTCGTGCGGGTGCGGTGGCGAGCGACCCCGGGAGCTGTCACCGAGGGCGCGTACGATCGGCCCGTGACGGCACCCAGCACGGTCGAGCTCCAGAACGCCGCGGACAGCGCGAACGATCCGGCCGACAAGGCGGGGCCGGGCAGCGGTGGTGGCAGGCTGCTGCTGCTCGACGGGCACTCCCTGGCCTACCGCGCTTTCTACGCGCTCCCGGTGGAGAACTTCTCGACGACGACGGGCCAGCCGACGAACGCCGTCTACGGCTTCACCTCGATGCTGATCAACGTGGTGCGCGACGAGCAGCCGACGCACATCGCGGTGGCCTTCGACGTCGGCCGGGCGACCTTCCGGCGCGACCTGTTCCCCGAATACAAGATGAACCGCAGCAAGTCCCCGGACGAGTTCGGCAGCCAGGTGCCGCTGATCAAGGAGGTGCTTGACGCGCTACGCATCCCCACCGTCACCGCAGAGGGCTATGAGGCCGACGACGTCATCGCGACGATCGTCTCCCGGGCGGCCAACGAAGGCTTCGACGTCCTCGTCTGCTCCGGTGACCGCGACGTCTTCCAGCTGGTGACCGACCAGGTCACCGTCCTCTATCCGCGCAAGGGCGTCAGCGACATGGCGCGGATGACCCCGGCAGCGGTGCAGGACCGTTATGGCCTGACACCTGCGCAATATCCGGACTTCGCCGCGCTGCGCGGCGACCCCAGCGACAACCTGCCGAACATCCCGACGGTGGGGGAGAAGACCGCAGCCAAGTGGATCGATCAGTTCGGCTCGTTGGACGCGCTGGTCGACCGGGTCGACGAGGTGCGCGGCAAGGTGGGCGACGCGCTGCGCGCCCACCTCGCACAGGTGATCCAGAACCGCCAGCTCACCGAGCTCGAGCGCAACGTGCCCATCGACACACAGCCCGGGGACCTCGTCTGGCAGACGTGGGATCGCGACGCGGTGCACCAGCTCTTCGACACGCTGCAGTTCCGCGTCCTGCGTGACCGGCTCTACCTCGCGCTCGCCCCGGTGGAGCCCAAGGCCGAGGAGGGCTTCGACATGCTCGGGGCGGTCCTGGTCCCCGGTGCGCTCGTCGCCTGGCTGGCGGCGCACGCCAGCTCGGCCACGCGCACGGGTATGCATGTCGTCGGCACCTGGCGGTCGGGCACCGGTGACGTGAGCGGCCTCGCCCTCGCCGCCGCGGACGGCACCGCGGCCTACCTCGACCCGACCACGCTCACGCCCGAGGATGACGCTGCGCTCGCGGCCTGGCTCGCCGATCCGGCGCGGCCCAAGGCCTTGCACGATGCCAAGGGCCCGGCACACGCCCTCGCTGCTCGCGGGTGGTCACTGGCGGGCGTGACCAGCGACACCGAGCTCTCCGCCTACCTCGCGCGTCCCGACCAGAAGACCTATGACCTGGCCGATCTGGTCGTCCGCTATCTCAAGCGCGACCTGCGGGTCGAGGAGTCCGACGACGGCCAGCTCTCCTTCGACGGCGGTGACGAGCAGAACCGCGCCGACGCGGCCATGGTGCGAGCGCGCGCGGTCATCGACCTCGCCGAGGCCCTCGACGAAGAGCTCGCCGAGAAGGGTCAGGCCTCGCTGCTCGCCGACGTCGAGCTGCCGCTGGTGGCGCTGCTCACGCAGGTGGAACGCACGGGCATCAGCATCGACGTCGAGCACCTGCGCACACTCGACGACTACTTCTCCGTCGAGGTGAAGCGGGCGGCCGACGAGGCCTACGCGCAGATCGGCGAGGAGATCAACCTGGGCTCGCCCAAGCAGCTGCAGGCAATTCTCTTCGACAAGCTCGGCATGCCCAAGACGAAGCGCACCAAGACCGGCTTCACCACCGACGCCGACGCACTGCAGGCTCTCTTCGTGCAGACGGAGCACCCGTTCCTGGCGCAGCTGCTGCGTCATCGCGACATGTCGCGCCTGCGTCAGACCGTCACGGGGTTGCTCGACGAGGTCGCGGACGACGGGCGCATCCACACGACGTTCAACCAGACCATCGCGTCCACCGGGCGGTTGTCCTCCACCGACCCCAACCTGCAGAACATCCCGATCCGCACCGAGGAAGGCCGGCGCATCCGGTCGGCCTTCATCGTCGGGCCAGGGTTCGAGTCGCTCATGACTGCTGACTACAGCCAGATCGAGATGCGCATCATGGCCCATCTGTCCGAGGACGCCGCGCTCATCGAGGCGTTCCGTTCAGGAGAAGACCTGCACGCGTTCACGGCGTCACGGGTCTTCGGCGTCGCACCGGGCGAGGTGAGCCCGGCACAGCGGGCCAAGATCAAGGCGATGTCCTACGGCCTGGCCTACGGGCTGTCGGCCTATGGTCTCGGCAAGCAGCTGTCGATCGACTACGGCGAGGCGCAGGGCCTGATGGACGAATATTTCGTCCGCTTCGGCGGGGTGCGCGACTATCTGCGCAACGTGGTGGACGAGGCCCGCCGCGAGGGTTACACCGAGACGGTGCTCGGCCGCCGCCGCTATCTGCCCGACCTGGTGAGCGACAACAGACAGCGTCGCGAGATGGCCGAGCGCATGGCACTCAACGCACCCATCCAGGGCTCCGCCGCCGACATCGTCAAGGTGGCCATGCTGAAGGTGCAGCAAGCCCTCGACGAGGCGGGCCTCGCGTCGCGCATGCTCCTCCAGGTGCATGACGAGCTGGTGCTCGAGGTGGCCGCAGGAGAGCGCGACCGGCTCGAGGAGCTCGTCCGCCGCGAGATGGGGGCGGCGGCCGTCCTGTCGGTGCCGCTCGACGTCAGTGTCGGGGTGGGGCGCACCTGGCATGAGGCGAGTCACTGACCGGCTGGCGTCCCAGGACCGAGCTGCCGTGAGCGCGGAGCGACGGCGGCACCGGCCTGCGCCTGCCCGGCCGGTCCCTCAGTCCGTGACTCCGGCTGCCGATATGCCCCGTGTGACCGTCGGTGGACAGCTAACACCTCGTCACGGCATCGAAGCAGCCTGGGCCGCGCTGATCATGACGGCGGTCGCCGCGGCCGTGACGGTGCTCTTCGCCGTCCTGCAGCCGCCCGACGACGCGCTCGAGCGCGTCGTGGTCTATGCCGTGCCGGCGGCGCTGGTGCTGATGTGCTTCTCCTTCGTGGTGATGCCGTCGAGGTTCCGGATGGTCGCTGTCGGGCTGCCGCCTCCCGTGCTGGGCGTCGTGGCCATCGCCGTGCTCGACGCCACCACTCGCGACTCGTCGGCCGCGGCCCAGGTCTTCTTCTGCTATCCGGTGGTCTACGCCGCTTGGCAGCTGCAGGCGCGGGCAGCCGCAGGGGTGACGCTGCTCGCCGTGTGCGCCGACTGCGCGGTCGTCCTGCCGCTCGAGCCCCTCGACCGGGCGGTGACCGACCTCGTGTCGGTCGGCGCCACCCTCGTCGCCATGGCGCTGCTGCTCGTGCGCGCCGGACGTCGCCAGGACGAGCTCATCACCCGGTTGCGCGAGCAGGCGACCATCGACCCCCTCACCGGGCTGGTGACGCGCCGGGTGCTCGACGCGGCGCTGGTCACCGCACTCGACGGCGCCGGCCCCGACGAGCCGACGCCGGAGAGCGAAGCCGGGCGCCTGCGGCGAAGGGGTGACGGGACGGCACTCATTCTCGTCGACATCGACCGCTTCAAGGGCATCAACGACACCTACGGTCATCCCGTCGGCGACGACGTGCTGACCCACATCGCCGACATCGTTGCCGCGAACACGCGCGTGGGGGCGGTGCTCAGCCGGCTGGGCGGTGACGAGATCGCGCTGCTGCTTCCCGAGTGCTCGGCGACGGTCGCGGTGCGGCGAGCGGAACAGCTTGTCGCTGACGTCCGGGCACGCCCCTGGCCGCTGCCCGACGGCTCCCTGGTCCCCCTCACCGTCAGCGTGGGCGTCGCCCATTCGCCCACCGACGCAGGCAGCGTGCGTGAGCTCTATGCCGCGGCAGACGCCGGCCTCTACGTCGCGAAGCGGGGCGGTCGCGACCGCGTCGGCGTGCCGGCGGCACCTCACCCCCTGCTGCCGGTCGAGTCGGCGGCGTCCGCAGGCTGACCGCCCACACGGGTCAGCCGCCCACGCGCCGGGCGGCGTGGATGCGCAGCCACAGCCCGTGCAGGTCCTCGCTCGGCACCGCGTCGACCTCGAAGTGCAGCAGCCGCAGGGCGTCACGCCATGCCTGCTCGTCGGAGAGGATCACGGTGCGCGACTCCACCCCGTGCCATGTGGTCAGCTCGCACCCCACCAGGCGCAGTGTGCCGTGGGGCCGGCGGCGCTCGACGATCGACCAGGTGCGCCAGGTGGAGTCCGGGCCGGTGCTCTGACGGGTGTGCGACGCGGCGAAGTGGCCGATCGGCAGCACTTCCGCGCCGATGTCGAGGGCCACGAAGGAGCCACGCGGGTCGTGGTCGAGCCGCCAGGCACCGGGAGCGAGCTCGGACGGTCGTAGGTCGAAGGACCAGCCGTCGCGCGAGAAGGTGCCCTGGCGCAGGGCCAGCGGCTCGTCCGTGACGTCGACGAGGGCGACGTCGACCAGCCAACGACCCTCCGGCCAGGCCGGCGTCGGCAGGCCCGTCACCACCAACGTCAGGTGCGCCTCGTCGATCGTGGCCTCGCCACCGGCCATCAGCACGCCGGCCCGGTGGCGCTCCACCGTGAAGCCCAGCCGGTCGAGCAGCCATGCGAACGCACCGTTGAGATGGAAGCAGTAGCCGCTCGCACCCCGGGCGAGCCGCGAGGCGGCGGCGAGCCCGTCGACCGGGGTGACCTCGCCGAGCTGCACGTGCAACGACTGCCAGGGCACCGCCATGAGGTGAGCGCGGCACAGCCGCCGCAGGGTTTCGTACGTCGGTGGGGGAGTGACCGGCTCGCCGAGGCGGTGCAGATAGGCAGCGAGCGTCGTCGTCTGCGCGGTGCCCACCCGGTCAGGCTAGGTCCAGGCTTCGCACATCGTCGGGCCGGATCGGCGTTTCATGCATTCCCTTCCGGTGCGCCAGCCACTAGCGTCTGCCACGGTTCGTGCCTGCCGCTGACCGCCCGAAGGAGCTCCATGAGCACCCCTGTCAACGAAGACAGCTTCTCGTCGCCTGACGCCACTTCGCCTGGCTCGTCGTCCTACGAGGCACATGCCGCGTCGCGCTACCTGCCGGACGTCTACGAGCGGATCGAGCAGACCGAGGAGTTCCGCGAGCTGCGGCGGCGTTTCCGCACCTTCGTCTTCCCGATGACTGCCGCGTTCCTGGCGTGGTATCTGCTCTATGTCGTCATGTCGGCCTGGGCCAGGGGTTTCATGGCGCACAAGGTCCTCGGTCACATCAACGTGGGGTTCGTCTTCGGCCTGCTGCAGTTCGTGTCCACCTTCCTGATCGCCTGGGTCTATTCGCGCTACGCCAACAACAAGCTCGACCCCCTCTCCGCCAGCATCCGCGAGCGCATCGAGGAGACGTCGTGACGCACGCAGCTGTTCTCGCCGCAGGCACCACGGTGTCGAGCGGGCAGCGCGCCTTGACCATCGGCCTGTTCGCCGTCTTCGTCGCGGCGACGATCTACATCGCGGTCTACGCCGGCCGCACCAACCGTGGCGCGACCGACTTCTATGCCGGCGGCCGCAACTTCTCCGCCGCCCAGAACGGGATAGCCATCGGCGGCGACTACATGTCCGCGGCGTCGTTCCTGGGCATCGCCGGCATCATCGCGCTGAACGGCTATGACGGCTTCCTCTACTCCATCGGCTTTCTCGTCGCCTGGCTCGTCGCCCTGCTGCTCACCGCCGAGCTCATGCGCAACTCCGGTCGTTTCACGATGGCCGACGTGCTGGCGTTCCGGATGCGGCAACGACCGGTGCGGGTCGCGGCCGGCGTCTCCACCATCGTGGTCTCGATCTTCTATCTGCTGGCGCAGATGGTGGGTGCCGGCGCGCTCGTCGCGCTGCTGCTCGGGGTCAGCAGCACCGCCGCGAAGAACGCCACGATCGTTGTCGTGGGCATCGTCATGATCGTCTACGTCATCGTCGGCGGAATGCGGGGTACGACGTGGGTGCAGATCATCAAGGCCGTCATGCTCATCGCCGGAGCGGCGCTGCTCACGATCCTGGTGGCCTTCAAGTTCGGCTTCAGCATCTCGCACCTGCTGGGTGAGGCGGCGGCGAAGAGCGGGCGGGGCGACGCCTTCCTCAACCCCGGCCAGCAGTACGCCAAGGCGGCAGCAGGACTCACGGGCAAGCTCGACCTCATCAGCCTCGGTCTGGCCCTCGTGCTCGGCACGGCGGGCCTGCCCCACATCCTGATCCGCTTCTACACCGTGCCGACTGCACGCGACGCCCGCAAGTCGGTCATCTGGGGCATCGCCATCATCGGGGCGTTCTATCTGATGACGCTCGCCCTCGGCTTCGGCGCCGCAGCGCTGGTAGGGAGCGCGGAGATCAAGAAGCAGAACCCCGCGGGCAACACGGCAGCGCTGTCACTGGCGAAACGCATCGGGGACGACACGTTCGGCACGACCGGCGGCACGATTCTGCTCGCCGTCATCGCCGCGGTGGCGTTCGCGACGATCCTTGCGGTGGTGGCCGGGCTCACGCTCGCGTCCTCGTCGTCGTTCGCGCACGACATCTATGCGAGCGTCATGAAGCGCGGTCAGGCGACGGAGCAGCAGGAGGTCAAGGTCGCGCGCATGTCCGCGGTCGTGATCGGCATCGTCGCGATCCTGCTCGCCATCAAGGCGCAGACGCTCAACGTCGCGTTCCTCGTCGCGTTGGCGTTCGCGGTCGCGGCCTCGGCCAACCTGCCGGTGATCCTCTACAGCCTGTTCTGGCGGAGGTTCAACACGACCGGCGCGCTGGCTGCGATCTATGGCGGGCTGATCGCCGCGGTGGGGCTCGTGTTCTTCTCGCCCGTCGTGTCCGGCAAGGTCGTCAAGGGTGTCGGTGGGGCAGCGGACACGAGTGGGTCGTTGTTCGGGCTCGGCACCGACTTCCACTGGTTCCCGTTGGACAACCCCGGCCTCGTGTCGATCCCCATCGGCTTCTTCTGCGGCTGGCTCGGGACCGTGCTGAGCAAAGAGCACGACGTCGCGAAGTTCGCCGAGCTCGAGGTCCGGTCGCTGACGGGCGTCGGCATGGAGAAGGCGACCTCCACGCACTGAGGGACGTCGCTCGGTCAGCCAGGCTTGTCACACACGAAGATCGCGGTCCCCGGCAGCACACGGCCCCGCACCGGTCCCCACTGGCCCCAGACCGCTGCGAGCTCCGCCGGCCACTCGGGTTCGAGCACGTCCGTCACGGCGAGCCCGGTGGCGACGATGTCGCGGATCCGGTCGCCGAACGTACGGTGGTGCTCGACGTAGGTCGCCACGCCCGCTTCGTCCTGCTCGACATAGGGCCTGCGGTCGAAATAGCTGTCGCGCGCGACGAGCCCGTCCACGCCGGGGTCGTCAGCGAACGACCAGCGGGTGGGATGGGGCACCGAGAACGCCCAGCGGCCGCCGGGGCGCAGGACCCGGGCCACCTCGCGCATCACGGCGGCGGAGTCGGCCACGAAGGGCACGGCTCCGAACGCCGAGCATGCGAGCTCGAACGACTCGGACGCGAAGGGCAGCGAGCAGGCGTCCGCCTGGACCAGCGGCGCGCTCACGCCGGTCCGGGCGTCCAGCTCGTGGGCCGAGGCCAGCATCCCCGCCGAGAGGTCCACGCCGACGGCGTAGGCCCCCTGCGCGACCAGCCAGCGGGAGCACTGCGCCGCACCGCAGCCCACTTCGAGGATGCGCCGCCCTCGTACGTCGCCGAGCAGGTGCTCGGTCGCCTCGGTGAGGCCCTCGGGGCACCAGGTGAAGCTCGCATCGCCGAGGAAGGATCCGTGCTCGGCGAGGTAGTCGGTCGCTGCCGCGTCCCACCACCGTCGGGAGGCGGTGCGCGACTCGTCGGCGGCGACGCGCCGCCGGGTCACGAGGTCGATTCCGCCCGGATCGACGCCGGCGGGATCGCTCCAACTGGTCATGGCCGCATCCTCCCAGCGAACGGGTGCCCCGCCTTGCCGCGGGGCGGAAGCGGAACGTATCCTGACAGTCGCGCGTCGTGGGCCTGCGCGACCTCAGACCGAGCAGGCTGCGTCCGTGCGTGTCCGTCCCTCGAGTTTCCGCGACCCGATGGTGCCGGCACGTCCGGCCCGGCCTCCGGCGTGGCTGAACAGCAGTTCGAGATCCCGAACCGTTGTCGGCACATGATCCAACCCATCCGCATCGGAGCCCCTACTACATGACGTCCACACAGGTCGAGCCCGCAACCGTCCGCCAAGTGGCGATCAACGACATCGGGTCCGCCGAGGATTTCCTCGCAGCGATCGACCTCACCATCAAATACTTCAACGACGGAGACATCGTCGAAGGCACGATCGTCAAGGTCGACCGCGACGAGGTCCTGCTCGACATCGGTTACAAGACCGAGGGCGTCATTCCCTCGCGTGAGTTGTCGATCAAGCACGATGTCGACCCCAACGAGGTCGTCAAGGTCGGTGACCAGGTCGAGGCGCTCGTTCTCCAGAAGGAGGACAAGGAGGGCCGGCTGATCCTGTCCAAGAAGCGCGCACAGTACGAACGCGCCTGGGGCACGATCGAGGCCAAGAAGGAAGCCGACGAGGTCGTCACCGGCACCGTCATCGAGGTCGTCAAGGGCGGCCTCATCATCGACATCGGCCTGCGCGGCTTCCTGCCCGCCTCGCTGGTCGAGATGCGCCGCGTCCGGGACCTGCTGCCCTACGTCGGACGCGAGCTCGAAGCCAAGATCATCGAGCTCGACAAGAACCGCAACAACGTCGTCCTGTCGCGCCGTGCCTGGCTCGAGCAGACGCAGTCCGAGGTGCGCTCGACCTTCCTGCAGACCCTGCAGAAGGGCCAGGTCCGCTCGGGTGTCGTCTCCTCGATCGTCAACTTCGGTGCGTTCGTCGACCTGGGCGGCGTCGACGGTCTCGTCCACGTCAGCGAGCTCTCCTGGAAGCACATCGACCACCCCTCCGAGGTCGTCGAGGTCGGCCAGGAGGTCAAGGTCGAGGTTCTCGACGTGGACATGGACCGCGAGCGCGTGTCGCTCTCGCTCAAGGCGACGCAGGAAGACCCGTGGCAGCAGTTCGCCCGCAAGCACCAGATCGGCCAGGTCGTGCCCGGCCGCGTCACCAAGCTCGTCCCCTTCGGAGCGTTCGTGCGCGTCGACGAGGGCATCGAGGGCCTCGTGCACATCTCGGAGCTGGCGGAGCGCCACATCGAGCTGCCCGAGCAGGTCGTCCAGGTGGGCGTGGAGATCTTCGTCAAGGTCATCGACATCGACCTCGAGCGTCGACGCATCTCGCTGTCGCTCAAGCAGGCCAACGAGGGCGCCGGCACCGGTGACGCAGCGGGCGAAGGCTTCGACCCGACCCTCTATGGCATGAGCGCCGTCTACGACGAGTCCGGCAACTACGTCTATCCCGAGGGCTTCGACCCGGAGACCAATGACTGGCTGCCCGGCTTCGACAAGCAGCGCGAGGAGTGGGAGCGCCAGTACGCCGAGGCGCAGCTGCGCTTCGAGGCTCACCGCAAGCAGGTCGAGTCGGCCCAGAAGGCCGAGGTCGACGCCGCGAGCGACACGACGGCACCGTCGTCGTACTCCTCCGGTGGCGAGGAGGTCGCCGACGACGCCAGCGGCACGCTCGCCAGCGACGAGGCCCTGGCCGCGCTTCGCGAGAAGCTCACCGGCGCCAACTAGCAGCTCAGCTCGCAGTGGAGGGCCTCGACCGCACCGCGGTCGGGGCCCTTCGTCGTACGGCAGGATGTCGCGCATGCTTCACATCGCACTCACGGGTGGAATCGCCGCGGGCAAGAGCACGGCGGCAGCTGCCTTCGCGCGTCACGGTGCGGTCGTCATCGACTCCGACCTGCTCGCCCGTGAGGCTGTCGCGCCCGGGAGCCCGGGTCTTCGTGCGGTGCTCGAGACCTTCGGGTCCGACGTCGTCTGCGCCGACGGCTCGCTCGACCGGGCGCAGCTGGCCCGGATCGTGTTCGCCGACGAGGTGGCGCGGCAGCGGCTCGAGGCCATCGTGCACCCGTTCGTGCGGGCGAGGAGCGTCGAGCTGGTCGCTGCGCTTCCCGAGGAGGCGACAGTGGTGCACGACCTCCCCCTGCTGGTGGAGACCGGCATGGCCGACGAGTTCGACCTCGTGGTCGTCGTGGACGTGCCGGTGCAGGTGCAGGTCGACCGGCTGATGGCCCAGCGCGGCATGAGCGACTCGGACGCGCACGCCCGCGTGGCCGCGCAGGCCGGGCGCAAGGAGCGGCTGGCTGCCGCGGACGAGGTTCTGGACGGCGGCGGCGATGTCGAGGCGTTGGTTGCCGACGTCGACGAGCTCTGGGAGCGACTCGCCCGCTGAAATCTGTCAGTGCCCGGACGTAGCGTGGAGCCGTGACCACGACTGATCTCCCGCGCCGCTCCTCGCAGTTCACCGTGGTCTCGGACTTCGAGCCGGCAGGGGACCAGCCGGCGGCCATCGACGACCTCGAGCGGCGCATCAGGGCCGGCGAGACCGACGTCGTCCTGCTGGGTGCGACGGGCACCGGCAAGAGCGCGACGACCGCCTGGCTGATCGAGCGGGTGCAGCGTCCGACGCTGGTTCTCGAGCCCAACAAGACCCTCGCCGCCCAGATGGCCAACGAGCTTCGCGAGATGCTGCCCCACAACGCCGTCGAATACTTCGTCAGCTACTACGACTACTACCAGCCCGAGGCCTACGTCCCGC
>CAXSDR010000074.1:0-19293 GCA_964236445.1 uncultured Motilibacteraceae bacterium | reverse complement strand
CGTGCAGGGGCTCTTTGACGCTATGGCGCCGGGTCGGGCGAGACCCCGAGCCGCTGCCTGACATTCATGGTCAGGCCATGGCCTGCTCGTTCTTGGCGACTGAGCTGGCGCAGAGCCGCGCAGTCCAGCAAACACGACGGGCGTTGTCGAACCTCGCGCGACCTCGTCCGAGCGCGGGGCATTGATGCGGCTCGACAACCCACGCTGTCACGATTCGGCAAGCATCTCCGCAACGAGGAAGGCAAGCTCGAGGGACTGTCGATGGTTCAGCCGCGGGTCGCAGGCGGACTCGTAGCGCATCGTGAGGTCGGCCTCGGCTAAGCCATCCGCGCCGCCGACGCACTCCGTCACGTCATTGCCCGTCAACTCGATGTGGATTCCGCCGGGAGTGGTGCCGAGGTCCTGATGTACCTCGAAGAAGCCGCGGACTTCATCGACGATGTCATCTAGGCGTCTCGTCTTCACGCCCCCGACATCGAAGGTGTTGCCGTGCATGGGGTCACACACCCAAAGGACCTGAGCGCCGCTGCTGCGCACCTTCTCGACCAGTGGCGGAAGCACCGACCTGATTTGGTTCGCGCCCATCCGGGTGATGAAGGTCAGCCGGCCTGGCTCGCGGTCGGGGTCGAGCTTGTCAATAAGCGCGAGTGCGTCGTCGCCAGTTGTGTTCCGGCCTAATTTCACGCCAATGGGGTTGCCGATGCGTGATGCCAGCTCGACGTGCGCCCCATCGAGCTGGCGGCTGCGCTCACCGATCCACAAGAAGTGAGCAGATGTGTCATAGAGCCGGCCGGTGTCCTCGTCGCGTCGAACCATTGAGCGTTCGTACGCCAAGATCAGCGCCTCATGGCTAACCCAGACGTCAGCGAGTTTCGGCGAAGTGCTGCCGCCGCCGACCGCGCTCAGAAAGGCCATCGCGCGGTCGATATCGCGGGCCATTAGCTCGTAGCGCGCAGTCGTCGGGGAATCGATGAAGCCGGCGTTCCATTGGTGAACCTGACGCAGCTCAGCGAATCCGCTTTGCATGTGGCCGCGCAACTGGTTGAGGATCATCGTGGACGTGTGATAGACGCGTTTGAGTCGCTGCGGGTCCGGTCGGCGGGACTCGGCGGAGAACTCCAGTCCGTTGACTGCGTCGCCGCGGTAAGACGGCAGCGTGATGCCATCGCGTGTCTCGAGCGCTCTCGAGCGTGGCTTGGCGAACTGGCCGGCCATGCGGCCCACGGTGACGACCGGCACGCTCGACCCGTAGGTGAGGATCAGCGCCATCTGTAGCAACGTCTGTATTGTGCCGCGGACCCGCTCCGAGGTCGTGCCGACGAAGGTTTCGGCGCAGTCGCCACCCTGCAGCCAGAACGCCTTTCCCTGCGATGCTGCGGCAACTCTGCGTTTGAGGGCGTCGCACTCGGCCGGGAAGACGAGGCCGGGCAGTTCGGCGAGCTGGGCTGTGACGTCGGCCAGTTCACTGGCGTCCGGCCAGTCCGGCTGCTGTGCCGCTGGGGCGGCGCTTGGTAGGAACGGAGCGGGCGAGGTCGCTTCGTTGATGGTCACGAGACGGCAGAGTAGTCGAGTCGATGGGCGCCTTGGAAGGCGTCGACGCCTGTTCGCGACCTATAGCGGGCCTTGACCGAGGCCATTTCATCCCTTCGTTGAGCCGATACGCAGGGTTGAGGCCCGGTTGAGGCTCCGTTCAACTCTTCGCCGATGTGTCCGCGCGTTCGTCGTGGTTAGATTTCGATGTCCAGTTGACGAGGAGCAGATATGTCAGTGACCGTCGGCATCGCCGAGCATTCTGGGCCCACGCCCTCCGACGAGGCTACCCGGGCCACCGCAGTCGATGCGCAGACAAGGATCTCCCTGTGCAGGCAGAACATTGATGACATCGACGCCAAGATCTCGTTTCTGCTGTCTCGCCGCATTGAGTTCTCAGCCCAGATCCAGACGCTGCGACTCGACAGCGGTGGAACTCGGCTCTCCGTCGCGCGGGAAACGGAAATCGTGCAACGTTATGCATCGGCACTGGGCCAAACTGGCGCCGAGATCGCCCAGCTCGTTCTCAAGCTGTGCCGCGGGTCGGCCAAGCGGGCCGGCTGAGCTGAGTGCGTGACCGGGACGAGGCCGCTGAGTGGTGCGCCGGAGGCGGCTGCCACCGCATCGCCATCGTCGGCAGCGGGCCTCGAGGGATCAGTGTCCTGGAACGCCTAGGCGCTCGGCTGGCTGCGGGCGAGGGCCTCGAGTGGTCGCACGTACACGTGGTGCTCATCGACGCCGTGCAGGTCGGCTGCGGTCGGATCTGGCGGAAGGAGCAGCCGCAGTGGTTTCTCATGAACACCGTGGCGGGTGAGATCTCGGCATTCTCCGGGCCTCCTGACGGTGGGCCGGCCAGACCCGGTGCTGGTCCGTCGTTCGCGCAGTGGTGGGAGGCCCAGGATCCCGGAACCCCTCGGGCAGACCACTACGCTCCCCGTGGCCTCTACGGCCGCTACCTCAGCGAGGTGGTGGAAGCCGTGCAGGCCTCCCTGCCGGAGCACGCCACGGTGCATCTCGTCCGCGCCACGGTTCGCGAGCTGGATCGGAGCGACGGGAGTTATCGGCTGCTGCTGGATGAGGGGCGCAACTGGGAGTTCGACCGCGTGGTGTTGGTGACGGGGCACTCGGTGCCTGAGCCGACGCGCACCATGTGGCCATTGCGCAGTTTCGCCGAGCAACGGCCCCAGCTGCGCTTCATCGGTGGTGACAGTGCCGCCGACATGGCATTGGACGACATCCCCGCCGGTGACACCGCGGCGGTGATCGGCATGGGACTGACGTTCTATGACGTCCTGGCGGCTTTGACGCTGGGAAGGGGCGGTGTCTTTCACGAGACGTCGGGCGGCCTGCAGTACCGCCCAAGCGGCCGGGAACCGGTCCTGGTCGCAGGCTCCCGCAGCGGCATGCCCCAGCCGGCACGGGGGCGGAACCAAAAACATGTCTCCGACGTGTATGCGCCAGTCTTCTTTCGGGCGGATCTCGTACGCGGCGACGCGGCCGGAGCGCGAGTTGACTTCAGCCGCGATGCGCTGCCGCGGCTGATGGCGGAGGTCGACTTCGTCTACTTCTCCGTCTTGCTGCGTCAGCGAGACGGAAGGGCCACGGCGGAGGCCTTCGACCGCGCCGTACGAGCGACCGGAGGCGCGTCAGTCGCCGAGTTGCGTAAATGCGCGGACCGTTTCGCCCTGGGAGCGGAGGCTGGGCTGAACTTCGATGTCTTGTCCCGGCCCTTCGATGGTCGGATGTTCGCCGACGTGTCCGCGTGGCAAAACGAACTACGCCAGGCCATCGAGTCTGACATCGCGCAGGCTGAGCGCGGCAACGTCGGCTCGCCCATCAAAGCTGCTCTAGATGTTCTCCGCGCGCTGCGGTGGACGATACGCGACTTGGCTGACTTCGGTGGGCTTACGGCTCGCTCTCATGCCGTCGACCTCGTTGAATGGTACGGACCGCGCAGCGCTTTTCTCGCTGCGGGGCCGCCCTTGGATCGGCTGCGTCAGGTGCTGGCACTGATGCGCGTCGGGGTCCTGCAGGTCGTGGGACCGCAAGCCGAGTTCGATACCGACGAGTCCGCCGGCCGGTTCGTTGTGTCTTCTCCGATGGTCCCGGGGAGCGCGGTACTGGCCGAGGCCGTCATCGATGCTCGTATCCCTGTGCCGAACCTCCGCACGGACTCGTCTCCGCTAGCTCGACAGTTGCAGCGCACCGGCATCTGGACCGAGTTCATCAACAGCGACCCGGACCACGAGTTCACCACGGGTGGCGTAGCGGTGAGTCGGTCTCCGTTCCATCCGATCGGTCGGGGTGGTGACCCTGACCGTGGCCTGCACGTACTGGGCATTCCCAGCGAGCACAGCCGTTGGTTCACCCAGGTAGTGGCCACGGGACCCCTGCGTTGGAGTGATTTCATGCGAGACGCCGATGACGTTGCCGGATCGGTGCTCGGTCCGATGACCTACAACACACATGATGACGCCACGGTCGAGATCGACCGTGACCAGGTGCCTGCAACGCTGTGACGCAGACTCATCGAAGGAACTCTTCATGACGGACCGACCCGCGCTACTCATGCTCGACCTGATCAATGAGCTGGTGCATCCCGACGGGCAGTACTCCCATGTATGCCTCGCGCACGCCCAGGATCGGGACACTCTAGGGCGTGCCGCCACCGCATTGTCGCTAGCTCGAGCGTCCGAGATCCCTGTGATTCACGTGATGGTCGCGTTCAGTGACGACTACTCGGACTGGCCGGTCGACTCGGTGCTCTTCGGCGCCCCGGATCCTGAGCGCAGGCTGAGGCTCGGCGCTTGGGGGACTCAGTTCCATCAACTGGTCGCACCGACTGCGCGCGAGGACGTCATCGTCAAGCGCCGCCTCAGTGCCTTCTACGGCACCAGTCTGGAGTTGTTGTTGCGCGCTCGAAGTGTGGACAAGCTGTTGTTGACCGGGGTAGCAACCGACCTGGTGGTCTTGTCCACAGCGAGGGAGGCGCACGACCGAGGCTTTGCCGTGGAGGTGCTCGAGGACGCAACAGCGACGCAAGACCAGCAGCTACAGGAAGCTTCGTTGCTGGTGCTGGAGCGCACCGCGACGGTCACCACTGTTGATGAAGCGTGCCACCGCCGTCTCGATTCCCTTGCCTACTAAGTGACGGAGTGTTGCTGTGAGCAGCTATACCTCGAGTCGGCTGGCGGAGTTGGACAGATCTCCAACGGTCGCACTTCTCGATGAGGTGCAGCGGTTGCGAAAGGCGGGCGCAGATGTGCTCAATCTGAGCGGAGGGGAGCCGAACTTCACAACCCCGAGCCACATCGCCGCGGCAGCCGTCCGGGCGCTGAGCGACGGGCTGACGCACTACACCCCCAGCAGCGGACTGCCGGAGCTTCGGGTGGCCATCGCTTCCAAGCTGCTGACGGAAAACGGGATTGCCATCTGCCCCGACGAGGGCGTCATCGTCACGCCATCGGCCAAACATGCGCTGTTCCTCTGCATGGCAGCGGTGCTCGACGCCGGAGACGAAGTTCTGCTGCCTTCCCCACATTGGGTGAGTTACGGGCCGATGGCGAGCATGCTGGGAGCCCAGCCGATCGACGTGCCACTGTCGTCGACCGAGGGCTTCGCCCTGACTGCCGACCGGCTACGGGCGGCGATCACGCCGCGCACGAGAGCGATCGTGCTCAACACACCGAACAATCCGACTGGGCGAGTGCTCAGCCATGAGGAAGCTGCGGATGTTGCAAGGGTCGCCTGCGAGCACGACCTGGTCATCATCACCGATGAGATATACGAGCACATCCGCTACGGCGGGCGCCCCCACCTGAGTATGGCTGCACAGCCGGGCTGCGCGGACAGAACCTTGACGGTCAACGGCTTCTCGAAGGCCTACGCTATGACGGGCTGGCGCCTCGGATACGTCGCTGGCCCTGCCGCCATGATGCGTCAGCTCTTGAAAGCGCAGGAGCACACTGTTGGCTGTGCTGCGTCATTCGCCCAGTGGGGCGGGCTGGCGGCGTTGACCGGTCCGCAGCGCTTCAGGAAGGAGATGCGCACTTCCTACGACGCCAGGCGCCAGCTGGTAGTCCGCGCTCTCAATGAGATGCCAGGCATCGAATGCCCAGATCCCGAAGGCGCGTTCTATGTTCTGCCAAACGTCGCTGGACTGGGCATGAGTGACGGGATCGAGCTCTGCTCGTGGCTGCTGCGCCACGCCGGCGTTGCCCTCACCCCGGGCGAGGCGTTCGGGGGTAGCTCCACCGGGTATGTGAGGTTGTCGTTCGCCGCGGCGCCGGAAGTTCTGGAGCTCGCGGTGAACCGAATCGGTAACGCCGTAGCCAGCCTGCCTGTCGACGGTAGCCGTCTAGTCGTCCAGGACGGCTAGCAGGTCGACCTCGACGAGCAGGCCACCCGGCAGGTGCACCCAGACCGTGGTCCTGGCCGGCCGGACCTTGTCGAACACCTCGTTGAAGACCGCGTTGAGGACCCCGAAGTCCTCCTCATGAGCGAGGTAGATCCGGACCATCACCACGTCGGCGAAGGTGGCACCCGCGAGACTCAGCACATGGCGGAGGTTTTCGAAGACAACTCGAGCCTGCGCCTCGATGTCGGGCGCTGGACCAAGCAGCTGTCCGGGCAGGAAGGCGACCTGCCCGGACACTGCGAGGATCGGACCACGGCGCACGGCCAGCGCGTAGTTGGCAGCCGGCGCAGGTACGGCGTCCGTGCTGTCGAAAGTGTGGCTCTGCACTGTGGCCTCTCTTGCGTTGTCCGCGCTGCGCTTAGAGGTCTGATCCGACCAAGGTAGTGGTGTCGATCAGCCGGTTGGAGAAGCCCCACTCGTTGTCATACCAGCCGAAGATGTTCACGTGGCGTCCCTCGACGACCTGGGTGAGGGGGGAGTCGAAGATGCACGAGGAAGGGTTGGTCACGATATCGGCGGAGACCAGCGGGTCCTCGGAGTACTGCAGGATGCGAGACAATGCACCGTCCGCGGCCTTCTGGAAGAGCGCGTTGACCTCCTCCACCGTGGTGTCCCGGTTAACTCTGACGTTGAGTTCAGTCAGCGATCCGACGGGGACGGGCACCCGCAACGAGTAGCCGTCGAGCTTGCCCCGTAGCCGTGGTAGCACCAGGCCGATCGCCTTCGCGGCGCCGGTGGTGGTGGGAATGATGCTCAGGGTGGCAGCGCGCGCCCGCCGCAGGTCCTTGTGTGGGCCGTCCTGCAGGTTCTGGTCTTGGGTATAGGCGTGAATCGTCGTCATCGTGCCGTGCTCGATGCCTAGAGTGTCATCCAAGACGTGCGCCATGGGGGCGAGGCAGTTTGTCGTGCATGACGCGTTGGACACGATGTGGTGGACCGCAGGATCGAAGAGCGCATCGTTGATGCCATAGACCAGCGTAAGGTCCTCGTTGCTGGCCGGAGCCGAGATGATGACCTTCTTGGCGCCGGCGTCGAGGTGTGCGCGCGCCTTGTGCGCGTCAGTGAACGCTCCGGTGGACTCGATGACAACGTCTACGCCCAGCGATCCCCAGGGCAGCTTGGCGGGCTCCCTCTCGGAGAACACAGTCACTGGTGAAGCGCCGACCGTGATCTCGTTGTCCCGAACGATCACTTCCTGGTTCAGGCGTCCCAGCACACTGTCGAACTTCAGCAACTGACCAAGCGTCTTCGGGTCAGTGAGGTCGTTCACGGCAACGATCTGCAGGTCAGCGTCGGAGGCCAGCACAGCCCGGAAGAAGCTGCGGCCGATGCGTCCGAAACCGTTGATGCCGACTCTGATGGTCATGAGCACTCCTTTGTCAACTTCGGGTAATGGGTCAAGCGTCAATTGCGTCCGGCCTGAGTTCCCGCTCGGCCGGTGGACTCGGGATCAGCTCGGCGTCGCCTTGATGGTGACGGGTGAGCGTCCGCACTGCGATCGTTCGTGCGCTCGGATGTTGTCTTCCCAACGAAGCGTCGCAGCAATGGCGTCCTCATCCGACAGAAGACGCTGCAAAGCCGAGTCCTCGAGCCGCCACGCATGCTCGGTGTCACCGTATCGTAGCAACCGACGACGCAGGTCCAGAGATATCTCCAGCCAGGGGTCGGCTTCGACCTGCTCCCAAAGGTCCTCCACGACGCGCTGGTCCACCTCCACGGGCCATAGGCCCCGCGTGACTGCGTTGCCGTGGAAGATGTCGCCGAAGCGACTGGCGATGACGGCACTGAAACCGGCGCGCTGCAGCGCCCAGACAGCAGACTCGCGAGAGGATCCGGTGCCGAAGTCGCGACCCGCGATCAAAATAGTTGCGCCTTGATAGTCCGGTTGGTTGAGCACGAACTCAGGATCGTCGCGCCAATCAGCGAAAAGAATGTTGGTAAAGCCCGTCGGTCGGAAGTAGGGGACGAATCTCGCTGGTGCTATCTGGTCCGTATCGACATTCCCGCGGCGCAACGGGGCGGCGGTGCCGCTCTGGGTCTCAACTCGGCTCATGCGTGTCTCCTAGCAGGTCGCGAGGATCGGCGAGACGGCCGCAGACCGCGGTCGCAGCTGCGACCAAGGGTGAGACGAGATGGGTGCGGGAGAGCTTCCCCTGTCGTCCTTCATAGTTGCGGTTGCTGGTTGATGCGGCCCGTTGTCCGGGTTGCAGCCGGTCCTCGTTGAGCGCGCAGCACATGGAGCAACCTGCACCGGGCCGGAAATCAGCGCCGGCCGCAGCGAAGATCTGGTCCAGTCCTTCGTCGACGGCCTGTCTGCGCACGGCAGCGGAGCCCGGGACGATCAGCATTGTCAGATCCTTCGCAACTGTGCGGCCTTCGAGGACGGCTGCGACCTGACGCAGATCCTCGATCCGTCCGTTCGTGCAGGATCCAACGAAGACCGTGTTCACGGCCACGTCCCGAAGCGGCTGCCCTGGCTCTACGCCCATGTATTGCATGGCACGGCGGGCGGCGACCCAGTCGACATGGCTCTCGAAGTCTTCGCGACTCGGCACATGACCGGTCAGCGGGACGCTCTGCGCCGGGGTAGTGCCCCAGGTCGTGCGCGGCGTCACGTGACTCGCGTCGAGATGCACCACCATGTCGAACACGGCGTCCGCGTCGGTGTTCAGGTCTGCCCAGCTGGCCTCCAGGTCCGCCACCGCTTCAGTGGCCGGCCCGTCTGCGCCACGTTTCCGCAGGTAAGAGGCTGTGACGTCGTCGGGCGCGATGATTCCGGCTCGTGACCCCGCTTCGACGGTGAGGTTGCACAGGGTCATCCGGCCTTCCATGGACAGCGCCGTGACCGCCTGCCCGCGGTATTCGACGACGTGTCCTTGCGCCCCGCCGGTGCCGATCTGCGCAATGAGTGCCAGCGCCAGATCTTTGGCCGTGCTGCCTGCCGGGAGGTCGCCGGAGACTTCCACGGCGAGATTGCGTGGGCGCCGTACCCGTAGCGTCTGGGTTGCCAGGACGTGCTCGACCTGACCCGTGCCGATTCCGAACGCCAGTGCTCCGAACGCGCCGAGGGTTGTGGTGTGGGAGTCGCAGCAGACGACGGTCATCCCCGGTCGGACGAGGCCGAGTTCTGGCACGATCACGTGGACGATGCCTTGCTCGGGGTCCCCGAGACGGTGTAGCGGGATGCCGAACTCGGCGCAGTTCGCCCGGATCAGATCGCGCTGCCTGCGTCCAGCGCGGTCTCCGGCTGACCCATCGCCGGCGGTGGTGGGAGTGTTGTGGTCCTCGGTAGCGAGGGTCAGGTCGGGGCGGCGAACCGACCGCCCAGCGGCGCGTAGGTCGTCGAAGGCGCGTGGCGTGTTGACCTCGTGTAGGACGTGCAGGTCGATGAAAAGTAGATCGTCGTGTCCGGAGCCGGCTGGCACGACGTGGTCGCGCCAGATCTTCTCGGCGAGCGTCAACGCCATCTCAGGTCCGCATCAGTTCGGGGCCTGCTGCGGGTCGCGCGCCGTCGACCCGGTCATGGCGGCTGGGTTGGCCCGGCCGAGACGCCGAACAGAAGACCGACCAGAGCATCTCGATCGGTCTGGTCTCTGAGATGAAGGTCAAGCCGTAGATCTCGGCGGCCGCGCGGGTCGTGAGGGCAGCGTCCGCCTGAGCCGACCGGGCCGCGATGGCAGCGGCACTGGTCGAGGACGCCGGGATGATCTCGCCCAGCGAGTGAACGTCGGGCATCAGCTCATCGATCAAGGGCGTCGGTGCGGGATGGCTTGCCACGGTCATGACCGCGGGGGTGGTGCGCCGGGCGTCGACGGCGATTCCGTAGTCAGGGGTGCGGTGATGGAACGCACCAACGAGGCTCAGGGCTGGATTCATGTAGAGCTGGTCGATGTGGGCGTAGGCGTTGGCGACGACGACGAGGTCGGCCACTCCCTCGGCCACAGCGGCCGCTGCGGTCTCGTATGTCGGGTGCAGCACGGCAAGCGCGGGCTTCCCTCCTTCTTGCGTCAGCCGCTCGATGAGCTTGCGCGCCGCTGTCTCGCTGCTGGTGCCCGCGGGCCCCAGTGTCGCGATGGTCGAGACGCCATGGCCAGCGGGGATTGAAAGGTCGAGAAAGCCTTCACCGTTGCCTGTCATGACTGCCCCTTGTGTCAGTGAACGGAATGCTGCTCACGCGGACTCGACCTCGGTAAGCCAGTGCGCGTACTGAGGAAGTTCGCCGCGCGTGACCTGCGAGTAGGTGGACTGCAAGTTACGGGTAACCGTGCCAGGCTTGCCGTCGCCGACAGCGTTGCCGTCGACGCTGATGACGGGCGCGATCTCCACACCTGTGCCCGTCAAGAAGATCTCCTTCGCCTGACGAATCTCGGATGCGGCGACGGGGCGCTCGACGACGGCCGCAATGCCGAGGTCCTGGGCCAGGCGGAGCACGGTTGCGCGCGTGATGCCTGGGAGGATGTCGCATGTGGCCGAGGGCGTGACCAATTCCCCGCTTGCCAGCACGAGAAAGACGTTGGAGGTGCTCGCCTCGGTCAGGTAGCCAGCCGCGTCCAGCATCAACGCGTCATCACAACCACGGCTTTCGGCCTCGTGCACGGCGAGGGCGTTGTTGACGTACGTGCCCGTGATCTTCGCGTGGCTCGGGATACTTGCGGAGGGCACCCGGCGGAACCGACTCACCACGCAGCGCAGCCCGGACGCGGGGACATAACTGCCCATCGCTGTCGTGGTGATGGTCAGCCCCGAGCTGACCCCCGCGAGTCGAACTCCGAACCTGGTGCCGGGCTCGAGTCTCTGCTTGTAGGCAAGGGGGCGAATGTAGGTGTCGCTGCGGCAGCCGTTGCGCAGCAGTAGCTCGATGACGGCGTCCATGATCTCCCGGGCGTCGAGCTCGATGCGCAGGGTCTCCGCGGAGGCTTGCATCCGCCGAACGTGCTCAGGAAGCCGGAACACGAATCCCTGCTTGCTGTGAGGAGGCCAGTAGCAGCGGATGCCTTCGAAGACACCGGTTCCGTAGTTGAGGGCCTGAAGAGTCGGCGCGAGCCTGATGTCCTGGATCGGAAGGAAAGCTCCCTGGTGATACGCCAAGGGTGATGCCGCGGTGTTCGCGGCGGCCGGGCTGCTGGGACCTTCGGCCAGTACGCTCATGCTCGTGCCCCTGCTCGTGCCGAGGCGATGGCAAGCGCAGCGGTTCGTTCCGGTTCCGGCTCGGCTAGTCGGCGGTCATGGATGCGCGCCGCTTTCCAGCTCACCATCGCCCCCGTGCTCGTGATGGCGTCGAGCTGGCCAAGGACTACCTCACAGCGAACCCCGAATCGCCGGTTGATTGCGTCCGTGATGCCGGGGGAGTCAATGCCGGAGCGTGCATCGTCGTCGACCGGTTCGAGATGGACCGTGACAACGTCCTCGCCGTCGCACGTGTCGATCGTCAGCCGGTAGTCGATGGCGCCGCGAACGTGCTCGAACAATGCTTGTTCGAGGTCGAACGCCGTGACTGACCGCCCGGCCAGCCGCAGCGCGTCACGGACTCGGCCGATGGGTTGCATGGTCTGGGTCAGTTGGCCCGGATCCGCGTCGTCGAACAAGCGCACCATGTCGCCGGTCCGGTAGCGAACCAGCGGTTTGGCGCCCTGGTAGAGATTTGTCACCACCAGCTCGCCTTCGACGTACCCGTTCTTGGAGAAGGCCCGCCGTCCGGTAGCTGGTTCCACGATCTCGTAGTAGTTGCTCAGGGGGTTCGTGTGCAGGGAGCCGTCCTGCAGGCATGTCGCCATGATGGAGGCCTCCTGGGAGGCATACATGCAGTTGTAGACGGTGACGCCCCAGAGTTCACCGAGCCGCTCGAGCAAGGCCGGTGAAGTGAGCTCTCCGAGGGTGAGCATGAGGCGTAGCTTGAAGTCGGCTGTGACGTCCAGTCCTGCGTCGCGGGCCGCCTTGAGCAAGGTGATGGACATGCCGGGCGTACACACGATCGCGGTGACCTGCAACTCGGCAAGCAAGGACAATGCGCGCGGTACGCCGACGACAGGGGAGTGCGGCCACATCTTGACGACCGTGTGTCCGAGGTTGCGCAGGACGTCACCGAAGGTGTCGCCGGTCGAGTGCAGCTCGGAAGGGCCGAGGACTGCGACGACGTGCCGGTCGCCGTGCTGGTTGAAGATGCCTTCATACGCGAGAGTCAACGCGGCGTTGTTGACGATGGAGTCGCTAGCGCTGCGTGGGCAGGGAGTCGCCCGGCCGGTCGTGCCGGTGGTCTCGTAGAACACCCATGCGCGGTCCAACGGCTGACTCGGCACGGCGAACATCTCCGCACGGAGTTGGTCTTTGGTGGTGAACGGGATGCGGCTCAGCTGATCTTCGGTGATCGGGCCGGATGTGGCGAGGTTTACGTCACGCAGGTGGCGTGCGTAGAACTCGGAGTTTGCCTTGACGTAGCGGGCGGTGTCGGCGAATCGTTCTAGTTGCAGGGCACGCAGCTCGGCGCGGGTCCAACCGCCGTTGTACAACCGGCGCTGCTCATCGATCACCCGCCGCGCGTAGTCGTCGAGCTCCGGGCGGAACAACGTGAACACGGTTTCTGTCTCGCAATCTTTCGTCGGCGGTCAGGGATCCACAACGAGTTCACCGCAGCAGTGGCAGACTTCCGCCGAGGCGGTTGACCGAACGCTTGGCTCCGAACAGCCCGACGCCGGCGAAGTCGAGGTCCTCAGTGGACGTGGTGGCGAGCCGATCGACGTACTCCTCGTACGTCCGGCAGGACTGTGCGAGGGAGGTGAACCCCACTCGGACCAGTTCTTCACCCGCTTCACGCCAGATCGTGCGGATCGCCGAAGCGTCAGCTATGAGGATGGGAACCGGAATCAGCACCACACCCGGGTGGAGCACCCCGTCAGCATCCTTCACATCCGGTCCCACGAGACCGTCGACCTGCCGCCCCAACGTCATGGTGATAACGCTGGCCGCGTTGGCTTGCAGCCCCACGGGCAGCTTTGCGTCCACGACGACGATGCACTTGCTGTCGGCGATGTGCATTTCCATGTCGCTGGCCCTTCTAGCTTCGGTTGGTCAGTGAATAGGTCGGGCGTTCGGTGAAGACATGCGCCGTGTCGACGGCGGCCACCTCGAGGGTGTCAGCACTCTCGTGGTCGAGATCGACGACTATCCAGGTGCTCAGTGGGGCCCAGGCGCGAATGCCGCGCTCATGGTCGGGGTGGACCATGTAGCGGTCGAGCGCCGCGCGGTCGGCGAACTGGCCCACCACCGCGTAGTCGAAAGAGTTGGCCCGTGTAGTGGCATTGCGCCCGGCTGTCCACGTCAAGATTTCCGGCACGTGCCTCGGGTGTTCGCGGGAGATGCGTTCAGCTGCCGCTACGTCGGGGTGGCTCCAGTCGTAGCCGTCACGGAAGCGGAAGCAGACGATATGGGTCAGCATCGTGGCTGACCTACGTGGCGCTTGCGGTGAGGGCGGGAGCCAGCGCGCCCGCGAGGCGTTCTCGCAGCACCGACAGGTCGTCGCAGTCTCCGTCAAGACGCTCGGCTATGTGGACGCGGTAGAGCTCCCCAAGCTCGGCGTCGGTGGCGTGGACGCCCATTTCGTCGAGCAGGTGTCGCAGCACCGCGCGGCCGGAGTGCCGGCTGATAAGCAGCGATCGTTCGCGACCGAAGTGGGCCGGCTCGACGAACTCGTATGTCGCCGGATTGCGGAGGACTCCGGCTTGGTGGATGCCGGCGGCGGTGCCGAATGCATATCTGCCGAAGATCGCCTTGGTTCGCGGCTCTTCCAGTCTGATCACCTGACGCAGCCGGTTGTACACCTCGTACATTCCGGTCAGTTTCACGTCGGTGCGCAGCCCGAGTACATCTTCCTTGTACGAGAGCACGGCGCACAGCTCTTCCAACGCAGTGTTCCCGGCACGTTCCCCGATCCCACCGAGAGTGACCTGAACATCGTCGGCGCCGGCCTGCAGCCCGGCGAGCGCATTGGCCAGGGCCAAGCCGAAGTCGTTGTGGCAGTGCAGCCCGATGCGTACGGGTGCCGGCGCCCAGTCCCGGATACGTGAGATGAGATAGCCAAGTTCCTGCGGCGTCATGCATCCGGCGGTGTCGGCGACGGGTATGTAGGTGGCGCCCGCCTCGACTGCTCGTTCCGTGAGCTGCCGCAGATAGTCCAGATCGCCTCGCGTCGCGTCCTCGATGCCTACGGCCACGACCTCCACTCCCAGGGACTTGGCGAAGCTCGCTGCGTCGACCACCTCGTCGATCGCCTGCTGCCGACTGATCCCACGTTTGTGCCTGAGGTGGATATCGCTGCCGGTCCCCATGATCTGCAGCACATGGTTTCGAGTGCCACCGGCATCCACCGCCGTCTGGACATCCTGGCGGAGCGCACGAGACAGAGTGGCGAACTGGGCCGTCTGCAAAGACTGGGAGATTGCCTCGGTCGCCCGAAAGTCACTCGGCGACGATGCTGGGAACCCGGCTTCGATCGTGTCCACACCGAGGCCTTCCAGACGTAGGGCCAGGTCAAGCTTGTCTTCGGTGCGCATAGCGTTGCCCGGAGCCTGCTCACCGTCGCGCAGCGTGGTGTCGAAGATTGAGATCTTGCGACTGACCGGCCGGTCCTCGCCATGCATGCTGGTGGCCATCGATGAGGCTTTCATAGTGGAAACCTTGTCTTTTGACGGAAGAGACGCTGCAAGGGCGATCACACGGCATGAGAGGCCGAAGGCTTAGGGTTGAGCTGTTCGACGGAGGCTGCCAGGTGTCGTCGGCAATGCGAGCAAGGCGATGGCTCCTACAACTGCCCACACCACAGGCCACGAAGTCGCATGCAGCAGTGGTGGAATGATGACCGGCGTCAGGAAGGCAGCGCCGAATACGGTCGTGTTCTCGAGCCCGAGCGCGGTGCCGGCACGCTCAGCTCCGGCCATGGAAGCGATCTCGGTGTAGGCCACTCCGTGCCAGGCATTGGCAAGAAGGCCTCCGAGGGCCAGCGCACCGGCGACAATGCCTGTCGGCGCTGCGTGCAACAGAGCGGCAACGACGAGTACCACGCCTGACGCCGCGCCGAGCGCCTTCACCATGCCGGGTCGGTTGCCGTGCAGGTCCGTCCAGCGGCCGGATCCGATCCTCGCCGCGCCGCCGCCGATCTGCGTGAGGAGCAGCGTGCCGATGACCACTCCCAGGCCCGCGTGCTTGACGTCGGTGAGGTAGATCGCGGAGAAGGTGAGGACCGCGATCTGGGGGAAGGTGAGCATGGAGCTGGCCATCGCCAGCCGCCAGACGTCCCAGCGCCGCAGCGGCGACGTGCCGGTGCTCAGTCCTTGAGCGGCGATGGATCCCGCCGGGTCGAACGGTTGAAAGAGCCATCGCCATGTGGCGGCCGCCGCCGCGAGGCAAAACCCGCACAGCACGAGGAACGCTGGGCGGAAGCCGTGATACTTCGCGAGCCACGGCAGAACCAGTGTGCCGATAGCTCCTCCGGCGGGCATGGCGGTCTGGCGGATGCTCATGGCTAGCCCGCGCTGGCCGTCGCGGAACCAGACCATCACCGCCCGTCCTGATGAGCCGTTGACACTGCCACCGAGGATGCCGACGAGTAGGAAGCTGATGCCCAACATGGGCAGTGGCGGGACGAATCCATCCCGGGGAACAACCACGGCGGCCATGACCGCGAGTGCGGCAGCTGTTGAGAGAAGGCCGGTAAGCAAGATCTTCCGCTCGCCGAACCGGTCGGTCCACAGGCCCCAGACGATCTCGGAGGCGGCGATACCGAGATAAATGCAGCCGACGGCAATGCCGACTCCACCGGTGGTGAGGTGGTATCGGGTTCGCATGGTGGGGCCAGTGACTGGCAGGCCGGTGATCGCCGCCGAAAAGCTCGCCTGTGCCGCGACGCCCACCGCGAGGACGACCCAGCGGTGTCGTGGCCCGAAGTGGTGGGAAGTATCGAGCTGATTGCCGATGCTGGGGGCAATGTTCTGCTGCGTCACTGTGACGACCCTCCGACGAAGAAGCACTCCAAGGACAAGCGCAGTGTTAGCTGATCAGGCGACCTGCTCGACCGGCTTCTCCCAGACCACGAGGCCGAGCGCACCCTTCGGGCTACGCGGTGCATGAATGGTGTCTGGCGGCATGAGCAGGAGACTGTTGGCCGGGTAGGTGCCATCGTCGGTCTCCAACTCTCCCTCGATGATCCAGATGAGTTCGTAGCCCGGGTGTCGGTGCGGCCGAGATACGGCTCCAGGCAGGTAACGGACGATGGCCGCCGCGGGACCTCCCTCGCCGGTCTCCCGCGTGGAATAAAGCGAATGCATCTCAGCGCCGATCCGCCCGTCGCGCAGGAGTGGCTGGAACAGCATCTCGGCGGCCCCGAAGTCGGTGCCGGGAATGCCCGTGAACAGGGTAGGAAGCGGGCGTTCAACGATAAGCTCAGACATCGATCTCCTTCGTGAAATGGTGTGTCGACGGGGGTGTTCCTGGCTCTAATCCGCCACCTTGCCGGGTGTGTTGTCGACCCAGGCGTCGGCATGGCGATCGGCAGCGGCTTGGTCGCGAAATGCGTAGGTCTTCAGCAGCCACCGGTCGAGAGCTCTCTCGGCGTCATGGATCTCGATGTGCTCGCGGTTGTGCAGCCCCTGCTGGTTTGCGAATGTCAGAATGTCACCCGCGAGCAGTCGGTGGCGGATCTTCTGCGCTCTCGCCAGCGCGTTCTTGAGCGAGAGCAGTGCGTCCTTCGCGGCGACCGGAGCGTCAGGGGCCGCGGTGGTGTGCGTGTCGAGGTACCGGATGGAGTAGTCCTCGGACAAGATTGCATGCGCAGGGCTCTGGTCCAGTTCTGCGTTGCCGTCGCGCGACACAACGTCGAACGGGGTGACGAAGAAGGGCGCACGGAGTACGCGTTCGGCGGCGGGTTCAAGGTGCTCGAGCAGTGTCCGGCCCGAAACGAATCCGGTGTAGACGAGTTCCTCCGGGGGACATCTCATGCCGAGCAAGGTGATGTAGTCAGCACGGACCGGGTGAGCGGTGCGGTCGTTGTGAAAGACGACCTCGCCGTCGCTGTAGCCGGTCTGCTGGCCTCGGTAGCGGTTGATCGCGATGACATCGGTGAAGAAGTCACCTCCGAAGCGCGCCGCGTAGGCCAGCAGTGGCGTGCTGGTCAACTGAGCGAACAGCTCGAGGAACGCCTCACCGACGAACGTGGTTTTGCGTGCCCGCTTGTCCCCGGATGGATCGTCGTGATCGAGAAGAGGTAGATGCTCGTCGATAGGGCAGTTTCTCAGGACGTGCGCTACTGCGCTTCCCTGGTTCCGCTCGTGCCGAATGCGCTCACAGGCGGCAACGAGATACTCCGGCACGCGGCTATCCACTGTGATAGCGGCGACGTGCTCGCGGAATGCGGGGTAGTCCTTGTAGGGGCTTGACTCGACGGTGAGAAGCTCGGCGACCAGCCGTGTTCGTTCGCCGTCAGTCAACTCGAGTAGGGGCTGCACCGAAACCACCTCATCCTTGTCTTCCTGGTGGCCCACGAAAGGGCTTGCCTGACAACCGTGGCTCTGTCGCACGCGAAGCGCATCGGCGTAGAGTTGAAAAGAGCCTCAACTGATCTCAACCTGATGGCTCATGTTCAACCGAAGGCCGGCGGTGGCCCGCGGGCTGCAACCGTCGGCGCTGACCTGGGGCGGAGCCGCCTGCATCAGCAGCACCGCCTCTAGCCTGTTGCGTACGTCCAGCTTCGTCAGGGCGCGGGAAATGTGGCTCTTGACCGTCGAGCACGAGACGCAGATCTTGGCGGCGACCTCCTCGGTGGAAAGGCCGGCTGTGAGGTGAAGCAGCACTTCACGCTCGCGCGCCGTCAGAGACGCAATGCGCATCGCTCGTTGCTTGTAGTAGTCCATCAGATCAGCGGGCGACCGGCTGGACATTGGACGAGCCGGCGTGGCCTCCCCCGGACCGATGTACAACTCAAGGAGTTCTGGGGTGAGAACGCAGTGGTTCGCAACAACCGCGCGGGCCCCCGCGGCAAGGTTTGTCGGCAGAGCCTCCTTGATCAGGCAGCCTCTGGCCCCGAGTGCGAAGGCCGTGCTGATCCGTTCGTGGTCCCAGCATGTCCCAAGCAACAGGACCTGCGACTTAACGGCGGTTAACGGTTCTAAGGACTCCCGTAGATCGTCCTGTGGGCCTACGCAGAGGACTACGACATCGATGTCGTGAAGTGGCCAATCTGCGGTGTCTGATCGGCTGTCCACCGAACCCACCAGCCTTATCCCAGGCGCTTCATCCAGTAGCACGGACAGCACCCGTCGCGAAATGGGATCATGGTCGGCGAGCAGCACGTAAACGACTGGTGGCGGGTCGACGTCGCGACGGGCGGTCGAGCCCGACGAACCGGGGGCAGGTTGACGATGCCCTTCCGCCGCGTGCGCCGACAAACTTCCCTGAAGCAGTTCTGTGGTCGTCAACTGGTATTGCTCCCCGTGGTGTGGCCGGACGTGGTGGTCCGGCCGAGCTGGCGTCGTTCTCCCTGACTACCGCTGTGTCTCTTGGTGAAGGGACGTCGGCGCGCTCACTCTCTGTTCGGTGGCCCGGTCGAAACTTGGAGCAGCGTCAGAATGCCGTTGATGGCACGATAGAAAGGGGCGGCAGCCTCCGACGCTCTTGCCAGCACGTAGGCACCCTGCAGTACCGCCGCGATTACCGCGGCGATGTTGTCCGGGTCGAGCGCCGGATCCAGTTCGCCAGCGCTTTGGGCTTCGCGCAGCAACTCGGTCAGTTGGTCGTTCTGCCATTCGAACAACTCTTCGATGGGCTTTTTTAGCACTGGGTCAGCGAAGATGTCCGGGTCGTAGGTCAACCGGCCAATCCGGCAGCCACGCAGAACGTCACGCTGGCTGAGCAGGTAGCCGGTGAGGCGCTCCATGGGCGTGCCGGCGGACAGGAACTGAGACTGCACCTCGCCCTGCATCCTTTGAGCGGTTTCCCTCAGCGCCACCAGGGCGAGCTCCGGCTTGCCCGTGAAGTGGTGGTACATGCTGCCTTGGCCGACTCCGGCCCGGCGCAAGATGGCGTTGGGGCTGGTGCCCACGTAACCCCGTTCCCAGAGGAGTTCCTGCGTGCTGGAGATCAACCGCTGCTTGGTGCCCATGTCTCAAGTAAACCTAGTAGTCGGTACAGACGCAACGGCGTTTGCTCGCGCAACTTCAATGTGCTGGCGTGGAGGGGGCCGCGGGTGCCGGCCGGTGACGATCGCCACCCTCGCGTGCGGTCTACAGAACTACAGAACTACAGAGGCACGGTGAGCATCGTGGTGTCGAGGAACGTCGGCAGTTGGGCTGACGGAGCCGCCA
>CAXSDR010000073.1:0-19297 GCA_964236445.1 uncultured Motilibacteraceae bacterium | reverse complement strand
ACCTCGACGCCCTCGTCGCCAGCGGTGCCGCCTCGGCCCACGAGCCCCGCCTCCTCGGCCCGCGCGGGCGGGGCCGCCCGGCTCGCGTCTACCGGCTCACGACGACCGGCCACACCGCCCTCACCGCGGCCTACGACGACCTGGCCGCCTCGGCGCTGACCTTCCTCGCCGAGCACGGTGGGCCCGAAGCCGTAGCCGCCTTCGCCGACAGCCGCGTCGCCGAGCTGGAGGCGCGCTACGCGTCGGTCGTCGATGCCGCGGGCAGCGATGTCGCGGCACGCACCGCGGCCTTGGCGTCGGCGCTCACCGCTGACGGCTTCGCCGCGAGCGTGCATCCCGGGCCCGGCAACCGTGCAGAGCTCGGCATCCAGCTCTGCCAGGGCCACTGCCCCGTGCAGTCGGTCGCCACCCAGTTCCCCGCGCTGTGTGATGCCGAGGTCGCGTCCTTCGGTCGCCTGGTCGGGGCGCCGGCCCGCCGGCTCTCGACGCTCGCCCACGGCGAGCACGTCTGCACCACCCACATCACCACCCACATCAGCATCACCCCACCACTCCCTGCCGAAGGGGTTGCACCATGACCACCACGCCCGAAGCGACCACACCCGAGCTGCGCAGCTCGACCGCGCTCGCCCATCCCGAGCTCGACGGCCTGGGCCGCTACGAATACGGCTGGTCCGACACCGACACGGCCGGCGCCAACGCGCGCCGCGGCCTCTCCGAGGACGTCGTGCGCAACATCTCGGCGCTGAAGAACGAGCCGCAGTGGATGCTCGACCTGCGCCTCAAGGGCTTGAAGCTGTTCCACAAGAAGCCCATGCCGACCTGGGGCTCCGACCTCGACGGCATCGACTTCGACAACATCAAGTACTTCGTGCGCTCCACCGAGAAGCAGGCCACCTCGTGGGAGGAGCTGCCCGAGGACATCAAGTCGACCTACGACCGGCTCGGCATCCCCGAGGCCGAGAAGCAGCGTCTGGTCGCGGGCGTCGCGGCGCAGTACGAGTCCGAGGTCGTCTACCACCAGATTCGCGAGGACCTCGAGGAGAAGGGCGTCATCTTCGTCGACACCGACACCGCCCTGCGCGAGCACGAGGAGCTCCTCAAGGAGTTTTTCACCACGGTGATCCCGGTGGGTGACAACAAGTTCGCCGCGCTCAACACGGCCGTGTGGTCGGGGGGGTCGTTCATCTACGTCCCCAAAGGCGTCAAGGTCGACATCCCGCTGCAGGCCTACTTCCGCATCAACACCGAGAACATGGGCCAGTTCGAGCGCACGCTGATCATCGTCGACGAGGACGCCTACGTGCACTACGTCGAGGGCTGCACCGCGCCGATCTACTCCAGCGACTCGCTGCACTCGGCAGTCGTCGAGATCATCGTGAAGAAGGGCGCACGCTGCCGCTACACCACGATCCAGAACTGGTCCACGAACGTCTACAACCTGGTCACGAAGCGCGCGGTGTGCCACGAGGGCGCGACGATGGAGTGGGTCGACGGCAACCTCGGCTCCAAGGTGACGATGAAATACCCCGCCGTCTGGCTCATGGGCGAGCACGCTAAGGGTGAGACGCTCTCCATCGCCTTCGCCGGCGAGGGCCAGCACCAGGACGCCGGCGCCAAGATGGTGCACGCCGCCCCCTACACCTCCTCGGCGATCGTCTCCAAGTCCGTGGCGCGGGGCGGCGGGCGTACGTCCTACCGCGGTCTGGTGCAGGTGCTCGAGGGCGCTCACCACAGCAGGAGCACCGTGCGCTGCGACGCCCTGCTCGTGGACAGCATCAGCCGCTCCGACACCTACCCCTACGTCGACGTCCGCGAGGACGACGTCGCGATGGGCCACGAGGCCACCGTCTCCAAGGTGAGCGACGACCAGCTCTTCTATCTCATGAGCCGCGGCCTGACCGAGGACGAGGCCATGGCCATGATCGTGCGCGGGTTCATCGAGCCCATCGCGCGGGAGCTGCCGATGGAGTACGCCTTGGAGCTCAACCGCCTCATCGAGCTGCAGATGGAGGGCGCAGTCGGATGAGCTCGCCCACCACGCTGCAGGCCGCTGCCCGCCCGCACAGCCACGGCGGCAAGGCAACGGCGCTCGATGCCACCCGCGCGACGCGGTTGCGGTCCTACGATCCCGGCGACTTCGCCGTTCCGACAGGCCGCGAGGAAGACTGGCGGTTCACGCCGCTGCGCCGGCTGCGCGGTCTGCACGACGCCGCCGAGGCCGACGCGACCGTCGATGTCACCGTCGACGCTGCGCCCGAGGTGCACGTCGAGACGGTCGGCCACGACGACCCCCGCATCGGTTCCGTCGGCATGCCCGGTGACCGCGTCGCGGCGCGGGCGTACGCCGGTTTCGAGAAGGCGACGGTCCTCACGGTCGGCCGCGACGTGACGGCGTCACGGCCGAGCGTCGTCACCGTCCAGGGCAACGGGGGGATGGCCTTCGGGCACCTGCACGTCGCCCTCGAGTCCCACGCGCAGGCGGTCGTCGTGCTCGACCACCGGGGAAGCGCGGCCTACGCGGCGGGCGTCGAGCTGTCGCTCGGCGACGGCGCGCAGCTGACGTTCGTCTCGGTGCAGGACTGGGCCGGCGACGCCGTGCACCTGTCGCAGCACGATCTCAGGGTCGGTCGTGACGCGCACGTGCGCCACGTCGTCGTCACCCTCGGCGGCAACGTCGTGCGCCTCACTCCCAACGTCGCCTACGCAGGCACCGGTGGCTCCGCCGAGCTGTTCGGCCTCTACTTCGCCGATGCGGGGCAGCACCTCGAGCATCGGCTCTTCGTCGACCACGAGGCGCCGAGCTGCACCAGCGACGTCCTCTACAAGGGGGCGCTGCAAGGCGCCGACGCGCACGCGGTGTGGGTCGGTGACGTCCTCATCCGTGCATCCGCAGAAGGCACGCAGACCTATGAGATGAACCGCAACCTCGTGCTTACCGAAGGTGCGCGCGCCGACTCGGTTCCCAACCTGGAGATCGAGACGGGTGAGATCGCTGGCGCGGGCCACGCCAGCGCGACCGGGCGGTTCGACGACGAGCAGCTGTTCTATCTCCAGTCGCGTGGCATCCGCGAGCTGGAGGCGCGCCGGCTGGTGGTGCGTGGCTTCTTCGCCGACCTGCTGACGCGCATCGGCATCCCGCAACTACAGGAGCGGCTCCTCGCAGCTGTCGAGGCAGAGCTCGCAAGCGCCCTGACGTGACGCCGTCCACCGGGTCCGGCACATCCATGGCGTCCGAGACGACGGCGCAGCCGGTGCTCGTCCGGGCATGCACGCTGTCCGAGCTCGTCGACAGCGAGCCGCTGCGCGTCGAGCTCGACGGTGTCGACCTCGACGTGGCGCTCGTCCGGGTCGGTGACGAGGTCTTCGCGATCGAGGACCGCTGCAGCCACGGCGAGGTGAGGCTCTCCGAGGGTGATGTCGAGGGCTGCTCGATCGAGTGTTTCCTGCACGGGTCGCGGTTCGACCTGCGCACGGGCCAGCCCTCGGGGCTGCCCGCGATCCGCCCCGTCGCCGTCTTCCCCGTCGTGCTCGACGGCGACGCGGTGCTGGTCGACACCAGTGGTTCGTCCTTGTCCCGCACCTGAACGCCCTTCTTTCTTCTCCGTCCCTCGATCCGTCAGGAGCTTCATCGCATGTCCACCCTCGAGGTGCGCGACCTGCACGTCACCGTCGACACCGAGTCCGGCCCCAAGCAGATCCTGCGGGGTGTCGACCTCACGATCCGCGCCGGTGAGACCCACGCCGTGATGGGACCCAACGGCTCCGGGAAGTCGACGCTCGCCTACTCCATCGCGGGTCACCCGCGCTACAACGTGACCGGTGGCACCGTCACCCTCGATGGCGAGGACGTTCTCGCGATGAGCGTCGACGCCCGTGCTCGCGCCGGGCTGTTCCTGGCGATGCAGTATCCCGTCGAGGTTCCCGGTGTGTCGGTGTCCAACTTCCTGCGCACATCGGCCACCGCGATCCGCGGCGAGGCGCCTCCGCTACGTCGGTGGGTCAAGGAGGTGCGGGGAGCGATGGACCAGCTCGGAGTCGATGCCTCGTTCGCCGAGCGCAACGTCAACGAGGGCTTCTCGGGCGGCGAGAAGAAGCGCCACGAGATCCTTCAGCTCGAACTGCTCAAGCCACGCATCGCGATCCTCGACGAAACCGACTCGGGCCTCGACGTCGATGCCTTGCGGATCGTCAGCGAGGGCGTCAACCGCGCCAAGGCGAGCGGGGACGTGGGTGTGCTGCTCATCACCCACTACACACGGATCCTTCGCTACATCACGCCCGACTTCGTGCACGTCTTTGTCGACGGTCGCGTCGTCGAGCAGGGCGGTCGCGAGCTGGCTGACCGCCTCGAGTCCGAGGGATACGAGCGCTACGGCAAGGTGGCTGCGTCGTCGTGACTGCGAGCGTGCCGACCCTCGTGCTGCCGCTTGACGTCGAGCGCATCCGCGCCGACTTCCCGGTGCTGGCTCGACGTGTGCACGACGGCCTGCCGCTCGTCTATCTCGACAGTGCGGCGACCTCGCAGAAGCCGCGACAGGTGCTCGATGCCCTCGAGGACTACTACGCGTCGCACAACGCCAATGTCCATCGCGGCGTGCACGTGCTCGCCGAGGAGGCCACCGCGCTCTACGAAGGCGCGCGCGACAAGCTGGCCGCGTTCATCGGCGCTGACCGCGACGAGGTGGTGTTCACCAAGAACAGCACCGAGGCGTTGAACCTCGTCGCCAACGTCGTGGCGTTTCCGGCGGCGGGGCGTTGGCAGGTCGGACCGGGAGACGAGGTCCTCGTCACCGAGATGGAGCACCACTCGAACCTGGTGCCGTGGCAGATGCTGTGCGAGCGCACCGGGGCCACCCTGCGCTGGATCGGGCTGACCGACGACGGTCGCCTCGACCTGTCACAGCTCGACGCGCTGGTCACCGAACGCACGAAGCTGGTTTCGCTGGTTCACGTGTCGAACATCCTCGGCACGGTCAACCCGGTCGAGCTGGTCGCGGCGCGCGCGAAGCAGGTCGGCGCGCTCGTCGTCGTCGACGCTTCACAGGCGGTGCCACAGCTGCCCTACGACGTACGCGCGCTGGCGGCTGCCGGCGTCGATCTTGTCGCCTTCACCGGCCACAAGATGCTCGGTCCCACGGGCATCGGGGTCCTCTGGGGCCGACGCGAGGTGCTCGATGCGCTTCCACCGTTCCTCGGTGGCGGCGAGATGATCGCCAAGGTCACGATGGTCCGCTCGACCTATGCGGGGCTGCCGCACAAGTTCGAGGCGGGCACACCTCCCATCGCGCAGGCCGTGGGTCTCGGTGCAGCGGTCGACTACCTCACCGCGCTCGGCATGCCGGCCGTTGCCGAGCACGAGCGCATGCTCACCGCCTATGCGCTGGAGCGGTTCGCCGAGGTGCCCGGGCTGCGCATCATCGGCCCGACGGAGCCGGTCGACCGTGGGGGAGCGGTGTCGTTCGTGATGCACGGTGACAGCGGTGCCATTCACTCACACGACGTCGGTCAGGTCCTCGACTCGTTGGGCATCGCCGTGCGCGTTGGCAACCACTGCGCGCGGCCGGTCTGCGACCGCTTCGGCGTTCCCGCGACGACGCGTGCCTCGTTCTACGTCTATACGACGACGGCTGAGATCGATGCCGTGGTCAGCGGGCTGGAGCGCGTACGCCGGTGGTTCGGGTGAACCGATGAGCGTCGAGTCGCTCTACCAGGACATCATCCTGGACCACTACCGCCACCCGCGGCACCGTGGTCTGCGCGAGCCGTTCAGCGCCGAGGCCCACCACGTCAACCCGACCTGCGGTGACGAGATCACGGTGCGGGTGCACCTCGACGTCGCCGGCACCACCGTTGCGGACGTGTCCTATGACGGTGAGGGCTGCTCGATCAGCCAGGCGTCCGCGTCCGTGCTCGGCGAGCTGGTCATCGGCACGTCGGTGGCACAGGCGTTGCGCACGGCCCAGGCGTTCCAGGACCTGCTGATGTCGCGGGGGCAAGGCACAGCCGACGAGGACGTGCTGGGTGACGGCATCGCCTTCGCAGGAGTGTCGCGCTATCCCGCGAGGGTCAAGTGCGCGTTGCTGGCATGGATGGCATGGAAGGACGCAACGGCGCGAGCCGTTGGAGACAAGGAGAACACATGACCGAGAATGCAGGAACCGCAGTGCTGGGAACGCCCGAGGAGGTCGAGGAGGCGATGTATGACGTCGTCGACCCCGAGCTCGGGATCAACGTCGTCGACCTGGGGCTCGTCTACGGCGTGACGGTGGATGACGTCAGCCGCACCGCGATCCTCGATATGACGCTCACCTCGGCCGCGTGCCCGCTGACCGACGTCATCGAGGACCAGACCCGCACGGCCCTGTCCGGGCTCGTGGACGACGTCCGCATCAACTGGGTGTGGATGCCGCCGTGGGGTCCCGACAAGATCACCGACGACGGGCGTGAGCAGTTGCGTGCGCTCGGGTTCAACGTCTGACTGCTCACCCTCTCGCCGCTCCGCCACTTGGCACAGGGGCACCCTCTGCCAAACCTATTGGCAGAAGGTGCCCCTGTGCCAAGCAAGCCAGGGGGCTACGGGAGCGTTCCGCGCACCAGGACCGGCATGTTGGTGACCTGGATGCGCCGGCCCGAGCGGGTGCGCACCCTCTTCCCGTCGAGCGTCTCGTAGGAGGTTGCCCCCGACTGGGCGCGGTAGCCGGTCGCGCGACCGGGGTTCCACACGGCTCGTGCGTAGGACCGCTTGCCATAGACGAGCGAGCACGTCCAGGTTCCTGCCGTGTCGCGGGTGCAACGCTGCACCCGTGACCCGATCATCCACCGGGCGGTCGTACTGAAGGCGACGCCCGCCGGGGTGGGCGTGACGTTGTCGACCGTCGTGAGGTCGATTCCCAGCAGGCCGTGAGCTGCCCAGCCGTACCAGTAGACGCGCGCGACGCCGTTGGCTGCGTTGAGCAGGTAGGTGCGCGCCACGTAGCCCGCCGCGCTGTTGCCTGCGATATGGCGTGGAGCCCCACCGCCATAGGCGGCGCCGTAGTTCACCTCGGTGTTCCAGATAGGCTTGTCGACGTGCTCGCGGGCGAGCACGATGCGTGCCTTCGCCAGCAGGGCGATCGTCGTCTCGGGCGACTCAGCCGGACCGGGATAGAGGTGAAGGGCGACTGCGTCGACGTACGCCGCCGCGCCGGCCTCGAAGTACTGCTCCATCCACGGGAGGTTCGTCGGCCGTCGAGTCGCGAAGCCGGGGCTGACGATGTAGGCCTTGCGGTCGTAGCGCTTGATGATCGAGCTGGCCTCGCGCGTCAGCAGCGCCATCTGCCCCGGCGTGCCCGTGAAGAACGTGCTCACGTTCGGCTCGTTCCAGATCTGGTAGACCGCGATCCGGCCCCGGTAGCGCTGCACCACCTTGGTGACGTAGCTACGCCACGACGAGAGCGACGTCGGCATGGCCGCAGCGCCGGGCCCGTAGGGGCTGGGGTCCGCACGGTGTGACGACGCCCAGGTCGGCGTCTGACCGAGGACGAGCATCGGCTGGGCGCGGTTGTGCAGCGTGGTCCTGACGGCTGTGTCGAGGGCGGCGAAGTCGGCCTCCTTCCAGTGACGGGCCACCGGCTGCAGGTCGGCCCAGGTCGCGCCGATGTCCCACAGGCGTACGGCAGCCGCGGACGCCGCCGGGAACTGCCCGCTTGCCGTACCGCTGGCGTGGATGCCGAAGTAGGCCTTCGTGATCGGCGCGGGTGCCGGCGCCGCAGCGGCCGGACCGGCAAGGGTCGTGCCGAGCAGGCCCAGGACGCCCAAGAGGCCGAGGAGGCCGGGGAGGCCTGGGAGGCCCGGGAGGGCGACGACGGAGGTGACGGCAGCGCGGACGGCGCTGACGGGGTGGAAAGGACGCATGGCTCCTCAGAGATGGCGGGCAGCATGGAGCACCCTGCAGACGACAGTGCCTTCACCCAGATAGACGCACCGGGGGCGTCAGGTGGTGCATCGAGTTGGCCGTCCATCTCCTCGACCCATCTCCTCGCGACGAGGTCACAGCCCGTCGAAGGTCGTGCACTCGTCGATGTTCGCGGTGTCATAACCCTTCTGGTACCAGGACTTGCGCTGTGCTGCCGACCCGTGCGTCCACGACTCCGGGTTGACGTGGCCCGTGGCCGCCTGCTGGATCCGGTCGTCGCCGACCGCGGATGCCGCGTCGAGCGCCTGCTGCAGCTCGCTCGTGTCGATCTTGACCTTCCCCGCGTCATTGGCCAGTCGTCCCCACGCCCCGGCATAGCAGTCGGCCTGCAGCTCCAGCGCCACGGAGTAGACGTTCGCCTTGGACGGATTGCGCTGCTGCTGGGCGCGCATCTTGGCTTCGGTCCCCAGCAGGTATTGCAGATGGTGCCCGGCCTCGTGAGCGAGGATGTAGGCCTGCGCGTAGCGGCCGTTCGCACCGAAGCGCTTCTGCAGCTCGGCGAGGAAGCCGAGGTCGATGTAGATCTCGTGGTCACCGGGGCAGTAGAACGGCCCGACGTCTGCGGTCGCGTTGCCGCAGGCGGTGCTGGTGGAGGTGCTGAAGAATGCGAGCTTGGGATCGACGTAGGCCGTGCCGCCGTGCTTGGGGAGCTCGGTGGTCCACACCTCGTTCACCTCGTCATAGATCTTGGTCAGGAAACAGTCGTCGTCGGCGTCGAGCGCCCCCGGGGCGTTGCAACGCGCACTGAACGCCTGCGCGGTCTCGCCATCGGCGCCCTGCACGGAGGACTGCGTGCCCAGCCCGGGGCCGAGTCCGAGCGAGCTCGGGTCCACCCCGGCGCCACCGGAGCCCCCCCCACCGAGCACCTGCACGAGGACGTAGATCACGAGGCCCACGACGCCCAGCCCGCCGCCGCCGAGAGCCAGCGGAGCCACGCCGCGCCCCCGACGGTCGTCCACTCCGGATACGTTGACCGAGTCGTTGTCGAACTGCATGTAGGTGACCCTTCCCCCAGAGGTGCGCCCGCACCCGTCCGTGCGGGAGCATGTGACGAGACACATAACACGGATGCGGTGGGAGTGAGCAGTTGACGCCGGGCCCGACCGTTGGCGTGCTCTCGCCCCTTGCGGGTGGAAACTACTTCGGTGCGGTCCTGTCGGGCATCGCCCGCACGGTCTGGCAGGCGCGCGGCCGGGTCGTCTCGCTGCAGACCCTCGCACCGGGAACCGACCCCGGGCCGACGGTGCGCACGCCCGACTTCCGGCTGCCGGTGGCTCGTGGGCACATCGACGGCTACATCGCGATGCACGACTCCGTAGAGACGGACTACCTCGCGAAGCTCGACGCCGAGGGGATCCCGATCGTCCTGGTCAGCCATGACCGACCGGAGCTGCGCCTGCCCTCGGTGCGTCCCAACAACGCCAGCGGCATCAGACGCGCCGTCGCCCATCTGGTCGCGCACGGGCACCACCGCATCGGCTTCGTCGGCGCTCTCGGCCCGGACGACCTGCGGGAGCGCTACGCCGCCTACCTCGACGCGTTGGCGCACCACGGCATCGCGGCCGACCCCCGCTTCCTCTTCGAGGTCGACGACGCCATCGCCGATGGCGGGCACGACGCGGCGGCGGCCATGGTCGCCGCCGGTCTGCCCACCTCGGCTGTCATCGCGGCAACCGACCTGACGGCGCTCGGCCTCATCAGGGGGCTCACCGCCGCTGGCATCTCGCTGCCGAGGCAGCAGGCGATCATCGGCTTCGACGACCAGAACATGGCTGCCTGGGTCAGCCCGTCGCTCACCAGCGTCGGCCAGCGGTTCGGCGAGCTGGGGGCGATGGCAGCCGATCTCCTGCTCCGAGCGCTCCGGGACGAGCACATCGAGCCGCGCCGCTACGAGCTCGGTTCCTCGCCGCTCGTCCTGCGCCAGTCCTGTGGCTGCACCGGCACCGAGACCGTCATGGGCGGCACCGTTCCCGCGACGACCGCGACCGGCACGCAGGACGACCCGGACGCCGCCCGGCTCTGCGCCCTGCTGCGCCAACGCATCGTCGTCGCCCCTGACCCGCCCGACGGAGACCAGGAGCAGCTGGCGGCGCTCTCCGCAACGGTGACAAGCGCCGTACGCGCCCGGCTGGCCGACAGCCCACGCCAGTCCTCGCCTGCGGCGACCGTGCCCGCTTCGGTGTGGGAGCGGTTCTACGCGATGGACCCGCGTCAGGCGACGGTGACAGCGGTGGTCCAGTGCGTACGCGCCGTGGCGCAGGAGATCGCGGCGGCCTCCGGCATGCCGGGCGCGGACACCGTGCCGCGGCTCGACCCGTTGCTGCACGAGATGGTCCTCGATCTGGCCCGTGCACAGATGACCGCGCTGCTCAACGAGAACGGGGCCGTCGAGTCGCTGCTGAGCCAGCAGTACGCGCTGAGCATGGACCTGCTGCGCAGCCATGTCGCGGACCCGCGCGACATGGGCTGGCTGGCGTTCACCCACGTACGCGCCGGTTGCTTCGGCATCTGGCACGACGACGACACCGACGAGCTGGACATCGTCGGCGACTACGGCATGGCGTCCTCGCTGGTCGGCCGGCGCGTACGGGTCACCGACTTTCCGCCGACCGAGATGTCCGCCGGTGCGGGCGACGCCCCGGACAGCGAGGACTGCAGGGACGTCGTCTTCGTGCTGCGGGTGAAGGGAGCGCGTGACTGGGGCCTGCTGGTCATCGCCGGCCCGATCGACTCGCACGTGGCAACCGGGCGCGAGACCTCCAACCAGTGGGCGGCGCTGCTCGCTGTCGCCCTGGACCACCAGGAGGTCCTGGGATCCCTGCAGGACCAGCGCGAAGACTTGGCCTCGGCCTACCATCGCGAGCGCGACCTCGTCGAGACCATCCGCATCAGCGAGCAGCGCTACGCGCTCGCGGCCCAGGCGGCCAACGACGGCCTGTGGGACTGGGACCTCGACAGCGGCTCGGTCTTCCTCTCGTCGCGGTGGAAGGCGATGCTCGGTTATGGCGAGGGCGAGATCGGCACCGACCCTGCCGAGTGGCTCGCCCGCGTGCACCCCGACGACCTCGGCGCCTTCGAGCGCGCCATCGCCGGTCATCTCGGTGACTCGGCGCTGCCTCTGGAGCACGAGCACCGCCTGCTCGAGCGCTGCGGCTCCTACCGCTGGATGCTGTGCCGCGGGCTCGCCGTCCGTGACACTGACGGCGTCGCCGTGCGCCTCGTCGGCTCGCTGACCGACATCACCGAGAGACGGCGCCTCGAGGAGCAGCTGCGCCACGACGCGCACTACGACGCCCTGACCGACCTGCCGAACCGCACGCTGTTCCTCGAGCGGCTCGACCGCGCCTTGACCCGAGCGAAGGGCGAGCCCGACGTTCGCTCGGCAGTGCTGTGGCTCGACCTGGACGGCTTCAAGGTCGTGAACGACAGCCTCGGCCACCTCGTGGGCAACGAGCTGCTCGTCAAGGTCGCGGAGCGCCTGGCGGGCTTCCTGCGCGAGGGCGACACCGCCGCGCGCTTCGGCGGCGACGAGTTCGCTGTGCTGCTCGAGGACCTGCGTGACGTCAACGACCTCACCGGCGTCGCGCGACGCCTGCAGCGACTTCTCGCCGCGCCGTTCCTGCTCGGCGAGCACGAGGTGGTCGTGACCGCCAGCATCGGCATCGCCTTGGGGCTGGCCGGCTATGCCAGCTCCGACGACGTGCTTCGCGACGCCGACATCGCGATGTACCGCGCCAAGGCCGAGGGCAAGGGCACACACTCGGTCTTCGACTCCGAGATGCACACGCATGCGGTCAGCCGGCTCCGCACCGAGAACGAGCTCCGCCAGGCGGTCGAGCACCACGAGCTCGCGCTGCACTACCAGCCGATCGTCCGGCTCGCAACGGGGGAGCAGTCGGCGGTCGAGGCGCTCATCCGCTGGCAGCACCCGCAGCGCGGGCTGCTGCTGCCCAAGGACTTCCTGCCCATCGCCGAGGAGTCGGGGCTCGTCGTCGCCACGGGGCAATGGGTGCTGACCGAGGCCTGCGGCCAGATCCAGCAGTGGCAGTCGGCGGTGCCCGAAGGGCCGGCGCCGCGTGTGAGCGTCAACCTGTCCAACAAGCAGTTCTGGCACGTGGGGCTGATCGAGTCGATCGACCGCACGTTGCGGCTGTCGGGAGCCGACCCGCGCACCCTCAAGATCGAGATCACCGAGGGTGTCGTGATGCACAACCCGGAGGCGGCGCGCACCAAGCTGCGCCAGCTCGCCGACCGGGGGCTGCGGCTGCACATCGACGACTTCGGCACCGGCTACTCCTCCTTGGAGGCGCTGCACCGGTTCCCGATCGAGGCGCTCAAGGTCGACCGCTCGTTCGTGGCGCGCCTCGACCTCGATAGCAGCGACGGCACGAGCATCGAGCTGCTCCGCACGATCGTCGCCATGGGGCGCAATCTCGGCATGGATGTCATCGCCGAAGGCGTGGAGACCGAGAACCAGCTGGCGACGCTGCGCGACATGGGATGCGACTTCGGGCAGGGTCGCTATTTCTCCGAGCCTCGTCGCGGGGAGCTCGCCTGGCCCGCACCGGGCATGGTGCTCGAGCAGCGAGGCGGCGTGACGACCCCGCCGGGAGCCGTAGACTCGGGCCAGTGATCACGGCAACCGGCATAGAACTGCGCGCCGGCTCCCGCATCCTGCTCGAGGGCACGAGCCTGCGGATCGCGGCCGGTGACCGGCTCGGGCTCGTCGGGCGCAACGGTGCCGGCAAGACCACCCTGACGAAGGTGCTGGCCGGTGAGGCCCAGCCCGCGGCCGGCACGGTGACCCGAACGGGTGACATCGGCTACCTCCCGCAGGACCCCCGCACCGGTGACCTCGAGGTCCTGGCGCGCGACCGCATCCTCGGTGCCCGCGGCCTCGACCAGATCGTCGGCGAGCTGCGCGCGACCGAGACCGCCATGGCGAGCGAGGACGCCGCCGTCCATGAGCGCGCCATGCGTCGCTATGGCAACCTCGACGCCGAGTTCCAGACCAAGGGGGGCTATGCCGCGGAAGCCGAGGCCGCATCCATCGCGGCGAGCCTGTCGCTTCCGGACCGGGTGCTCGGGCAGCCGATCGGCACGCTCTCCGGTGGTCAGCGGCGCCGCGTGGAGCTCGCCCGCATCCTGTTCAGCGGCACCGGGCCCGACACGACGCTGCTGCTCGACGAGCCCACCAACCACCTCGACGCCGACTCGATCGTGTGGCTGCGCGACTTCCTGCGCTCGCACAAGGGCGGGCTCGTGGTCATCAGCCACGATGTGGGCCTGCTCGAGCAGGTGGTCAACCGTGTCGTCCACCTCGACGCCAACCGGGCCGTCATGGACACCTACAACGTCGGCTGGAAGGCTTATCTCTCGGCCCGCGAGGCAGACGAGCGCCGACGCAAGCGCGAGCGCAGCAACGCCGAGAAGCAGGCCACCGTGCTCAAGGCACAGGCCGACAAGATGCGCGCCAAGGCGACCAAGGCCAAGGCCGCACAGGGCATGGACCGTCGCGCCGAGCGGCTGCTGTCCAACCTCGAGGGCACGCGTCAGGCCGACAAGGTCGCGAAGCTGCGCTTCCCCGATCCGGCACCGTGCGGGCGTACGCCGCTGATGGCGACGGGTCTGTCCAAGTCCTACGGCTCGCTGGAGATCTTCACCGACGTGGACCTGGCGATCGACCGGGGGAGCCGGGTCGTGGTCCTCGGGCTCAACGGTGCCGGCAAGACCACCCTGCTGCGGGTCCTCGGCGGCGTCGAGAAGCCCGACACGGGCGAGGTCAGGCCCGGGCACGGCCTGCGGCTGGGCTACTACGCCCAGGAGCACGAGACGCTCGATCCCGAGCGCACGGTGCTCGAGAACATGGTGTCCGCCGCGCCGGATCTCACCGAGCTCGAGGCGCGGCGGGTGCTGGGCTCCTTCCTGTTCTCGGGTGACGACGTGTCGAAGCCCGCGGGTGTGCTCTCCGGTGGTGAGAAGACGCGTCTCGCGCTCGCCTCGCTCGTCGTCTCGAGCGCCAACGTCCTGCTGCTCGACGAGCCGACCAACAACCTCGACCCGGCGAGCCGCGCCGAGGTGCTGTCGGCGCTGCGGGGCTACAAGGGCGCCGTCGTGTTGGTGACGCACGACGAGGGTGCGGTCCTGGCGCTCGAGCCCGAGCGCGTCGTGCTGCTGCCCGATGGCGTCGAGGACCACTGGACGGCCGACTACGCCGACCTGGTCGCCCTGGCCTGAGCCGGTCTGGTGCCGGGTGGCCGTGTGCCGACCGGCCCGGTTGCTGCCTGGCAGCGGTTCCCCGCACGTCCGAGATTCTCCGCGCGTCTGATTGCTGATGTTCACAAGGGTGTGGAGGCGACATCGGGGTATGTAGCCGCCGCGTCGATGCTCGGCCACCGTTGTCCGGTGCAAGGGCCCGACCCCCACTCGTGGGCATCGCATGTCTATCGCCAAGGAGGCAGGCCAGTGGCCGATCAGATCAAGAAGGGCGCCCGGGTCACCGGGCCGGACCGCGACAAGCTCACCGAGGAGCTCCAGACGAAATACTCCAAGGGCACGAGCATCCGTCAGCTTGCTGCGGACACCGGGCGCTCCTACGGATTCGTCCACCGGATGCTCAGCGAATCTGGCACAGCACTTCGCGGCAGGGGTGGCGCGACGCGCGCAAGGCGCACCTCCGCATAGGCGGTCCACGAGGGCGGCCGGGAATGCGCCACCCAGCACAGGCGTTGGGCACGGCGCAGTTGCACCCGAACGTCAGGAGCCTTGCCCGTGCAGGACATGCAGCGGATGGCCTACCAGTCCTACCGCCGCGACGGTGACGTCACACGCCGCAAGCTGGCGCCGGGCACAGCCCGACGCATCATGCACATCGCCAGGCCCTACTGGCGCGACACCGTCACCTTCCTCGTCCTCGTTGTCCTCAGCGCCGTCTCGGCCGTAGCCGCACCGCTGCTCGTCAAGTGGATCATCGACAGCGGAGTCACCAGAGCCAATCGCACCGTCGTCGTGCACGGCGCGTTGATCATTGCGGCGCTCGCGGTGGTCGACGGCGTGCTCGGGCTCGCCCAGCGCTGGTATTCCTCACGCATCGGTGAGGGCCTGATCTACGACCTGCGCAGCCGTGTTTTCGCCCACGTGCAGCGGCTTCCGGTTGCGTTCTTCACGCGCACCCAGACGGGCTCGTTGGTGAGCCGACTCAACAGTGACGTCGTGGGCGCCCAGCGCGCCTTCACGGCGACGCTGTCCAACGTGGTGAGCAACGTCGTGAGCCTCGTGCTGGTGGTTGCCGCAATGCTCGTCCTGTCGTGGCAGATCACCCTCCTCGCCCTCGCTCTGCTCCCGGTGTTCATCCTTCCCGCACGCGTCTTCGGCAAGAAACTGCAGGCCATCACCCGTGAGTCGATGCAGCTCAACGCCGAGATGAGCCAGACCATGACCGAGCGCTTCAACGTCTCGGGCGCGATGCTGGTCAAGGTGTTCGGCCGCCTGCCCGAGGAGAGCGACCGGTTCTCCGCCAACGCCGCCCGGGTCCGCGACATCGGGATCGCCTCCGCGATGTACGGCCGCATCTTCATCACCGCGTTGACGTTCGTCGCCGCGGTCGCGACGGCACTCGTCTATGGCGCCGGCGGCTGGCTGGCCATCAGCGGCACGATCCAGGTCGGCACCCTCGTCGCCCTGACTGCCCTGCTGGGTCGGCTCTACGGTCCGCTGACAGCGTTGAGCAACGTGCACGTCGACGTCATGACGGCCCTGGTGAGCTTCGAGCGCGTCTTCGAGGTGCTCGACCTCGAGCCGATGGTGCGCGACGCCCCCGGAGCGCACGAGCTGCCCGTCACCGCCGCTGACGTCGAGTTCCGCAACGTGAGGTTCCGCTATCCCACGGCCGCGGAGGTCTCCCTGGCCTCGCTCGAGGCCGACGGCAGCCTCGAGGAGACCGAATCGCCGGAGGTGCTCGCGGGCATCTCCTTCCGTGCCGCGCGCGGCCAGCTGGTGGCCCTGGTCGGCCCGTCCGGGGCCGGCAAGACCACGATCACTGCGCTGGTGTCGCGTCTCTATGACGTGACGGGAGGTTCGGTGCACATCGGCGGCGGCGACGTACGCGATGTCACGCTCGCCACGCTGCACGACGCGGTCGGGGTCGTCACGCAGGACGCGCACATGTTCCACGACTCGATCCGTGCCAACTTGCTCTATGCGCGACCCGAGGCCACCGACGACGAGCTGAAGGCCGCGCTGCGTGCGGCTCAGGTGTGGGACCTCGTCGCAGGCCTGCCTGACGGCCTCGACACCTTCGTCGGTGACCGTGGCCACCGCTTGTCCGGCGGCGAGAAGCAGCGGCTGGCCATCGCGCGCCTGCTTCTCAAGGCCCCCAGGATCGTCGTGCTCGACGAGGCGACGGCCCACCTCGACTCCGAGTCTGAGTCGGCCGTGCAGCGCGCCCTCGCCACGGCGTTGAAGGGGCGTACGTCGCTGGTCGTGGCACACCGGCTGTCCACGGTTCGTGATGCGGACCTGATCCTGGTGGTCGACGGCGGCCGCATCGTCGAACGCGGCACGCACGACGCGCTGCTCGCCACCGGGGGGCTCTATGCCGAGCTCTATCGCACGCAGTTCGAGCGACAGGGCGACGCGCATCTCGACGAGGCCGACATCGCAGGCGTCTCCTGACGGTTCAGAAGGTTCGCGCCGCCCCGCCGTCGACGGCGATCATGGCGCCGCTGAGGTAGGACGCCGCGGGCGACAGGACGAATGCCGCCACCCGGCCGAACTCGGCGGGATCGCCGGAGCGACCGAGCGGGATGCGTGACTCGGCGTCGCGGCGCGTGGCGACCGGGCGTCCCGAGGCGGCGTCGAGCTCGCGAATCCGGTCGGTCTCGATGCGACCGGGCAGCAGGCCGTTGACCCTGATGCCCCGGGGCCCGAGCTCGTCAGCCATGGACTTGGCCACCATCGCCACACCGGGCCGCAACCCGTTGCTGATAGCCAGGCCCTCGATCGGCGAGCGCACGGAGCTCGAGAGCACGAACGCGATCGAGCCGTCGGTCGTCAGAGAGTTGGCCACGGTGCGTGCCACCCGCACGGCGCCCAGGAAGACGGTCTCGAACGCCGCGCGCCAGGCTTCGTCGGAGATCTGGTTGAGCGCTCCGGGGGGCGGGCCGCCGACGCTGATCAGGGCACCGTCGAGTCTGCCGAACCGTGCCATGGCAGCGGCGGCGAGCCGACCCTCGGTGCCGGGTTCCGACAGGTCCCCGGGAAGGGCGAGCGCATGCTCAGGGCCGCCGAGCTCGGCCGACGCGGTGGCCAGCTTCTCCGGGTTGCGCGAGCAGATCACGACGCGAGCGCCCTCGGCCACCAGCTGGCCCGCCGTTGCGCGACCGAGACCCGTGCTGGCGCCGGTGATGACGTATACGCGATCGGTCAGGCCGAGATCCATGGGGTCATAGTGCACCGGAACAGGCAGCCGAGTCTCGCGACCTGCCGCCTGCGTCGTGATCGGCAGGGCCGCTGCGATCTCAGCCGGGCGACACCTGGAGCACGTCGTCCTGCGGGGGCTGCATGGGCTGCGTGCTGCTGCTGAGGTCGGCGAGGGTGAAGGCGCTGTTCACGAGACCGAGATGTGTGAAGGCCTGCGGATAGTTGCCGACCTGCATGCCGTAGCGCGCGTCGTACTCCTCAGCGAGCAGACCGACATCGCTGCGCAGCGCGAGCAGGCGCTCGTAGAGCTGTGTGGCCTCGGCCGTGCGACCGGTGAACGCGAGGGCGTCGACGAGCCAGAAGCTGCAGGCGAGGAAGCTGCCCTCGCCGCCGGGCAGCCCGTCGACGTCGCCCAGCGCGTCGCCGCCGTAGCGACGCAGGAAGCCGGCTGCGTCGGTGAGCTCGCGGCGTACGGCATCGACCGTGGCGACGAAACGCGGGTCGTCGGCCGGCAGGAAGCCGACCTGGGCCATCAGCAGCGTCGACGCGTCGAGCGCCTGCGAGCCGTAGGACTGCGTGAACGTCTTGCGATCCTCGTCCCACGCGCGCTTGCAGACCTCCGCGTGGATCTCCTCGCGGGCCGCGCGCCAGGTCTCCACCGGGCCCTCCATGTCATAGGTCTCGACCGCCTCGATCGCCGCGTCGAACGCCGACCACGCCATCACCTTGGAGTGGGTGAAGTGGCGTCGGGGGCCCCGCACCTCCCACAGGCCCTCGTCGGGCTGGCGCCAGCCCTGCACCAGCCAGTCGAGCAGCTTGAGCTGCAGGCGCCAGGCGTCGTCGTCGGCGGCGACCCCCGCCGTACGCGCGAGCGAGAGCGCGCTCATGACCTCGCCGTAGACGTCGAGCTGCAGCTGCTCCGCCGCGCCGTTGCCCACGCGCACCGGGCTGCTGTCGCGGTAGCCCTTGAGCCAGGAGAGCTCGAACTCGTTGATCCGCCGTTCCCCGCCGACGCCATACATGATCTGCAGGTCCTCTGGGCTGCCCGCGATCGCGCGCAGCAGCCACTGGCGCCACTTGGCCGCCTCCTCGGTGTAGCCGCTGCGCAGCATCGCCTGCAGCGTCAGGGTGGCGTCGCGCAGCCAGCAATAGCGGTAGTCCCAGTTGCGTACGCCGCCGATGTCCTCGGGCAGCGAGGTGGTGGGCGCCGCGACTATGCCGCCGGTCGGCTCGTAGGTGAGCGCCTTGAGGGTGATGAGGGAGCGGACGACCGCGTCGCGGTAGGGACCTTCGTAGGTCGAGTGTGAGATCCAGTCCGCCCAGAAATACTGCGTCTCCTGCAGGGAGCTCACGGGATCGATGGCGTCGGGCTCGGCCTCGTGCGAGGGCCGCCAGACGAGGACGAACGAGACCCGCTCGCCCTTGTTGACCGTGAAGTCGGCGCGCGAGGCGAACTCACGGCCGTGGTGGGGGACGTCACCGTGCACCCAGACGGCGTCCGGGCCCGCGACCGCGCTGATCGTGCCGTTGCGGTGCTTCACCCAGGGGACGACGTGACCGTAGTCGAAGCGGAGCCGGATCGTGCTGCGCATGGTGACCGAACCGCTGAGACCCTCGATCGTGCGCACCAGGTTGGGTTCGTCGTCGCGGGGCGGCATGAAGTCGGTGACGCGCACCGACCCGGTGTCGGTGTCCCACTCGCTGTCGAGGATCAACGAGTCGCCGCGGTAGCTGCGGCGCTCGCATGCCCCGTGGTGCACCGGCGCCACGCGCCAGCGCCCGTTGCCCTTGCCGCCGAGCAGCGCCGCGAAGCACGCGCCGGAGTCGAAGCGGGGCAGGCACAGCCAGTCGATGGAGCCTTCGCTGCTGATCAGCGCGGCGGTGTGCATGTCGCCGATGAGGGCGTAGTCCTCGATGCGT
>CAXSDR010000072.1:0-19491 GCA_964236445.1 uncultured Motilibacteraceae bacterium | reverse complement strand
GCCACAGAGACGAAGCAAGCCACGGCGGTGCTCAAGACGGCAGAGGCCGTGTTCTCCCGCCTTGAGGACAGTCTCAACCTCGCGCTTGGCTACGTCGGACGAGCGGAAGCGGCGTACCTCGCGGGAGGGCCACGCACGCGGCGACTCTCCAATCAATGGTTCTTCTCCGAGCTGCGCATCAGTCGCAACACCGATGGGGAGGTCCGCGTCGTCAACGCCCAGCTCAACGAGCCGTACGCCACACTCCTGAGCGCTGACTTCCAGCGCCGGATGGGCGACAACGGCAAGAACCTCGCCCAAGATCTTCCTGGGCGAGGTTCGAGAATGATTGCTCTGGTGCCCCCGGCAGGATTCGAACCTGCGCACACGCCTCCGGAGGGCGATGCTCTATCCCCTGAGCTACGGGGGCCCGGGAGCGACGAGGCTATCGCAGCCGCGCCGCTCCCGTCTCCGCCGCGGGCGCCCAGGGCAGCAGTGCTCACGCGTCGAGACGTCCCAGCTGGTCCTGCGAGAGCTCGAGGTCGGCCGCGCCGGCGGAGTTCGTGATGGTCTCGGGTCGGCTCGATCCGGGGATCGGGATCAGCACGGGCGACCTGGCAAGCATCCACGCCAGGACGACCTGCTGCGGGCTCGCACCGAGCTCCTGCGCCACCTCGGCGAACGCCGGGTGGGTCGTGGTGATCTTTCCGGCGTTGCCGATGCCGCCGAGCGGGCACCACGGCAGGAACGCGATTCCCTGCTCCGTGCACAGGTCCAGCTCCGGTTGGGAGGACCGGAAGTCGAGCGAGAACTGGTTCTGGACCGACGCCAGCCGCCCACCGAGGACGTGCTGGGCCTCGCGGATCTGCGCCGGGTCTGCGTTCGAGATGCCGGCCTGACGGATCTTGCCGGCGTCGAGCAGCTCGGCCAGCACTCCGACGGAGTCGGCGTACGCCACGTCGGGGTCGGGGCGGTGGAGCTGGTAGAGCCCGATCGACTCGACCCCGAGCCGCTCGAGCGACGCCTCGGCCGCGGCGCGCAGGTGGTCAGGGCGCCCGTCCTGTGTCCAGGAGCCGTCACCCGGTCGCAGGTGGCCGCCCTTCGTTGCGACGAGGACGTGGTCGGTGGGGCCGCCGTACGACGCCAGCGCACGGGCGATCAGTGACTCCCCGTGGCCGACGTCGTCGGCGTGAAGGTGATAGGCGTCGGCGGTGTCGATGAGCGTCACGCCGCTGTCGAGGGCGGCATGGATTGTCGCGATGGCGCGGGCCTCGTCGGGGCGGCGTTCGACCGAGAGCGGCATCTCACCGAGCCCGATCGCGCTGACCTGGACGTCGCCGATGGTGCGCTGCTGCACGTGGGCCTCCTGGAGGGGTTCGGTTTGCCTCAGCATCCCCTGCGCTGTGCGGTCATAAAGCTCGTCGGGGCAGCGGGCGGCGGTCGGTAAGATCGGCAGATGACCCCCGCGGAACTTTCAGCCGCCGTCCTGGCTGCCATCGGGGACTCCGTCGCCGCCGGAGAGCTCGCTGTCGACGTGCCCGCCACCGTGACGGTCGAGCGCCCCAAGAACCGCGAGCACGGCGACTGGGCCACCAACGTCGCCCTTCAGCTCGCCAGGCCGGCCGGCCGCCCGCCGCGAGCAGTCGCCGAGCTGCTCGCGGCCCGGCTGCGAGGCGTGGCGGGGGTGTCCGGTGTCGACGTGGCCGGCCCCGGCTTCCTCAACGTGCACCTCGACACCGCCGTCGTGGGCGAGATCGCTCGCCGCGTCGTGACCCTCGGCGCCGGCTACGGCCACAGCGACACGCTCGCCGGACGTCGCATCAACGTCGAGTTCGTCAGTGCCAACCCCACGGGTCCGCTGCACCTCGGGCACACGCGTTGGGCGGCTGTGGGTGACGCCCTGGCGCGCGTGCTCAGCGCTGCCGGTGCTGACGTCACGCGCGAGTTCTACATCAACGACCGGGGCGTCCAGATGGACCGGTTCGGCGCCTCGGTGATGGCGGCCGCCGAGGGTCGCGAGGTGCCCGAGGACGGCTACCAGGGCGACTACATCGCGGACCTCGCCAAGGCAGTGGTGACTGAGGACCCCGGCCTGCTCGAGCTGCCCGAGGCGGAACGCATGCAGGGATTTCGGGAAGCGGCCTACCGTGTGCAGCTTGCCGAGCAGCAGGCCGTGCTCGCGCGCTTCCGCACGGTCTTCGACGTGTGGTATTCCGAGCGGTCGCTGCATGAGAGCGGTGCTGTGGAGCGCGGTTTCGCCAAGCTCCGTGAGCAGGGGCACGTCTATGAGAACGACGGCGCGGTCTGGCTGCGCACGACCGACTTCGGAGACGACAAGGACCGGGTCCTGGTCAAGGCCGACGGGGAGCTCACCTACTTCGCGGCCGACACCGCCTATTACGTCGACAAGCGGGCGCGGGGGTTCGACCTCTGCGTCTACATGTTCGGTGCCGACCACCACGGCTACGTCGGCCGGCTCAAGGCCGTTGCGGCATGCGCCGGAGACGATCCCTCGCGCAGCGTCGACGTCCTGGTCGGCCAGCTGGTGAAGATCCTGCGTGGCGGGGAAGAGCTCAAGCTCTCGAAACGCGCGGGCACTATCGTGACCCTCGAGGAGTTCGTCGACATCGCCGGTGTCGACGCGGTCCGCTACTCCCTCTGCCGCTACCCGACCGACTCACCCCTGACCCTCGACGTCGAGGTCATCACGCTGCAGAAGAACGAGAACCCCGTCTTCTACGTGCAGTACGCCCACGCCCGCATCAGCGGAGTCCTGCGCAACGCGGTCGACAGCGGCATCGACCGGGGTTCGCTCGAGAGCTTCGACCCCTCGCTGCTGGCTCACGAGCGCGAGAGCGACCTGCTCGGCATGCTCGGCGAGTTCCCGCGTGTGGTCGCGACCGCCGCGGAGCTCCGCGAGCCGCACCGTGTCGCCCGCTATCTCGAGCAGCTCGCCGGCACCTACCACCGGTTCTATGACGGGTGCCGCATCCTGCCGATGGGCGACGAGGAGCTCACCGACCTGAACCGGGCGCGGCTGTGGCTGTGCGAGGCGACACGACAGGTGCTCGCCAACGGGCTCGGGCTGCTCGGTGTCTCCGCTCCGGAGCGGATGTAGCCGTGCGCTCGCACGAAGCCGGTGCCATCCACGGGCAGGCCGGCAGCCGAGGCCCGGCCTGGCTGCGTCAGCCTCGCGACGTCAACGCTCTGGTCCCCGAGCTGTGGTCTGCCGCGGTGCTCCGCAACGATGACGGCGCCCTGAGCGTCGCCGGTCACGACGTCCGTGACATCGCTGCGCAGTTCGGCACGCCCGCGTTCGTCATCGACGAAGAAGACTTCCGCAGTCGTGCCCGCGCCTTCCGCGACGCGTTCGCGCCTGCCTCCGTCTTCTATGCGGGCAAGGCTTTTCTCTGCACGACGGTGGCCCGATGGGTCGACGAGGAAGGGCTCTCGCTCGATGTGAGCACCGGTGGCGAGCTGGCGGTGGCGCTTGCCGCCGACTTCCCGCCCGAGCGGTTGGTGCTGCACGGCAACAACAAGTCGACCGACGAGCTGCGACGGGCGCTTGACGTGGGTGTCGCCCGCTACGTCGTCGACTCCTTCGTGGAGATCGAGCGACTTGCTCAGCTCGCAGGGGAGCTCGGTCGTCGACCCAAGGTGCTCGTCCGCGTCACGGTCGGTGTCGAGGCCCACACGCACGAATACATCGCCACGGCGCACGAGGACCAGAAGTTCGGCTTCTCTCTCAGTGGCGGTGACGCAGCCGAGGCGGTGCGCCGCGTGCTCGCAAAGCCCGAACTCGAGCTCGTGGGTCTGCACAGCCACATCGGTTCGCAGATTTTCGACACCGCAGGCTTCGAGGTTGCCGCCCGGCGGCTCCTGACCTTGCTCGCCGATATCCGCGACGAGCACGGCGTTGAGCTCGCCGAGGCCGACCTGGGTGGCGGCTTCGGCATCGCCTACACCACGCAGGACGACCCGCAGACCCCGCAGGAGCTGGCCGACGGCATGCGCACGATGGTCGAGAAGGTGTGCGGGGAGTTGGCTCTGGCAGTGCCTCACCTGGGCATCGAACCCGGCCGCGCCATCGTCGGGCCGACCACGTTCACCCTCTATGAGGTCGGCACCGTCAAGCCCGTGACCCTCGACGCAGGCGCCCGGCGTGTCTATGTGTCGGTGGACGGCGGCATGAGTGACAACATCCGCACCGCTCTCTACGACGCGAGCTACTCCTGCACCCTCGCGTCGAGGTCCAGCAGCGACGAGCCGGTGCTCTCGCGGGTCGTCGGCAAGCACTGCGAGAGCGGCGACATCGTTGTCAAGGACGAGTTCCTGCCCGGCGACGTACGCCCCGGTGACCTGCTCGCGGTGCCGGCGACCGGGGCCTACTGCCGGTCGATGGCGAGCAACTACAACCACGTCGCCCGACCGCCTGTCGTCGCTGTCGGTGCCCAGGGGGCCCGCGTGATCGTGCGCCGGGAGACCGAGGTCGACCTGCTCAGCCTCGACGTAGGTGCGGGTCGGAGTTCCGGTGCGGGCGGTCAGTGGGAGCATGGGCATCCGGATCGCCGGCCGGATGCCAAGGGAGACTCTCGTGGGTGAGCCGCTGCGGGTCGCCCTGCTCGGTTGTGGTGTCGTCGGCACGGACGTCGCGAGGTTGTTGACGGCGAATGCCGACGACCTCGCCGCTCGCATCGGGCGCCCCGTCGAGCTGGCGGGTATCGCGGTGCGGCGTATGCGTGACCGCGCGCTGCCCGTGGACGCCTCGCTGTTCACCACCGACGCGGCCGAGCTGGTCGCCCGCGAGGACATCGACATCGTCATCGAGGTCATCGGGGGCATCGAGCCGGCCCGCTCCCTGATTCTCGCGGCGATGCGCAACGGTGCTTCCGTCGTCACCGCCAACAAGGCGTTGCTGGCCGAGGACGGCGCGACGCTGTTCGCCGAGGCCGAGCTGCAAGGCGTCGACCTCTATTTCGAGGCGGCCGTCGCCGGCGCCATCCCCGTCCTGCGCCCCCTGCGCGAGTCGCTCGCCGGCGACCGGGTCCGCCGGGTCGTGGGCATCGTCAACGGCACCACCAACTTCGTGCTCTCACGCATGGACGAGACGGGTGCCGGCTTCGGCGACGCGCTCGACGAGGCCACCGCGCTCGGCTACGCCGAGGCCGATCCCACTGCCGACATCGAGGGCTTCGACGCCGCGGCAAAGGCGGCGATCCTCGCTTCCCTCGCGTTCCACACGCGCATTCACGGCGCGCAGGTCCACCGCGAGGGCATCTCCGAGGTGACCGCCGCCGACGTAGCGAGCGCGCGCGCCATGGGTCACGTGGTCAAGCTGCTCGCGATCGCCGAGCAGGTGAGCGGGCCCGGACCAGAAGGCGACTCGGTCGCGGTGCGCGTCCACCCGGCGATGATTCCGCGCTCCCACCCGCTGGCCTCGGTCAGCGACGTCTTCAACGCGGTGTTCGTCGAGTGTGAGGCCGCCGGAGAGCTGATGTTCTACGGTCGCGGAGCCGGGGGAGCCCCGACAGCGAGTGCGGTCCTGGGCGACCTCGTCGCGGTCGCCCGCCATCGGGTCAGCGGTGGTCGCGGGCCCGGTGAGTCGGCCTACGCCGATCTGCCCGTACGGCCGATGGGTGACACCATCACCCGCTACCACGTGAGCCTCGACGTGAACGACAAGCCCGGTGTCCTGGCTGCCGTGGCCCAGGCGTTCGCGGAGCACGGTGTCTCGATCCAGACCGTGCGCCAAGAGGGCCATGGCAACGATGCGTCACTCATTCTCGTGACACATAGCGCCCGCGATGCCGCTCTGGCCTCTACGGTGGAGGCGCTCCGAAAGCTCGACGTCGTCCGAGACGTCACGAGCGTGATGCGCGTGGAGGGATCGTCGTGACCATCGACAGCAGCGTCGTGACGCACAGGGCGGAGGCTTCGGCGTCCTCGCGTCGACTGCCCTGGCGGGGCGTCATCGAGGAGTTCCGCGATCGCCTGCCGGTCACGGCCTCGACCCCCGTCGTGACCCTGCTCGAAGGCGGCACGCCGCTCGTTCCCGCGCCGGAGCTGGCCGCCCGTACCGGCTGCGAGGTCCTGCTCAAGGTCGAAGGCGCCAACCCGACCGGCTCCTTCAAGGACCGCGGCATGACCCTGGCCATCAGCGTGGCCCTCGGGGCCGGCGCCAAGGCCGTGATCTGCGCCTCGACCGGCAACACCAGCGCCTCCGCCGCGGCGTACGCCGCACGCGCGGGCATGACCTGCGCCGTGCTCGTGCCCCAGGGCAAGATCGCCACCGGCAAGCTGGCGCAGGCCGTCGTCCACGGGGCGACGATCCTGCAGGTCATCGACGGCGGCTTCGACGAGTGCCTGGTGCTGGCCCGCGCGCTGTCCGAGCGCTACCCGGTGGCCCTGGTCAACAGCGTCAACCCGGTGCGTCTGCAGGGACAGAAGACGGCGGCCTTCGAGGTCGTCGACGCCCTGGGCGATGCACCTGACATCCACTGCCTCCCCGTCGGCAACGCGGGCAACATCTCCGCCTACTGGCTCGGCTACTCCGAGGACCGTGAGGCGGGCCGCATCCGCGCGCTGCCGCGGATGTGGGGCTTCCAGGCCGCGGGTGCCGCACCGCTCGTGATCGGCGAGCCGGTGCTGCGGCCCGAGACGATCGCGTCGGCGATCCGCATCGGCAACCCGGCATCGTGGGGCCTCGCCGTCACCGCCCGCGACGACTCCGCCGGGCTGATCCACTCGGTCACCGATGCGCAGATCCTCGCCGCCCACGCGCTGCTCGCCAGCCGCGAGGGCGTGTTCGTGGAGCCCGCGTCGGCTGCGTCTGTCGCGGGGCTGTTGCAGAGCGCTGCGGCCGGGCTGCTCGAGCCCGGGCAGCGCGTCGTGTGCACGGTGACCGGGCACGGGCTCAAGGACCCGCAGTGGGCTGTCCCAGACGGCGTCGAGCCCGTCGCGGTGCCGGTCGACGCCGAGGCTGCCGCCGCCGCGCTCGGGCTCGCCTGAGCGTGCGCCCCCCGTCCCCGGGCCCCACCCCAGGTGCACTGTCGTTGACCTCGCCCACGTTCACCACAGCGGCTGTCCGCGTCCGCGTGCCCGCGACGAGCGCCAATCTGGGCTCGGGGTTCGACGCCCTCGGTCTGGCCGTCGACCTCCACGACGACGTCCTGGTGCGCGTCGGCAACGACGGGCTGGGAATCGAGATCGACGGGGAGGGCGCCGATGCGCTGCGCCGCGACGCCAGGCACCTCGTCGTCCGTTCGATGTACGCCGCTTTCGATGCCATGGGTGGCCGACCGCGCGGGCTGTCCCTCGTCTGCACCAACCGCATCCCGCACGGCCGAGGCCTCGGCTCGTCGGCCGCCGCCGTCGTGGCCGGCATCGTCGGGGCGCGGGCACTGGTCGCTGACGGTCTCGAGCGCCTCGACGACGAGGCGGCGCTGCGCCTGGCCACGGAGGTGGAGGGCCATCCTGACAACGTGGCGGCCTGCTTGCTGGGCGGGTTCACCATCGCGTGGTCGGCGGCCGACGGGCCGCATGCCGTGCGCCTCGAGCCGCACCACGACGTGGTCGCCGCCGTCTTCGTGCCGTCGACGCCCCTCGCCACGGCCAAGGCCCGCCGCCTGCTGCCCGACACCGTGCCGCACGCCGACGCCGCGCATGCTGCAGGTCGCGCGGCGCTGCTCGTCGAAGCATTGACCCGTCGCCCCGAGCTGCTGCTCGCCGCGACCGAGGACCGGTTGCACCAGAGCTATCGCGCTCCTGCCATGCCCGCGAGCGACGCGCTGATCGCCACCCTGCGCGACCAGGGCGTCGCTGCGGTCGTGTCCGGGGCCGGACCGACGGTGCTGGCACTCCTACGCCGGTCGCAGGCCGAGCAGGTCGCCGTGCTCGCCGGCCCCTCCTTCGCCGCCTCGGTGCTGCGGCTGGAGCCGCACGGCGCCACCGCCGTCGCTGCCGGCTAGCACCTTGTCCGCGGCTCGCCGGTCGTTACTTCGGGCGGACTATGGGCAGGCGCGGCTGCTGGGCTGTATAGTCCGGACTGCACCAGGGGTCCCGATGGACCGGTGCTCTGCTACGTCAGACCGAGGGTCCGCAGTCCCTCTTCGCGAGATTCCCTTCGCCAAGGTCGCCACCCGCCCTGCCACACGACGTGGCAGACGACGGCAGCGCCTCCATCGGTTGACGCCACGAGCCCGCAATTTGCGCCACCTGGTCGCCACCTCAGCGCGAATCGCGCGAGCGTGATCCAACGGAAGGACCCCTGAGTGAGCAACACCCTCGACCTCGTCGGCGTCGCCCCGAGTGGCGGCGATGACGTGCCGGCGCCGGACGGCGACCGCGCGGCGAAGGCTCGCAAGCGGCCTGCTGGTCTGAGCGGCATGGTCCTCGCCGAGCTGCAGACCGTGGCCACCGGGCTCGGTATCTCCGGCACGGGCAAGATGCGCAAGCCACAGCTCATCGAGGCCATTCGCGATCGGCAGAACGGTTCGACGGGATCTGTGGTCAGCGCCCCGCCGGCCGCCGTAGCCCCGCCGGCGTCGCAACGGCCGGCGAGCGCATCCGGTGACGCGTCATCGAGCGTCGCGTCATCCGGCGGCAGCTCACGCGATGGCGCGTCAGCTTCCGAAGCTGCGCCTGCTACGCGCCGGGAGCGCCCGGCCCGCCGCCGGGCCGTCAGTGGCCAGCGCGACGTGAGTGACAGCCCTGGCAACACCCCCCCAGATTCGGCGACGCCCGACGCGCCGTCTCGTCCCGAGCGCAACGGCGCCCCGGCAGCCGACCGCACATCCGCGGCTGTGCAGCAGGAGCTGCCCGAGCAGCCGTCTCGGCCCCAGGACGGGCAGCGCAACGACCGTGGGGACCGATCCGAGCGGGGTGAGCGTCCGGACCGTTCCGAGCGCAACAGGGACCGGGGTGACCGGCCGGAGCGCGGTGACCGTACGCCCCGTCAGCAGGGAGCCGGCGGCCAGAACTCGCAGGGCCAGCAGAACCAGAGCTCGGGCGCTCAGAACGGCCAGTCGCAGCAGGGCTCGTCGGGTCAGAGCGGGCAGCAGGGCGGGCAAAGTTCCAACGACGGGCCCCGCCGCGACGACGACGAGGACGCTCGCGGCCGTCGCCGTGGTCGTTTCCGCGAGCGTGGTCGCCGCCCACGTGGCCGCGAGGGTTTCGAGCCCCGCGACGAGGCGCCGCCGGAGCTCAACGACGATGACATCGTGGTGCCCGTCGCGGGCATCCTCGACATCCTCGACAACTACGCGTTCGTCCGCACGACCGGCTATCTCCCCGGTCCCAACGACGTCTACGTCTCGCTGTCGCAGGTGCGCAAGCACAACCTGCGCAAGGGTGACGCGGTGACCGGAGCCGTGCGTCAGCCCGCCAACGGTGAGCTGCGTCGGGAGAAGTTCAATGCGCTCGTCCGCCTGGACACCGTCAACGGCACCGACCCCGAGACCGCGCGCCAGCGGCCGGAGTTCGGCAAGCTGACCCCGCTCTATCCCCAGGACCGCCTGCGTCTCGAGACCGAGGCCAACGTCCTGACCACGCGGATCATCGACCTGGTGGCGCCGATCGGCAAGGGTCAGCGTGGGCTCATCGTGTCGCCGCCCAAGGCGGGCAAGACGATGGTGCTGCAGGCGATCGCCAACGCGATCACGACCAACAACCCCGAGGTCCACCTCATGGTCGTGCTGGTCGACGAGCGGCCCGAAGAGGTCACCGACATGCAGCGCTCGGTCAAGGGTGAGGTCATCGCGTCCACCTTCGACCGGCCCGCCGAGGACCACACGACGGTGGCCGACCTCTCGATCGAGCGCGCCAAGCGACTCGTCGAGCTCGGTCACGATGTCGTCGTGCTGCTCGACTCGATCACCCGTCTAGGACGCGCTTACAACCTCGCTGCTCCGGCGAGCGGTCGCATCCTCTCCGGTGGCGTCGACTCCACGGCGCTCTATCCGCCGAAGCGGTTCTTCGGTGCTGCCCGCAACATCGAGAACGGCGGCTCGTTGACCATTTTGGCCACGGCGCTCGTCGAGACCGGCTCGCGCATGGACGAGGTGATCTTCGAGGAGTTCAAGGGCACCGGCAACATGGAGCTCAAGCTCGACCGCAAGCTCGCGGACAAGCGGATGTTCCCTGCGGTCGACGTCGACGCCTCGGGCACGCGCAAGGAAGAGATCCTCATGGGCCGAGAAGAGCTCCAGATCGTCTGGAAGCTGCGCCGGGTCATGTCGGCGCTGGACAACCAGTCGGCGCTGGAACTTCTGCTCGACCGTCTCCGCAAGAGCCACAGCAATGCCGAGTTCCTGCTGCAGGTGCAGAAGACGACGCTGAACCAGAGCGACGACTAGCTGCCACGATCGGCTGCGGAATGCGCGCGCCCGACCCGTCGTTGTGAAGGTCTGGCACACTGTCCTCAACCATGTTTCCGGTCCACGGCTGCCGTCCGACGGCAGGCCGCTGGTGCTCCCGTTCAGGAATGGTCCTGGCGGCGCACGAGCTCGCTGCCGACCCGGGGACGACGAGATCCGAAAGGTGCAGCCCGTGAAGTCCGAGATTCATCCTCACTACGCCGAGACCACCATCACGTGTTCCTGCGGCACCACGTTCGCCACGCGCAGCACGGCGTCGAGCGGTCGCATCAACGCTGAGGTCTGCTCGGCGTGCCACCCCTTCTACACGGGCAAGCAGCGCAACCTCGACACCGGCGGCCGCGTGGCCCGGTTCGAGAAGCGGTTCGGCAAGAAGTAGCCACGACGCGGCGCCGGCACCTGGGGACTTTCCGGGAGCCGGCGCCGTTCGCTATGTCCGGGTCCGGTCTGGCTTGACGCGACGATGAGAACTCAGAGGAGGCACCGGTGAGCACCCCCAGCTCCGGCGCGGCCATGTCCGCGCTGGCGGAGCACGCCGACCTCGAGGAGCGGCTCGCCGACCCTGCGATCCACAACGACCAGAGTGAGGCGCGTCGCCTGGGCCGGCGCTACGCCCAACTCTCGCCCGTCGTCGAGGCCGCGCGCGAGGTCGACCGCATCACCGACGACATCTCCGCCGCCGAGGAGCTGGCCGAGGAGGACGCGGCCTTCGCCGAGGAGCTGCCCGGCCTGCGGGAGCGGCTCGCCACCGCCACCGACCACCTCACGCATCTGCTGCTGCCGCGCGACCCCGACGACGACCGGGACGTCATCCTCGAGGTCAAGGCGGGGGAGGGCGGACAGGAGTCGGCGTTGTTCGCTGCAGACCTCGCCCGCATGTATGTGCGCTACGCGGAGCGCCACGGCTGGAAGACCGAGGTCATCGACTCGGAGGAGAGCGACCTCGGCGGTTACAAGGACATCAAGATCGCCGTGAAGTCGCGCAATCCGGTCGCCGACGGCGTCTGGGCACGACTGAAGTTCGAAGCAGGTGTCCATCGCGTGCAGCGGGTGCCGGTCACCGAGTCGCAGGGACGCATCCACACGTCCGCCGCGGGTGTTCTCGTTCTTCCCGAGGCCGAGGATGTCGAAGTCTCCATCAACGACAACGACCTGCGCATCGATGTCTTCCGGTCCTCCGGGCCGGGTGGGCAGAGCGTCAACACCACGGACTCCGCCGTACGCATCACGCACCTCCCGACCGGCATCGTCGTCTCGTGCCAGAACGAGAAGAGCCAGCTTCAGAACAAGGAGTCCGCGATGCGGATCCTGCGTGCGCGCATCCTCGACAGGGCCAAGGAAGAGGCAGACGCCGCGGCCTCCGTCGAGCGTCGCAGCCAGGTGCGCACCGTCGACCGGTCCGAGCGCGTACGCACCTACAACTTTCCCGAGAACCGCATCTCCGACCACCGCGTCGGCTACAAGTCGCACAACCTCGATGCCGTGCTCGACGGTGACCTTGACGCCATCATCCAGGCCTTGATCGATGCCGACACCGCGGCGCGGCTCGAGGCCTCGCAGGGCTGACGGGCTAGATATGGGGACCGAGATCCGGGCGACACTGGGCGAGGTGACCAGGCGGTTGTCTCTTGCCGGCGTACCCTCCCCGCAGTTCGACGCAGCCGAGCTCGTGGCCAGCGTTCTCGGCTGTGAGCGTCGCGACCTCGTGCGACGCGCCGGCCTGGACGCTGCTCAGCGTGAGCAGCTCGAGATCCGGGTCGTCAGGCGCGAGCAGCGGGTTCCGCTGCAGCACATCACCGGTGTCTGCTTCTTCCGCTATCTCACGCTGCAGGTCGGTCAGGGCGTGTTCATCCCGCGTCCCGAGACCGAGCTCGTGGCACAAGCGGTCATCGACGAGGTCCGCGGTCGCGACGGAGCCGTGGTCGTCGACCTCGGTACGGGCTCAGGGGCTATCGCCATCGCCGTCGCCACAGAAGCTCCGGGAGCACGGGTGCATGCCGTCGAGGTCGACCCCGGCGCGTTGCCATGGGCCCGACGCAATATCGCTGCGCTCGCCCCGAGCATCGACCTGCGAAGTGGAGATCTTGCATCTGCGTTTCCTGATCTGGACTTCGCTGTGGACGTGGTCGTGAGCAATCCGCCCTACATCCCGCCCGGCTCGGTCCCGGTCGATCCCGAGGTGCGCGACCACGACCCGTCCCGAGCGCTTTACGGCAGCGGCGCCGACGGCCTCGACGAGGTGCGGGCCGTGGTGCGTACCGCTGCCCGGCTGCTCCGCCCGGGCGGGTTGCTGGTGATCGAGCACGCGGACGCGCAGGGGACATCTGCGCCCGCCGTGCTCACCTCGGATCCCGCTGCGGCAACATGGCGCGATGTGAGCGACCACCAGGACCTCGCGGGACGCCCCCGTTATCTCACGGCGCGGCGGCCATGAGCCAGCTGTTCGCCACCGACGACCACGTGGCCCGCCGGCGAGGCCTCGACGCCGCGAGCGGCGCCATCCAGCGCAACGAGCTGGTGGTCCTGCCGACCGACACCGTCTACGGCGTGGCGGCCGACGCGTTCTCGCCTACCGCTGTCGGAACGCTGCTCGACGCCAAGGAGCGCGGTCGCGACATGCCCGTGCCTGTCCTTGTCGCCAACCCCCGGGTCATCGACGGCCTCGCGTTCGGAGTGTCACCCGCCGCGCGCGACCTCGTCGCAGCGTTCTGGCCCGGTGCGCTCACCGTCATCTGCCTGTCACAACCATCCCTGCAGTGGGACCTCGGACGCACCGACGGCACCGTCGCCCTGCGCATGCCGCTGCACCCCGTGGCGCTCGAGTTGCTCGCCATCACCGGGCCGCTCGCCGTGAGCAGCGCCAACCTGAGCGGCATGCCGCCCGCGACCACCGCTGAAGAGGCGCTCACGCAGCTCGGGACATCGGTCGCGGTCTACCTCGATGCCGGTGCCTGCGCGGACGCGACCCCCAGCACGATCGTCGACGCGAGCGGGGAGCGGCCCCGCGTCGTACGCCTCGGGGCGCTCTCGCTCGAAGTCCTGCGCCAGGTCGTCCCCGACCTCTGACCCCTCATTGGCAGAAGGGCCCCCTCTGCCAATAGGTTCGCCAGAGGGGGCCCTTCTGCGGCGCCGGCGTGAGCAGAGGGGACCCTTCTGCCAACCAGAGGGACGAGGGGAAGCAGGCCGACGGCGATAGGCTGGCGGTGCCGCCCCGAGGAGGATCAACGATGACCCACGAACCGTCCGTCGAGCCTGTGGTCCCGTTCTACGGCTCCGACTTCGCCGCGCTGCAGAGCCAGGATCCTGACATCGCCTCGATTCTTCTCGAGGAGCTCGACCGCCAGCGCACCGGTCTGCAGCTGATCGCGAGCGAGAACTTCACGTCGCCCGCCGTGCTCGCCGCTCTGGGATCGACGCTGAGCAACAAGTACGCCGAGGGATATCCCGGCAAGCGCTACTACGGCGGCTGCGAGGTCGTCGACCGGGCTGAAGTCATCGGGATCGAGCGCGCCAAGGCCCTCTTCGGAGCCGACCATGCCAACCTCCAGCCGCACTCCGGCGCGCAGGCGAACTTCGCGGTCTACGGTGCGCTCACCAAGCCCGGCGACAAGGTGCTCGCCATGTCGCTGCCTCACGGCGGCCACCTGACCCACGGCTCCAAGGTCAACTTCTCCGGCAAGTGGTTCCAGCCGATCCCCTACACCGTGCGCAGGGACACCGAGCTCATCGACTACGACGAGGTCCGTGACCTCGCGCTCGAGCACCGGCCGCAGATGATCATCGCCGGCGCCACCGCCTACTCCCGGCTCATCGACTTCGCCCGCTTCCGCGAGATCGCCGACGAAGTGGGCGCCTACTTCGTCGTCGACGCCGCCCACTTCATCGGCCTCGTCGCGGGCGGCGCGATCCCGTCGCCCGTGCCCTACGCCGACGTCGTCTCCTTCACCACGCACAAGGTCCTCCGCGGGCCGCGCGGGGGCATGATCGTGTGCAAGCAGGAGCTGGCAGCCAAGATCGACAAGGCGGTGTTCCCCTTCGCGCAGGGCGGCCCACTCATGCACGCCGTGGCGGCCAAGGCCGTGGCGCTCAAGGAGGCGGCCACTCCCGCCTACCGCACCTACGCCGCCCAGGTCATCACCAACGCGCAGGCGCTGGCCGACGGCCTCGCCGGCGAGGGCATGCGCCCGGTCTCCGGCGGCACCGACACGCACCTTGCGCTGATCGACGTCAGCGAGCTCGGGGTGACCGGCACCGAGGCCGAGCAGCGGTGCGACGCCGCGCGCATCACGCTCAACAAGAACGCCATCCCCTATGACCCGCGGCCCCCGATGGTGGCGTCGGGCATCCGCGTCGGCTCGCCGGCGGTGACCACGCAGGGTCTGCTCGAGAGCGACATGAAAGAGATCGCGTCCCTGATCGGGCGTGCGGTGCGCGACAGCGACGGGTCGCAGCGCGCCGACATCACGGCTGCGGTGGGCGCGCTCGTCGCCCGCCACCCGGCGTACGCCCGCTGACGCTTCCCGCGAACCAGCGAGGCTAGGCGGCGGTCGCGCATGCGCGCGTACATCCTGATGGTGCTGGTCGCCGCCTCGGTCACCTATGTCCTGGTCGGCCCGGTTCGGCTCGTGGCAGGGCGCGTCGGCGCGATCACGCCGGTCCGGGACCGCGATGTCCACGCGCAGCCGGTCCCGCGTCTCGGCGGCCTCGCGATGTACGGCGGTCTCGCCGCCGCTCTACTGATCGCGAGCCGACTGCCGCTGCTGGGCGACATCTTCGCCCGGTCGCGCGACGCCTACGGCCTGCTCGGTGGGGGAGCGGTGATCTGCCTGCTGGGCGCGGCCGACGACATCTGGGACATCGACTGGGTGACCAAGCTGGCGGGGCAGGTCCTCGCGGCGGGGGTCATGGTCAGCCAGGGCATCACGCTGGGCTGGCTGCCGCTGGGCAACTGGCAGGGCACCGTCTATCTGCCCTACTCCGTCGGGGTCTTCCTGAGCGTCCTGGTCGTCCTGGTGATGATCAATGCGATCAACTTCGTCGACGGGCTCGACGGTCTCGCGGCCGGCATCGTGGCGATCGCGGCCGGCGCGATCTTCGTTTTCACCTACCGCCTGACGGTCACGGCGGGCATCGACAGAGCCGACACGTCGTCGATGGTGACCGCCGCACTCGTCGGCCTGTGCATCGGCTTCCTCCCGCACAACTTCAACCCGGCTCGCGTCTTCATGGGCGACTCCGGTGCCTCGCTGCTGGGCCTGCTTCTCGCGGCGGCGACGATCAACCTCACCGGGCGCATCGAGCCGACCGCCATGAACAGCGTGGGGCTCGGTCCCGCCCTGCTGCCCATCGCGCTACCGGTGCTGGTGATCCTGGTGCCGCTGACCGACATGATGCTCGCCGTCGTACGCCGCACCCGCGCGGGCCGCTCCCCGTTCGCTCCCGACAAGCAACACCTGCACCACCGGCTTCTCGAGATCGGGCACTCCCACCGGCGGGCGGTGCTGATCATGTATGCCTGGTCAGGTCTGGTCGCGTTCGGCGTGCTCGTCCTGTCCTCCTACGGCGGGTTCTGGCCCAAGGCGGGCTTCACGGTCGTGGTCCTCGCCGCCCTCATAGCGACGCTCGGTCTCGACCGGCGGCGCTGGATCCGGCCCGGAGCGGGGGAGAACCGACCGGTGGTCCCCTGAGCGGGCCGTAGCCTGAGCCAGGTGTCGCACCCCGCCGGATCTTCGGGCCCCCGCACCCACGACGCACGGCTGGCGCGTGCCGCCGTCGTGCCGCTGCTCGTCGTGACGGTGCTCGCGGTGGCGGTCGGTGCCTGGCTGCGCGGTCCCGCAGGTGCCTGGGGCGCGTTCTTCGCCGCGACCATCGTGGGCCTGTTCTTCGGCTCCGGGCTGCTCGTGTCGGCGCGTACGGCGCGCGTCGCCCCGGCCCAGGGCATGGCTCTCGCCGTCGCGGCGCACGGTGTCAAGGTCTTGCTCTGTGGTGGCCTGCTCATCGGCGTCGGCGGAGCCACCTGGTTCGATCGCGACGTCCTCGCGGTCACGCTCGTCTGTGCGGCGCTGGCGTGGCTCGGCGGCCAGGTGCGCGGTTTCGCCCGGCTTCAGCTGTTCGCTGTGGAGCCGGCCTCCAGGCAAGCCTTCACCCGTGGGTCGGAAGGGCCCTGACGGGCTGATAGATTCGCCTCGCGATGATGCGCAATCAGCCAGCCGACCCTCCTGGGGGAAAGCTGGCTGTCCGTGCGGGGGCGCCTCAGGCCGATGATGCGGGCTGGACCGTGCTGTGTTATCTCCTGACCGGCGTGTGCCTCTTCGGAGGTGCCGGCTGGGGTCTCGATCGCTTGCTGGGAACCTCGTTCCTCGTTGTCGTGGGCCTCCTCGGCGGCGCGGGCCTCGCGCTGTATGTGATCTATCTGCGTTATGGCCGAGCATGAGCTCCTTCCTCTCATCACCACCCAAGAACTCTGACCTGAAGGAGAAGCGGTGAACACGCTCCCAGCCGGTGAGGGTTATCGAGCCCCCGGTGTCGAGGACTTCTGGCAGCCGCTGATCGGCAGTGGTTCTTTCGCTCTCACCCGCGCCATGGTGGTCATGGTGCTCTTCACCGGTCTGCTCGCGGTGGTCCTGCTGCGCGTCACCAAGCGCATGGAGCTCGTGCCAGGCAAGAGCCAGTTCGCCGCCGAGGGTGCCTACACCGTCGTGCGCAACGGGCTCGGTCGCGACATCATCGGCAGCCGCGAGTTCATGACCTACGTGCCGTTGCTGTTCACCTTGTTCACCCTGATCCTGGTGCACAACGTGCTGAGCATCGTGCCGCTCGTGCAGTTCCCCACCATGAGCCGCATCGGCTTTCCCGCCGCGCTGGCCCTCGTGGTGTTCGTGCTCTTCCACGTGGTGGGCATCCGTCGGCGCGGCCTGGTGTCCTACATCAAGCACCTCGTCCCCCCGGGCCTTCCGGCTCCCCTGCTCCTGCTGGTCTTTCCGCTCGAGCTGGTCACCTATTTCTTCACCCGACCTGTGACCCTCGCGCTGCGACTTTTCGGCAACATGTTCGCCGGTCACCTGCTGCTGCTGCTCTTCAGCACTGGTGGCGAATACATGTTGCTGCACAGCCATGCACCGGCGCTGCAGATCATGTCCGTCGGCTCGTTCGCCATGACCTTCGTCATGACGATCTTCGAGCTGCTGGTGCAGGTCCTGCAGGCCTACATCTTCACGCTGCTCACCGCTCTCTACATCGCCGGTGCACTTGCCGACGAGCACTGACGCACCACCGGCATCACCCGCACAAAAACTCTGCACGACTCAGCCGTGGCGCAGCACTTGGCTTCGCCCGACCGGAAGGAAGGTCCATGACTATGGGCGGCAACATTGCAATTCTGGGTTACGGTCTCTCGGCCATCGGCCCCGGCATCGGCGTGGGCCTGATCTTCGCGGCCTACATCAACGGCGTGGCCCGTCAGCCCGAGGCCCGCGGCCTGCTGCAGCCCATCGCGTTCCTGGGCTTCGCGCTCGCCGAGGCGCTGGCGATCTTCGGCCTCGCGCTCGCGTTCGTCTTCAAATAAGCCCGCCGGCGATTCGATCCCCTTCCGACCTCGTGCCTAGACCGGAGAAGCCATGAGCATCCTGAGCCTCGCTCCAGCCGCGGGCAGTGTCAGCGGCGAGAGCTATTGGGAGAAGGCCTACCCGATCATTCCTCACCCGGGTGAGTTCATCGTCGGGTTGATCTGCTTCGCCCTGCTCTATGCGATCGTGAAGAGCAAGGTGGTGCCGCTGTTCGAGAAGGCGCTGGCGGAGCGCCAGAATGCCATCGAGGGTGGCTTGCAGCGGGCCGAGCAGGCTCAGGCGGAGGCAAACGAGGCGCGCGAGACCTATCGCGCGCAGCTGGCCGACGCCCGGGGTGAGGCGGCGCAGATCCGCGCCGAGGCGCAGTCCGAGCGCAAGGCGATCATCGAGGCAGCGCGGGTCGAGGCCGAGACCACCGCTGCTCGGGTCGCCGAGCGGGGCCGCGCGCAGCTCGCTGCCGAGGTCAACGCGGCCCGCACCGAGCTGTCGCGCACGGTGGGCACGCTCGCCGTCGACCTGGCGAGCCGGATCCTGGGCGAGAACCTGGCTGACACCGAGGTGACGCGTCGCACGGTCGACCGCGCGATCGCCGACCTCGACCAGAGCAGCCGCGAGATCGCTGGACAGCACTGATGCAGGGCACGAGCCGCACCTCGCTGGCATTGCTGCAGGAGGAGCTGCCGCCAGTCGCGGCCAGGACCGGCGCGCCCGGCGCGCTCGGCGCGCCCGTCGCGGACCGGTCGCTCGCCCAGGACCTGTTCTCGGTCGTGACGCTGCTGGGCCGTGAGGGGACGCTGCGTGCGGCCCTGACGAGCACGGGCACGTCGCCGGAGTCCAAGGCCGAGCTCGTCCAGGCGCTGTTCGCTTCGCGGGTCGGTGCCGAAGCGGTGACCCTGCTGACCGCCGGCGCGCAGCTGCGGTGGTCCCGGGCGCGCGACTTCGTCGACGCGCTCGAGCTGCTCGGGGCACAGTCGGCGTTCGCGCAGGCAGACGTCGCCGGCACGCTGCCGCGTATCGAGGAAGAGCTGTTCCGCGTCAGCCGGGCGATCGTCGGCAGCGAGCCGCTGCGTACGGCGCTCAGCGACCCCGCTGTGCCCGCGGAGCGCCGCACCGCCCTCGTGCGCGACCTGATCGGTGCGCGGGCCGAGCCGACCACCGTGGCCATCGTCGAGCACGTCGTAGTCTCGTCACGGGGACGTCGCGTCGAGGATGTGCTCGAGCAGTTCGTCGAGCTGGCCTCGTCGCGCCGGTCCGAGCTCATCGCCGAGGTGAGTGTCCCGGTGGCGCTCTCGGCGCAGCAGGAGCAGCGCCTCACCGAGGCGCTGGGCCGCCTCTACTCCGCCGCCGTACGCCTGCAGCTCACGGTCGACCCGACACTGCGCGGCGGCATGGTCGTGCGGGTGGGGGACGAAGTGATCGACGCCAGCGTCGCGCACCGCCTTGACCGGGCGCGGTCGGAGATCGTCCGCTAGTCCGCAGTTCTTCCATCGCACCACAAAGATCTCATCCCGTAGCACGAAGCGACACTGAGGAGCCGAAGCGATGACCGAGCTGACGATCCGGCCGGAGGAGAT
>CAXSDR010000071.1:17998-19492 GCA_964236445.1 uncultured Motilibacteraceae bacterium | reverse complement strand
GGACCTGCAGCTTCGCCACCCAGTCGAGCTCGCGCGACAGCGACATCGGGTCGGATCCCAGCCGGGTCAGCACCGACTCCCAACGCTCGAGGACCTCGAGCGTGACCGGGTCCGCGTCGGCTCCCAACCGGTCGGCGACATGGTCACGGGCCAGCTCGGCATAGCGCAGCTGCAGTTGCAGCGCCGTCAGTCGGGTGCCGTTGCGCAGCCGCAGCAGGTGGGTCAGCGAGGGGTCGTGGGAGACGTCGTGCACTGCCGCGACCGGGCCGTCGACGGCGAGGTCGTGCCGGTCGAGCCAGCCGTCCTCGAGCATGTCGAGGACCAGATTGGTGGTGCCGATCTTCAGGAAGATCGACACCTCGCACAGATTGGCGTCGCCGATGATGACGTGGAGCCGCCGATATCTGTCGGCGTTGGCGTGCGGCTCGTCGCGCGTATTGATGATGGGCCGTTTGAGCGTCGTCTCCAGGCCGACCTCCACCTCGAAGAAATCGGCGCGCTGGCTCAGCTGATAACCGTGTGTGCGGCCGTCCTGACCCAGGCCGACTCGACCGGCACCGCACACGATCTGACGTGACACCAGGAACGGCGTCAGGTGGCGGACGATGTCGGCGAACGGCGTGTCGCGGCGCATCAGGTAGTTCTCGTGCGCGCCGTAGGACGCCCCCTTGCCGTCGGTGTTGTTCTTGTAGAGCACCACGGGCGCCACGCCCGGCATGGCGGCGATGAGCGACGACGACTTCGCCATCACTCGCTCCCCCACCTTGTCCCACACGATCGCGTCGCGCGGGTTGGTCACCTCGGGCGAGGAGTATTCGGGATGGGCATGGTCGACGTAGAGCCGCGCTCCGTTCGGGAGGATGACGTTGGCCAAGCCCCCGTCGTCCTCGTCGGTCAGCTGGCTGGGGTCGGCGGCGTCACGGCCCAGATCGAAGCCGCGGGCGTCGCGCAGCGGGTTCTCCTGGTCGAAGTCCCAACGGGCACGGCGGGCGCGCTGCGTGGCATAGCCGGCATAGGCGTTCACGACCACCGAGGACATGGCCATCGCGTTGGCGCTGGGGTCTCCGGGGACGCTGACGCCGAACTCGGTCTCGGTGCCGACGACCCGCCGAGCGCTCATGGCGCCAGCGTATGGGCTTGCCCCGGCAGCGGCCCGGTCAGGAGTGCGGAGCCGGCTTGGGCCGCTTGGCCGGCTCGGGCTTCGCGACGATGGTCTGCGCGACCGAGGTGACGCCTGCGCTCGAAGCCGTCACCACGACGCTCTGGCGCAGCACCATGCTCCACGACGCCGTGCCGTCGGGGCGTACGCGCACCCGTTGCGTCAGCGGGGCCGTGCCCGCCGGCGCGCCGGCGGCGACGAGGGAGAAGGTCACGACGCCGCGAGGGACGGCGCCCTTCACGCGCAGGGTCACGCGCGCCCCGTCGAAGGCGACACCGGGTGCCGTGACGATCGGCCAGGGGCTGGGGTCGACCAGATGGTAAGGCTGCTTCAGG
>CAXSDR010000071.1:0-17988 GCA_964236445.1 uncultured Motilibacteraceae bacterium | reverse complement strand
CGGCCAGGGACTGACCGCTGCGGTGGCCGTGGCGGCAGGCGAGGTTGCGACCGCGTTGGTCGCCACGACGCTCACCGGGTAGTTCCCCGGGGGCAGGCCGGTGACGAGCAGGTTGGTGCGCAGGGGTGTCCTGACCAAGGTCGTGGCACCGACGGTGACGACGTAGCTCGTCAGCGGTGAGCCGCCGTCGGAGGCCGGTGGCGCCCAGCGGACTGTGACGTTGCCGTCCGCGGCGGGCGTCACGGTGACGGTCGGGGCGCTGGGGGCGACGGCCACGGCCACGGTCACCTCAGACGACGTGGCCGCGCCGTCGACCACGCGGTAGCGCGCGGAGAACCGGGCGGGCACCGTGAAAGCTGCCGTGCCCGCGGCCGAGGACGTGCCGGCGGCGACTGTCACGGCGGGCAGGCCCGCGTCGAGCGGCTGGGCCACCAGGGAGACAGATGTCCGGGGCGCGAGGCCCACGGCCCTGAACGCGGTAGCCGTGCCCGTGAGCAGCAGCGCGGCCGGAGTGGTGAGCACCGGCACCAGTGGCGCGGGCGCCGACCGGGCCGCGCCGGTCGAGCCGTCGAGCGCCAGCAGCGTGCTCCCGCTCGGCGTGTGCAGCGACACGGTGAGCCCGCCCGGGCCCGTGGTCGCCGACGCGCCGACGGAGTCGGGGTCGGCGCTGCCACCGCGTGGCGCCAGGACAGTCACCCAGGACAGGGCCGTCCCGGTCTGGGTCGCGCGCACGGAGGGCGCAGGCGTGAGGCTGCCATAGGCCGTGCTGTTCCACCCGCGGCGCGGCGACGTGGCACCCGCGACGACGTCGAGCGGCGCGCCGCCGCCGGCGAACAGCAGCGACAGTTCGCTCGCCGAGCCCGACGTCGCTGCCTCGTCACCGGCGAGGGACACCAGATGACCGGGCGCCACGCCCCACTGCTGTGACGCGCGTACGGCCTTGGTGGCGGTCAGCCGGTCCCACACGACGATGGCGTCGGTGGCCCGGTCGTAGGCGACCGTGCGGGTGATCACGACACCGGCGTACGCGCGGTCCACCACTGTCGCGACGTCCACGCCGCCGGCGCTCGCGGTGGCGAGGGACGGCCGCGCGCCCGCCGAGCGCGCGACACCGTCGACGAGCACGACGTTGTGCGCGGCATGGGAGATGACGAAGCTGCGGACCGCGCCGTAGGAATAGCGCCACTGGCCGGTGTCGACGAGCAGCGGGCCACCGTGGGCATAGAGCGTCACAGCCCCGGCGTCGTCGTGGGCGTGCGGTGCTCCGAGCCTGCCGGCACGCAGGCTGTAGAACGTCTCGTCGGCGACGGGCCTGGCCTCGCCCCAGCCGGAGCGGCCGAAGACGTAGCCACCGCTGTAGGTGCCGAAGAGCGATGCCGGCCGCGGGCCGCTCGCGCCGATCGTCGCGGCGAACTCGGCGGGCGTCCCGACCCAGGGTCCGGGCTTGAGCACGTCCGGACTGGTGTCGCCGAGCGCCTCGATGTGCCCGTCCGGGCGCGTCGCCGCCGCGACGAACGACGGCACTGCCGCGAGTGCGGCGAGCGAGGCAGGCAGCGGGTCACCGCCGCGTCGCAGCCGCTCGGCGGCTTCACCGAGCCAGCTGTAGTTGCTCACGGCGTAGGCGATCGCACCCTCGCCGTCGGAGCCGTCGGCGTGCACGAGCCGGCCGACGAGACTGTCGACCCGTGCCACGGCCAGCCGCTGCCAAGGGCGGTAGTGCAGCGCCGCACCGACGGCGTAGAGGCCCATGGACTGGTGAAGGGACGCGTTGTTCCCACCCGCATAGCGGTGCGGGTCGGCCATCATCCGCCCGTGCAGGCGCAGGGCCGCGACGAGCCACGGCTCCTGGCCACGCGGCCCCGCCGCCGCGCACGCCAGAACGAGCCCGCGATAACCCTCGTAGATCGGCGGGCCCCAGGCATAGCGGCGCGACACGCCACCGGGCGGGTTGTCCTTCACCCAGTCGGCGAGGACGTCGTAGAACCGGTTCACCATCGCGGGGTTGGCCGAGTGCACGCCCTCGCGCAGCAGCGGCAGGAGCCAGCTCAGCGAGTGCATGTGCCCCACGCCGCTGCTGTCGAGCGAACCGACACTTCGCCAGGTCGGGTCGGTCGTCAGGCTGAACGTGCCGTACGGAGGTAGGGACGCCTGACCGGCCATCAGGCGCGCCGCGACGACGGGGTCGTCGCGGCGGGTCCTGCCGAAGGACAGGTCGCACTGGGCGGCGGCGGCCGCGGCGTCGATGACGGGGGGCGCCGGTGGCACCACCGGCCCGGGCGGCACAGTCGGCGCTCCGGGGGGCGCTGCCGCCTGATCCGCGTGCCACGCGACCGGCACGGCGGTGGAGGCGGTCTCCCGCGCGAGGGTTCTGGCGTGCGTGGCGGCCCCGCTCGACGCACTCGCCGGCGCGGCAGCCGGCGTCATGGCGGCGCACAGCGACGCTGCGAGCAGCGCGACCGGGAGCCTTCGGGGCAGAGACACCTAGGCAGTATCGGCACTGCAGGGCGAGCGCCGGAGTTCCGGCGCGCGAGAAAGCACCACGGCTTTTCCAGCCGCGGACCGCCAGGGCAGCGTGCCGCGGCTAGAGGTATTGCCCGGTGTTGGCCACCGTGTCGATGGCGCGGCCGGCCTCGGTCCCCTGCTTGCCCTGGACCAGCGTGCGGATGTAGACGATGCGCTCGCCCTTCTTGCCGGAGATGCGCGCCCAGTCGTCGGGGTTCGTGGTGTTGGGAAGATCTTCGTTCTCCTTGAACTCGTCCACGCAGGCAGCCATCAGGTGTGACACCCGCAGGCCTCGCTGGCCGAGCTCGAGCAGGTCCTTGATCGCCATCTTCTTCGCGCGGTCCACGATGTTCTGGATCATCGCGCCGGAGTTGAAGTCCTTGAAGTAGAGGACTTCCTTGTCACCGTTGGCGTAGGTGACCTCGAGGAAGCGGTTCTCGTCGACCTCGGTGTACATCCGCTCGACGACGCGCTGGATCATCGCCGCGACGGTGGCCTCACGGCTCGTGCCGTTCTCGGCCAGGTCGTCCGGGTGCAGCGGCAGCTCGGGGACGAGGTACTTGCTGAAGATGTCACGCGCTCCCTCCGCGTCGGGGCGCTCGATCTTGATCTTCACGTCGAGCCGGCCCGGCCGCAGGATCGCCGGGTCGATCATGTCCTCGCGGTTGGACGCCCCGATCACGATGACGTTCTCGAGGCCCTCGACGCCGTCGATCTCGCTCAGCAGCTGCGGGACGATCGTGTTCTCCACGTCGCTGCTGACCCCCGACCCGCGGGTGCGGAACAGCGAGTCCATCTCGTCGAAGAACACGATCACCGGGACGCCTTCGCTGGCCTTCTCGCGCGCCCGCTGGAACACGAGGCGGATGTGGCGCTCGGTCTCGCCGACGTACTTGTTGAGCAGCTCGGGGCCCTTGATGTTGAGGAAGAAGCTCTTGCCCTGCGGGCTGCCGGTGACCTCGGCGACCTTCTTGGCCAGCGAGTTGGCGACCGCCTTCGCGATGAGCGTCTTGCCGCACCCGGGCGGCCCGTAGAGCAGGACGCCCTTCGGTGGGCGCAGCTGGTGCTCCAGGAACAGGTCCTTGTGGAGGTAGGGCAGCTCGACGGCGTCGCGGATCATCTCGATCTGCGCGGCGAGACCGCCGATCGCGCTGTAGTCGATGTCGGGCACCTCTTCGAGAACGAGCTCCTCGACCTCGGACTTGGGCACCCGCTCATACACATAGCCCGAGCGCGGCTCGAGCATGAGCGAGTCGCCGGCGCGCAGCGGCCCGTCGAGCAGCGGCTCGGCCAGGCGGACGACCCGCTCCTCGTCGGTGCGGCCGACGACGAGTGCACGCTCACCGTCGGCGAGCAGCTCCTTGAACATCACCACCTCACCGACTCGCTCGTAGCCGAGCGAGGCGACGACGTTCATGGCCTCGTTGAGCAGCACCTCCTGGCCACGCGCCAGGGTCGCAGCACCGACCGACGGGCTGACGACGACGCGCAGCTTGCGCCCGCCGGTCAGGATGTCTGCCGTCGTCTCGTCGACCGGCTGCAGGACGATGCCGAAACCGGCCGGCGGCTGCGCCAGCCGGTCGACCTCGTCCTTCAGCGCAACGATCTGGTCGCGTGCCTCACGCAACGTGGTGACCAGCCGCTCGTTGCGCATCGTCACCGCCGCGAGGTTCGACTGGAGCTCGGAGAGGCGTTCCTCGAGCAGGCGCGACTGGCGCGGTGACTCGGTCAACCGCCGTCGCAGCATCGCGACCTCGTCCCTCAGGGCAACGACCTCGTCAGGTGTCGGCACGCTGCTCACTTCGGGTCCCTCCGGAACGTCGTTCCCGATTGCTCGCTCGTGCCGACCCTACCTGCGACGCGTCGATCCACACCCGGGAAACGAGAACGTGTCACTCGCCGTCCTGCTCGGCGACGTCGTCGGGTGCAGTCTCGACGGCAGCCACCGGTTTCTCGAGGGCGGCGCCCTTCGAGGGGCGCCGACGTCGCACCGGCGCCGTGACTCCCTCGGCGAGCCGTCGTGTCGTGACGAGGAAGCCGGTGTGGCCCACCATGCGGTGGTCCGGGCGCACCGCGAGGCCCTCGAGGTGCCAGCCGCGCACGAGGGACTCCCACGCCTGGGGCTCCGTGAAACCGCCGTGCTCGCGCGCACCCTCGACGATGCGCGAGAGCTGCGTCGTCGTCGCGACGTACGCGCAGAGCACCCCGCCGGGCACCAGCGCGCGGGCCACGGTCGCCAGGCACTCCCAGGGTGCGAGCATGTCGAGCACGACCCGGTCGACCGATGCGTCAGGCAGCTGGTCGGCCTCCTGAAGGTCACCGTGGCGAAGCTCCCATGCGGGGTGCGGCGTGCCGAAGAACAGCTCCACGTTGCGCGCGGCGACCGCTGCGAACTCGGGGCGTCGCTCGTAGGAGATCACGCTGCCCTCGTCGCCGACCGCCCGCAGCAGCGCCATGGTGAGTGCACCCGACCCGGCTCCCGCCTCGAGGACGCGCGCACCCGGATAGACGTCGGCCATGTGCACGATCTGCCCGGCGTCCTTGGGATAGACGACGGTGGCGCCGCGCGGCATCGAGAGCACGAAGTCCGACAACAGCGGGCGTAGCGCGAGGTATTCGACGCCTGCCGTCGTCTTGACCACGATGCCCTCGTCACGGCCGATGAGTCCGTCGTGGTCGAGCAGACCCTTGTGGGTGTGGAAGGCGCTGCCTTCCACCAGGGTGATCGTGTTGTGCCGGCCCTTGGGATCGGTCAGCTGCACCTGGTCGCCGGCGCGGAAGGGGCCTTGCCTGTGAGCTGCGCCTGTGGGCTGGGATGGCGCGTCGGTCATGGGGGCGCAGTCTAGGTGCGCAGTGCGCGCTCGACGTCGGCCGCCGCGATGACACCGCAGACCGCGCCACCCTGCTCCAGCACGAGCCACTCGGTGGCCGGCACCGCGTTGAGCGCCTGCAGCAGGCTCTCGCCGTCGAGGTCCGCGGCCAGCACCAGCGCGGGCTCGACGGCGCGCGCGAGATCGCCGGTGCGCACCCACGAGCGACGGTGCTCGGGCACCGCGTGCAGCGCGGCGTCGTTCACCAGCCCGAGCACATGACCGTCGGGCGCCACTACGAGCAGCGCCTGCCGACCGAGCGCCTCGCTCTCGCTGATCGCCTGTGACAAGGGGACGTCGCCCTCGACGGCGTGGGCCGAGCGGGCGAGCGACCGTGCGTCAAGTCCGCGCAGGCGCGTACGCAGCCGGGCGGCGGCCAACGACTGCGACGCGCCTGACCAGAGCGAGAGCCCGAGCAGCACTCCCCACATCAGCGACACCAGGCCAACCTGTCGACCGGCTCGTGCTGCCAGCACCACCGGAGCGAGGGCGACCGCGACGGCGACGACACGTCCTGACCAGGCGGCGACGACCATGGCCATCGTGCGGCGACGGGTCAGGGCCCAGACGCCCGCGAGCAGGACGCGGCCGCCGTCGAGTGGGAGACCCGGCAGCAGGTTGAAGACGCCCACCGCGATGTTGGCGGCGAACAGCTCCAGCACGAGCACGGAGATGACGGTCCCGTCCGGGACGGCGCCGCGGGCCAGCCAGGCCGCGAGGCCCAGAGCCAGCGACACTGCCGGACCGACGGCAGAGACCGCGAACTCGCGCCACGGCGTCTGTGGCTCCCGCTCGATGTGGGAGACGCCGCCGAGCACCTGTAGGTCGATGCGGCCCACGGGCAGCCCGAACGACAGCGCGACGAACGTGTGCCCGAGCTCGTGGATGAGGACGCAGGCGTAGAGCAGAACGGCAAAGGCCGCGGACACGGCGTACGCGCCGTTGCCGATCCCCGGAAGCCTGCTCTCGACCTCGGGCGCGAAGATGTAGGTGATGATCGCGGCGACGATCAGCCACGACCGCGCAACGAAGATCGGGACGCCCGCGACAGACCCGATGCGCAGCGAGGTCCCGTTCATCGCAGGACGCGCGAGTCGGCGTGGGAGTTCTCGCTGTCGGGCATCACCTCATGCTAGGTCGCGGCATCGAAGGACGCAGGGATCCCGGTGCACGGTCGACCGGAGCGCCTGTTCTCAGGGTTGAGCCGGACCGCTCTCGGGGTTGGGGTCGGCGAGATTTAGGGGCCGCACCCCGGGAGATCCACGATGCCGCGCCGGGCCCGACTTCCCTAGTTTCGATGCATGATCACACCACAGGCAACAGGAACAGCCGCCCGAGCGGATCGCGTGGGAAAGGTCTATGGCAGCGGGGACACCCGGGTCGTCGCGCTCGACGATGTCGACGTCATATTTCCTCGCGGTCAGTTCACCGCCATCATGGGGCCGTCCGGCTCGGGCAAGTCGACGCTGATGCACTGCCTCGCCGGGCTCGACGTCGTCACGAGCGGTTCGGTCTCGATCGGTGACGTCGATCTCACGGACAAGAAGGACAAGGCGCTGACGCGGTTGCGCCGTGACAGGGTCGGCTTCATCTTCCAGTCCTACAACCTGCTTCCGATGCTCACGGCGATGGAGAACATCACGCTGCCGATGGACATTGCCGGGCGAAGGCCCGACCGGGCCTGGTTGGACACGGTCATCGACACGGTCGGCCTGCGAGACCGGCTGACGCACAAGCCCTCACAGCTTTCCGGCGGTCAGCAGCAGCGGGTCGCGTGTGCCCGTGCCATGGCCGGCAAGCCCGACATCATCTTCGCCGACGAGCCGACAGGAAATCTCGACTCACGCGCCGGTGCCGAAGTTCTGCAGTTCCTGCGCGACAGTGTCCGGTCGATGCAGCGAACCGTGGTGATGGTCACCCACGACCCCGTTGCCGCGTCCTATGCCGACCGCGTGCTCTTCCTCGCTGACGGGCGCATCGTCGACGAGCTGCTCGAGCCGGACTCCGATGCAGTCCTCGAGCGCATGAAGAAGTTCGAAGCAGCCGGCCGGAGGTCCTGAACATGTTGCGTGTCACCGTGAGAAGCCTGCTGGCGCACAAGCTCCGACTGCTGCTCAGCGGTGCAGCCGTCGTGCTGGGCATCGCGTTCGTCGCCGGCTCATTGATCTTGACCGACACCATGCGCCACACGTTCGACCAGCTGTTCGCCGAGACGACCTCGGACGTCGTCGTCCAACCGCGGTCCGCGGTCGGCGGGACCGACGCCTTCACCGACGACTCGACCGTTCTCACGCTGCCCGCATCCTTGTTGGACACGGTCAAGGCCGTGCCGGGAGTCGGCCGGGCCGTCGGTGAGATATCCGTCGATGGCGTACGCATCCTGGGACCCACGGGCGCGATCCTCGGATCGGGCGGCGCGCCGGGCATCGGCGTCAGGTGGACCGACCGACCGGGCGTCACGACCCTGCTCCGGGGCCGGGCCCCTACGTCCGCTGCCGAGGTCGCGATCGACAGCGTCTCGGCGCGCACGGGTCAACTGAGCCTCGGCAGCCGGATCGCCCTGCTGATGCCGAGCGGGCCCCCCACGACGGCGACGCTGGTGGGGGTGTTCCGCTATGGCTCGACCGGCAACCTGGCGGGCGCGACGATGGTCGCCTTCGACGGCGCCACGGCCGGGAAACTGCTGCCGGGCGGCGCCGGGTTCACCTCGCTCGCCGTCACCGCGGCGGACGGCGTCAGCGACGAGGCGCTGAGGTCGCGCGTCGCCCGCGTGCTGCCTGCGAGCGCCGCCGCCAGGACCGGAGCAGAGGACGCTGCAGCGACGAGCGCGTCGGTCTCGCAGTCCCTCTCGTTCATCACGCCCGTCCTTCTCGGATTCGCAGGGGTCGCGCTGTTCGTCGCGTGCTTCCTCATCTTCAACACGTTCTCGATGGTCGTGGCACAGCGCACGCGCGAGTCTGCGCTGCTGCGAGCCCTGGGTGCGAGTCGTCGTCAGGTGACCCGCTCAGTGCTCGGCGAAGCCGGCGCGCTCGGCCTCGTCGGTGCCACCACGGGCTTCGGCACCGGCGTGCTGCTCGTCGTCGGCCTGCTGGCGCTGATGAGACGCAACGGTCTCGACGTCGCCTCCGGGTCGCTGGTCATCGCGCCCCGGACCGTGGTCATCTCGCTGGTCACGGGCGTGGTCGTGACGCTCGTGGCTTCCTACCTTCCGGCTCGGCGAGCCGCGAGCGTGTCACCCGTCGCCGCGATGCGTGACGACCTGGGACCGGACGAGCGCTCGTTGCGGCGACGCGCGTCGATCGGTCTCATCGGAGCGACAGCTGCCACCGCCGCCCTTGCCGGCTCCTTGCGCATGGCCGGGAAGCCGGCCGGCCTCACTTTCGCCGGCGGTGCACTTCTCGCCCTGCTGACCGCCATGGTGCTCGCACCGCTCGTCAGCATCCCTGTCCTGTCCGTGCTCAGCGTTCCACTGCGTGCGCTGGCCGGAACCGTCGGGCGCCTGAGCACGCAGAACGCCCGGCGCAACCCGCGACGCACCGCGGTGACGGCATCAGCCTTGATGATCGGTCTCACGCTCATCACCGGAATCGGCGTTCTGGCTTCCTCCAGCAAGGTGTCACTGGACAAGCTCGTTGACGACTCCATGGGGGCGAGCTATGTCGCTTTCGGCAACAACGATGGTGCCTTCACCGGTGACGTCGCTGACCGCCTCGGTGCCTCTCCCGGCATCGCCGGTGTCGTACGCGAGCGCATTGACACGGCGCGCATCAGCATCGCCGGACGCGCGGACTCCACGACCGACGTCACCTCGATCGGTGGGCCCGCCATCGCCGCCGCATTGCGCTTGAAGGCAAATCGGGCGATGTGAACGCGCTCGAGGCCGGCAAGGCACTCCTCACTGAGGCGGTCGCCGGTGAGACGGGTCTCGCGGTCGGCTCTCACATGACCGTTGTGCTTGCCACCGGCAAGTCAGCAGACGTGGTCGTGGGTGGTGTCGTTGCCGACAACCCGGGGCTCTCGGGCTTCACGCTCCCGCTCGGCGTCCAGCAGGTTCTCGGCGGGTCCCGCCGCGACGACTTCCTCTATGTCACGGCGAAGCAGAACGCCGACTTGGGGGAAGTCCGGTCGGTTCTGGACGCGCAGCTGGCCGCCTATCCCGACATCAAGCTGCAGGACCAGGCGCAGTTCAAGCAGGAGTTCCGCAAGCAGATCAACCAGCTCCTCACGTTCATCTATGTGCTGCTGGCTCTCGCCGTCGTGATCGCGATCCTCGGCATCGTCAACACGCTGTGGCTCTCGGTCATCGAGCGCACCCGCGAAGTCGGGCTCATGCGTGCCGTGGGAACCACACGCGGTCAGCTCGGTTGCATGGTGGTGCTGGAGTCCGTGGTGATCTCTGTGTTCGGGGCACTGCTCGGACTCGGCACGGGCACCCTTCTCGGCGTGCTGGCGCAGCGACTGCTCGTCGGGCAGGGGATCACGCAGCTTGCTCTCCCGCTCCTGCTCATCGGCACCGTTGCCCTCGCCGCGCCCGTCGTGGGGACGCTCGCCGCAGCGATGCCGGCGTGGCGGTCGACGCGCCTCGACGTGCTCCAGGCGATCGCCACCCACTAGCTCAGCGGAGCGCGTCGAGCAGTCGGCCGGGTGTGAGGATGCTCCTCGGAGGCACCGAGCCCGCCCTCGCCGAGGACGCCCCCGCGGCGCCGCAGGTGTCGGCACTCGCACTGACAGGTCCACCACGGTTGGCCGGTGCGCAGGTGAGTGGCCTCGACGTGTCGGTCCACCTCACAGACCCGATGGGCGTCACGGTCGGCAGGAGCTTCTTCGAGGTCAACACACCGTCGTCGTCACCGGTAGGTCGACCAACGGGACGGTGCTGCTGCAGCGCAAGAGGCCGGCCGCTGGCGCACGGTGTTCACGAGCTACGCGACGTGCATGCCGACGTCGTGCACGTACCGCGCCTCTGCGTCCCGCCGCGTGGGGCCTGGGCCTACCGCGTCGTGGGGATGAAGGACATCACCCGCGGGACCACTGCTGCGTACGGACGTCCCTTCCTGCTCACCGGGCATTGACCTCCGGTCGGGTCGGAGTCAGGGGCTGGACCGCGGCAACGTGCAGGCCGTGACAGGGCGCAACGACGTAGGTGAGACGGCGCGTGAACAGGAAGCAGCGGGTCGACTCAGCGTTGAGCATCACCCACACGACACCGAAGTCGACCTCGGCCGCCGCACCCGACGGGTGGTCCCGCAACACGGACGCCGTCGCCTAGCCGGAGGAGGTCGCCGACCTCGTCGTCTTCCTGTGCTTCGATGGCGCCAGCTCTTGCATTCGGCTGCACCTACCTCGTCGACGGTGGAATCCTCAAGCCGGTGTGACGGCCGCCATCAGCTCGCCCGCCGCCACCTCCACCGCAAGCGTGTTGCCGGGCGTCGCGAGCGGGCACACCCAGGCCGGGTCGTAGGCGCACGAGGGGTTGTAGGCGAAGTTGAGATCGACGACGAGGACACCGCTTCGCACGTCGCCGCCCAGATCGGCCCCTTTGACGCTGTCGAGGACGTAGCGTCCCGCGCCGTAGGTCCGTCTGCCCGCAGTGCGGTCCTTGACCGGGACGAACACTCCCCCGCCATAAGAGGCGAGCCACCAGACGTCCAGGTCCCCGTGGTCCGGCAGGTGCAGCCTGCCGATGCGCTCGAACGCGACGGTGCCGTCGGTCGTCGTCACCACCTCCAGTCGATGCGGTTCGACGTCAGCGTCGACGCTCAGCTCCCAGCGCAGCGCCGGGTCGTACGGCGCGTACGGCAGACCTGTGAACTCTTGGCGCCGCCGTGGTGTCAGTGGTGACTGGGGATGCTGGGCGAAGAGCTCGTCTCGCCGGCTCCGCCAGAGCTCGTGGGCGGCGACAGGCGAGGACTCGGACCGTATGTCGGCATAGAGCGCGAAGACGCGTCGGCGCCAGTCGAGCAGATCGAGGGACATCGTGCCCACATTAGGCGATCGCACGTCATCTCCTGTTCGGCGCGAGAACGGGAGCCGCAAGCTACTGACGACGGCGTATCCCCGGAGGCGGCCAGCGCGCTAGCCCTCGCCGATGCCCTTCGCGTGATCGAGAACCCGGAGGGCGTGTTCGTACTTCGCCGCGAGCCGCACCCGGGTCGGGTGGTCCAGAAGGGCAACGCGAGCCGGATCGGTGTTGTCCGCGATGTCGGCGCGTTTGACTCTCAACGCGAGCGGGTCCCCCGCAACCCGGGCGTAGTAGTCGTCGCTGTGTTCGCCGCGGCGGCGTGTCATCGCGTCGACGCCGTTGACGACATGCAGTGGGAAGCCAGCCGCGCTCAGGTCGTCGAGCGTGACGGTGGTGTCCTCGACGACGTCATGCAGCCAGGCGACCGCCTGGGCCAGGTCGTCCCCGACCAGGCGCCCCGCCACCCGTTCGGGATGTGTGGCATAGGGAGCGCCGGACTTGTCGACCTGGCCGGCATGAGCGGCTATGGCAAAATCGCGGGCCTGTCCGACGACGTCATGTTCCATTCTGCGACCCCCCATCTCTTACCTCTCCCCTGCTCGCTGCGTGGAGCAAGACAACGCCTCGCGGTGTCGGCCCTTGTCTGGACGCAGGAGTTAGCCTCGATCATGTCAGCGAAAGACTGCCGGGGGTCAGCTCACGTCAGCCACGCACGTCGTCACAGCTGCCGCGTTGGACCATTCCTACCGCCTCCACAGCCAGAATCACAATCCCTCCGCCCCCACCGAGAATGTGGTCTACGCCGGCACCACCGCCGCCCAGGCCTGACCGTCCTGCCGTGTAGCCGGCACTGGCCCTGACTGCCTCGACGACAGCTGACCACCTCGGGGCCCTGGCGTCAGCGAGCCGGGGTCATGCAGAGGCGGAGTGCCGCCGCACGACGACGTCGCGAAGCGTCGCGAGATCGACGTCGACAAGTGAGCGGACGATCGTACGACCGGGCCTTGGCTCGATCGGGGCGACGCTCGGCACCGCCACCACGACACACCCGGCCGCCTCCCCCGCGGTCACCCCGGTGGGTGAGTCCTCCAGGACGACGCATCGGTCCGGTGAGGCCGCGAGCCGTTGAGCGGCCAGGAGGTAGGGGTCGGGATGAGGCTTTGTCTGCCGAACTTCGTCTCCGGCAATGGTTGTCATGAAATTGTCTTCGCCTATGGCTTCGAGCACGGCGTCGACAAGTCGGCGGTGCGATGCCGAGACGAGGGCCCGGGGCACCCCTGCGGCAGCAAGCTCGGCGAGGAGGTCCTGCGCACCGGGCATCCAGCTCACCGCTCCCGCTCGCAGGAGCCGCTCGACCTCTGCGTTCAGCTCCCGCGCCACCTGCTCCGCCGTCACATCCTCACGACCGGATACTGCGAGGATATGGCTTGCCACGCGGAGCAGCGGACCACCCACGTTCGCGATCTGGTCCTCGGGTGTCCAGACGCCGCCATAGGACCGGGTGACGGCGATCTCGGCCTCGAGCCACGTGCTCTCCGTGTGGACGGTGAGGCCGTCCATGTCGAAGAAGACCGCCTCCAACGTCGCGACGCTCATACGGCGCCGTCGTCGACGGTCCTGCGCACGTGACCTCCTGCTGGCGTGGGCGGCGACCGGAATGGCCAAGACGATCAGGGCGACGTCGCGGCGAGGCGCTGCGGTTGCTGTTCTCGGGCCGCACGTGCCAGGTTAGCGGCCCCGCGGCGTAGGCTGACCCGTGCACAGCGAGGCGGTGGCAACGTGGCACCGGACCTCGACCGCCGCGCCTGTCCCAGCTGAGGAGCCCCCGCTTGATCGAGCTCGAGGGCGTGCCCGAGCTGGTCGACCCCGTCATGATCGCGGCGTTCGAGGGCTGGAACGACGCGGGAGAGGCGGCGACCTCGGCGGTGGAGCATCTCGAAGACGTCTGGGATGCGCAGCCGGTGGCGGCGCTCGACCCGGAGGACTACTACGACTTCCAGGTCAACCGGCCCGAGGTCACGATGGAGACGGACGGGTCGCGCACCATCACGTGGCCGACGACGCGCATGTCGTGGGCCCGACCGCCCGGGGCGACACGTGACGTGGTCCTCCTGCGCGGCATCGAACCCAACATGCGCTGGCGGGCTTTCACTGCCGAGCTGCTCGCCTTGGCCTCCGACCTGGGCGTCGAGACCGTGGTGACGCTCGGCGCCCTGCTGGCCGACGCCCCGCACACGCGTCCCATCCCGGTGAGCGGGAGCGCGACGGACGCTGCTCTGGCGAGCCGGCTCGGTGTCGAGCTGTCGCGCTACGAGGGCCCGACGGGCATCGTCGGCGTGGTCCAGGACGCGGCGGGGCGCGTCGGGATGTCAGCCGTGTCCCTGTGGGCGGCGGTGCCGCACTACGTCGCGCAGGCACCGTCCCCCAAGGCCACGTTGGCCCTGCTGCGCAGCGTCGAGGACCTCCTCGAGCTGGCGATCCCGCTCGGCGAGCTCGTGGAGGACGCTCGCGCCTGGGAGCGCGGCGTCGACGAGCTGGCAGCTGACGACAGCGAGGTCGCCGACTACGTCCGCACCCTCGAGGAGGCCAAGGACACCGCCGAGCTGCCCGAGGCGAGCGGGGAGGCGATCGCCAAGGAGTTCGAGCGCTACCTGAGGCGCCGCGGCGAGTCAGGCCCGCCCCGCTAGCCAGCGTCGTCCGGCAGGTTGCGAAACGGGCTCCAGGCTCAAGCGCGCACGCCAAGGCGTCGAGGATCCGGCAGTGACTACCCCACCGGACGCGTTCGTCGATCCCGCGGGCCCTGAGAAGGCGCCTGACTGGGAGGGCGAGGGGTGGACGCCTTTCACCCGCGTCAACACCGCGACATCGGCCGAAACGCCTGCGCCGCCCATCGCGCTCCCGTCACAGCTCGCTGCCGGCCGCCGACCCGGACGTGCCGAGCGTCGACGCGCGCAGGCTCTCAACGACCGCTCCGAAGGCACCGACACAGCTGTCGCGAGCACCGGCCCGCAGGCGCCGGCCGCCACCGGCGTACCCTCGCCCCGGCCGAACGACGCGCAGCGTCTCGTGCCCGGCCCCGACCCGCACCCCTCGAATGCCGCGGCGGCGGCCCGGATCAATCCCGTCCGCACGCTGCCGGCTGCGCCCGCCGCCGCCGCGCCGCCGCCAGCACCGCCCGCCGCCGCTTCGGCGGAGGCGCCCGTCGCCGCGAACGCGCCGGCCACGAAGGAGCACAGGTTCGCGCGCCCCGGTGGCCGCCTGCCCGCACCTGCCGAAGAGCTGGCCGCGACCGCGCCGCCACCCACGGTGGACATCCTTCCGCCGCCACCTCCGGTCAAGCGCAGGCGACGCGACAAAGCCGCGGCTGCCGCTCTCCCGAAGGTTGGTCCCACCGGAGCGGGTTCGACCCGCTTGCCGGTGAACAACTCGCGCCGCCGGGGCCGGCGCGGCAAGCGCGTCCTCACGATCGCGATCGCCCTGGTCCTCGTCGCGTCGATCGCCGGCTCGCTCGTGGCCGTCCTGCGCATGCGCACGAACGAGGCTGACTCGTCAGCGACGGGAAGCCGGCACGCCCGGCAGACCGAGACCCGCCCGGGGTTGCTCGGTGCGCCCGGGCGCACCGCCGGCAAGGCCCCGCTCGTGACGCCCACCGAGGCCGGCCGCGTGCTGCGAACGCTGTGGAATGCGCGCGAGAGCGCCGTGCTCCACCACGACACGTCGGGGATCGCCGCGCTCGAGGTCGGCGTGGCACTCACCAACGACAACGCCGTGGCACGGTGCCGGTGCGGACCGAAGCGGTCGGGCACCTATCAGGACTCGAACCTGTGGGTCACGCGTCAGACGCGCTACCCGATCTCGTTCGGGGCCGAGGTCTCCACCCTGCAGGCCGACGCGCCCTACACCGAGGTCCTGATCCTGCGGCGCACGGCTGCCACCCAGCCGTGGCTGCTGGTGCTCGACACCGGCTGGGGACCCAAGTCGTCGCCCCGCCCGGGCATGGACACGGTCACCGCGGACTCCGAGGGCTACTCCAAGGAGGTCACCAGCTCGCTGCATGATCGGGCCATCGGAGCCCCGGACGCGCTGGCGTCCTACTGGCGTCTCGCCAAGTCGACCGGCAAGGTGCAGCGGACGGCGGTGTTCACCTCGGGGCCGTGGACCTCGGTCTTGGCCCAGGGGTTCGCCAAGCACCCGGACGGCAAGCGACAGAGCAACGGCTATCCCGCGGCCTTCGGCTTCCTGGTGGACCCACAGGCCGGGACGTACGTCCTGCGCACCGGCGCTGGTGCGCTCGCCTGCTCCGCGGTCGGTGTCGTCGCGAAGTACACGTCGTGGCCCAAGCAGGACGCCAACCGTCAGACCTGGGGTCCGGATGTGTCCCCCGGCCCGCATCGGCGGATCGTCAGCCTCGAGACCTGGCAGACCTGCTTCCGGCTGCCGGCGTCGGGGGGGGCCATGGAGGTCCTCGGCGGCGACGGCTCGCGGGCCCCGGTGCGCCTGGCCTGACCGGCACCGGAGTCGGCCGGCGAACAGCTCAGAGGCGTATGCCGAGCAGGGCGTCCAGCGAACGCGCGACGAGTCCGGGTGCGCCGGGCTCGCCGCCCGCACCACCGGCACCGGTGTCGACCGAGTTTCGCGACCAGTCGTCGACAGCCCGCAGCGCGCGAGGGGCGTCGAGGTCGTCTGCGAGCGCTGCGCGCACGGCGGCCATCGTGGCTTCGGCAGGCGGGCCGCCGTTGCCACCGAGCGCGCGCCGCCACAGCGCCAGCCGTTCCTCGGCGCGGTCCAGGTCGGCTGCGGTCCACTCCCAGTCACTGCGGTAGTGGTGAGCGAGCAGGGCGATGCGGATGGCGGCGGGGTCGACGCCGCCACGGCGAAGCGCCGAGACGAGCACGAGGTTGCCGCGCGACTTGGACATCTTCTCGCCGTCATAGCCGACCATGCCGCTGTGGACGTAGTGCCGCGCGAACGGCGACGACCCGAGGGCATGGGCGTGCGACGCGGACATCTCGTGGTGAGGGAAGATCAGGTCGCTGCCGCCGCCCTGCACGTCGAAGCCGGCTCCCAGATAGGTGAGCGCGATGGCGGAGCACTCGATGTGCCACCCCGGCCGGCCGGCACCCACCGAGGACTCCCAGCTGGGCTCTCCTTCCCGGGCCGCGCGCCACAGCAGCGGATCGAGCGCATCGCGCTTGCCGGGGCGCTCGGGATCGCCGCCACGCAGACCTGAAAGCGAGATCATGGAATCGCGATTCAGGTGAGCGACTTCACCGAAGTGCGAATCGGCACTGACGTCGAAATAGACGTCGTCGTCGACGAGGTAGGCCGCGCCCGACGTCATGAGCCTCGAGATGGCGTCAGCAACGAGCGGGATGGCTTCGGTGACGCCGATGTAGTGATCGGGAGGCAGCACGCCCAGCGCGGTCATGTCCTCACGGAACAGGGCTGTCTCGCGGGCGCCGAGGTCGCGCCAGTCGACCCCCGTGGCCGTTGCCCGCTCGAGGAGGGGATCGTCGACGTCCGTCACGTTCTGCACGAACTGCACGGTGTGGCCGGCGTCGCGCCAGGCGCGGTTGACCAGGTCGAACGCGAGATAGGTGGCCGCGTGGCCGAGGTGCGTGGCGTCGTAGGGGGTGATGCCGCAGACATAGAGCCGCGCCACCGACTCGGGCGCGGTCTCACGCACGGCGCCCGCCGCGGTGTCGAAGATCCGTAGCGGAGCACCCCTGCCGGGCAGCTCCGGAACGTGCGGGGCGGGCCAGGCGTGCACAGCGCCACCCTAGTGTCGGGTGGTCAGAACGCCGGCCAGGGGATGGCCGGCCAGCCCGCAGAGGGCAGCGGCATCGTCGCCCGGGACAGCAGCGACGCGACCCGCCGCCGCGTCCGCGCCACCTCCTTGCGGGTCAGGTGCTCCGCCAGCGAGGTGCCCAGTGCGCCGTCGAGCGCGTCGAGCAGAGTGGCGAGCACGTCGGCGTCCTCCTCCGTGACAGGCATGCCGGCCCAGCCCCACAGCACCGTGCGCAGCTTGTCGTCGAGGTTGAAGCAGACGCCGTGGTCGACCCCGTGCACCGCGGCAGCCGGGTCGGCGCCGACGGCAAGGATGTGACCGCCCTTGCGGTCGGCGTTGTTGATCACGACGTCGAGCACCGCCATCCGGCGCAGCCGCAGGTCGTCCGCGTGGGCCAGCACCACCGGGCGGCCACGTTCTCCGACAGCCTCGACGACGGTGCACCAACTGGCGGGAACGCGGCCGGGCGCGACCACGTCGACGAGGTCGACGCCAGCATCGATGTCCACCCAGAGCTGCACCATGCCGGGGCCATAGGGCCCGTCCCGCAGGACCGTCGGCGGCACGACATCCCAGCCCGTAGCCGTCGAGACGAGGTAGGCGGCCACCTCACGCCCCGCCAGGGTCCCGTCAGGAAAGTCCCACAGGGGACGCTCCCCCGCCACCGGCTTGTAGACGCACGTCGCCGCCATCCCGTCACAGCTGACCGTGGCCTGCAGGGTCGCGTTGGAGGCGTCGACGATGCGGCCCTCGATCTGCAGCTCCCCGTGGGCCAGCAGGATCAGCGCCTCGTCCCGCCCGAGCCGGGCCTCCGGCTCGTCGGTGCGTCCCGTCATGGGTCCAGTGTCACCTGCGATAGCCGTTCA
>CAXSDR010000070.1:13353-19625 GCA_964236445.1 uncultured Motilibacteraceae bacterium | reverse complement strand
GTCGTGCGATGGACGACCGCTGACGACAACTACCGGGCCAGGTCGCTCTACGACACGCTCGGTCGCAAGACGATGTGGAACGTCTACGAGATGACGGCCACGTCGGCTTCCCGCGCCCCAGCAACGGTCTAGAACCGGATCTCATGAACGGCGCGTCAGAGCGCGCCGGCGGACGTGCAGGTCTGGTGGGTGAACGTCGAGGTTGCCCTCAGCTGCGCAACGGGGCTGCCACCCAGCTCTCGGACGTCGTACGCGCCACCAGCCGGCCACGGTGCACCACGACGCGGTCGACCGGCCCGGCTGCCACAGCCTCGCCGACGGTGTCGGCGCGTACGGCGAGCAGCTCGGCGGGGGAGCCCACGCCCACGGTGACGGCAGCCATGCCCATGACGTCGCGCGCGCCCGCACTGACCAGGTGGTAGGCGAGCGCGGGCGAGAGGTGCCCCGCCGTCACGAGCAGGGACGCGATCTCGAGCGCGTCGCCACGTCCCGCGAGATTGAAGGGGTCACGCAGGTTGTCGCCGCCACCGGCGACGACGACTCCGGCTTCGTGCAGGGCCGCGATGGCGGTGAGCCCGCGGGGTGGGGAGGTCCAGACGTCACGTGACTGCAGGAAGAGGTTGGTCTGTGGGTTGGTCACTATGCCGATGCCCGCGGCGGCCAACGCGGCGGCAACGGAACGCTGGACGGATCGCGGCTGCACGCCCAGGCTCACGCAGTGGCTCGCCGTCACGCCGCGGTCGACCGGTGTGTTGCCCACCAGCTGGGCGAGCGAGTCGAGATGCTGCATCGCCGGATCGAGCGTCTCGTCCTGGTGCAGGTCCACCGCCAGCCCTGCCCCTGCGGCGAGATCGAGCACGAGTCGCTGTAGGCCTACCGGGTCAGGGTCCAGCGCGGGGCACCCACCGACGACGTCGACCAGCGGCAGCGCGTCTCGCAGCAGCGCCCGCGTGCTCGCACCGGCGGCTCCGGTCAGGGGACACGCGGGAAGAACGGCGATCTGCAGGTCGAGCAAGCCGGCCAGCCGGTCGCGGACGATGGCGAGCGCTTCGAGACCGATGAGCCCACCCGCCGGCCCGAGATCGACGTGGGTACGGATGGCCGTGGTGCCGTGGCTGAGCAGGATGAGAGCGGCCCGGGACGCACGGTCGACGAAGTCATCGAGGTCACGCGTCGGGAGAAAGGCACCCATGGCCACCACGGCGCCCATGAGGTCACCCGCTGGATTGGCCACGAGGTCGGCGGTGAGGGCCTTGTCCAGATGCGCGTGCGGCTCTGCCGGAGCGGGGAGCAGCAGGAAGTCTGTCAGGTCGATCGCCTCGCCCCCGACGTGCGTGCCGGGCGTGTCGACAGCGGTGATGAGACCGTCGTCGCACCGCACGTCGACGAGGCGCCCGTCGCTGGTCCGGCCGTTGTGCAGCAGCAGCGTCATGCCAGCCGCCGCGCGAGCTCAGCCATGTCCGACATGCTGTGCAGCTCCTGTCCCGGGACGGAGCCCGGTGGGCGCCGGGTCAGACCCTGGCGGCCCGCACACCCGGACGTGCGCTCACGCATCAGTGCGGCTGGCGAACTCGAACTCGCACATCTCGACGTAGGCCTCGCAGAGCGCGGTGGCCCAGTGCGCGACAACCAACTCGCCCATCGCGCGCGTCGCCCCCGTCGGGTCGCCGATCACGCCGCTGACCGACAGGTCGTCGGTGACCCACGCGGTCGGGATCGGGCCTTCCAGCGTCAGGTGCTTGCGCGTCGCGAACTGTGCTCCTGTCTGGACGCCGTCGGCGGCGAAGCGGTCAGTTCTCACGAGCGACTCGTCGAGCGCCATGACGATCGAGGTCTCGAGCTGGCCGCCATGGATCCCGAAGTCGGCGTCGGCGACCACGGTGCCGGGCGGCAGGCCGAGGCGGCTGATGCCGAGCGGGAAGACCTGCAGACCGGTCTCGATGCGGATGTCGCGCGACACCATGTCGAGGAGCCCTGGCTGACCGCCATGACCATTGACGAAGACCAGTTTGCCGAAGCCCGATGCGCGAACTGAATGTCCGACGTCACGGCAGACGCCGATCAGCGTCTCGGCCGACAGCGAGATCGTTCCGGCTCGACCGAGATGCTCGTTGGACTTGCCGTAGGACAGCCGGGGGAGCAGCCACACCTGTGCGTCATCGGGCAGCAGTGCCGCGGCGCGCTCGGCGATCGACTCGGCGACGAAGGCATCGGTCGAGCAGGGCAGGTGCGGCCCGTGCTGCTCGGTCGCGCCGATGGGTTGCACGACGAGCGCCGACTCCTTGGGCAGGGCCTCGATCTCCTCTGTCGTGAGCAGGTCGAGCCTTCGTGACACGACCATTGCGGCCCCCTGACGGCAGCCCGTCGGGCCGCACGCCGTCATGGGACCCGCTGGGAGTTGCCGGAAGAGGTCGCTCCGATGTCTGTCGTGTAAAGGTGGTCTTCAGTCGGCCGAGGATGCTCCGTCGACGTCGACATGGACGACGAAGCCCCGCGGCTGCCACTGCTGGGCAGGGAGCAGGTGGCCGTAGTGACGGATGACGTCGCTCACGCGTCGAAGCCTCAGCTCCCCTCGTGCCGATCCGGCCAAGGCGGGCAGCAGAACGGGCAGCGGTGGATCGGCATGCAGCCGTTCGGGGGCGGTGTCGTCCACGGGTTCGGTGCGGATCTCCCCGCGACGTGGGATCCAGCGATCAGGACCCAGGTCGCGGAGCTCGCTCACAGCGTCGATGCGCCGAACCGTGCCGGAGGTGGGCGCCAGCGTGCCGGGCGGTGGCCAGAGGTCGCGGTCGTAGAGCAGGCAGCCGTCGATCGTGACCGCACCGGTGTCGGCCTGCCCCAGGCGGAGGGCGCTGACACGGTCGCGGGTGAGGATCTGCCCGATCAGACTGCCGTCCGGGGCCAGGAGCGCCCGCGCCGAGAACTCGACATCGGCGAGGGCCAGGTCAGGGCCCAGCCACGGTTCGTCCCACCAGCTCAGCTGCGGGCTGACGTGGTCGCCGACGTGCCACGGCATGGACATCGGCTCGTCGTCGACGAACACCGGCCAGAGCACGGGAACAGAATCGCACCAGACGCGTAGTTCTTGAAGAGCCGACCGCACGCGATGGTCGCGGCGCCGAGGACCGGCTCAGTGTGCCTCGCTCCAGCTGGCGCCGACGGCCACCTCCGCGACGAAGCGCACGCCGCTGCCCGAGGCCCACCACGAGGTGGTCGACTGGAGCGCGCCTACGAGCAGCGAGCCGGCGTCCTCGGCCCTGGTCCGTGGCATGTGCAGGAGCAGCTCGTCGTGCAGGCAGAGCACGATCTCGCCGTCGAGCTCGGGAAGCCCGACGCGCACAGTCGCGGCCCAGGCCTTGAACAGCTCGGCGGCCGCTCCCTGGACGACCGCGTTGCGTGCATATCTGCCATAGCCCAGGCCACCGTCGGACGAGCTCAGCCGCAAGAGCCGTCCGCCATAGGTGCGGATGTCCGTGCCGGCCCGGCCAGCCGCCTCCGCAGCGCGCAGATAGCGCATGGCCGAGGGGTAGGTGCGGTCCATGTCGCGCAGCGCCGCCCCGGCGGTGCCGGACGTCTGGCCATACATCGCGGCCAGCACGGCCACCTTGGCGGTAGGCCGATCGCAGCGCAGGGCCGCCGCGACCGGCGCATAGAGATCGTCCTCACGGGCGGCGGCCGCGAGCGCCGGGTCGCCAGAGACGGCAGCCAGGACCCGCGGCTCGACCTGCCCCAGGTCGGCGCGGACGAAGACGTGGCCCGGCTCCGCGCGTACGGTCGCCCGTAGCTCGGTGGGGAGGTTGTGCAGCCCGGCCTGCGCCGTCATGCGCCCCGCAGCCGCGTCGGCGGCCCCCCACGCCCCGCGCAGGCGACCGTCGGTGCCGACATTCTCCTCGAGCCATCGCCAGCCGTAGGTGGTGGCGATCCGCTCCGCCTTGCGCCAGGCCAGCAGCGCCGCGACGGCCGGCGAGGACGGCGCGTAGGGCTCGAGCCGCCACGAGCGCGTGTCGGGGAGATCGATCCCGATGCGCGCGAGGGCCTGCTTGACCTGCAACGGGTTGCGTAGGTCGACCGAGCTGTGAGGGAAGAAACGCAGCACGGCGGCGTCCCGCCCGGCGCGCTGTGCCGCCTCGTCCGTCGCGTCCACGGGGCAGGGCCCGACGATGGCGGTCAGCATCGTCCGGGAGACGTCCCGGTCGACCGGAAGGCCACCGTGCTCGAGCTCGACGCCCAGCAGGGCGGCGGCCGACTCCGCGTGGGCGGTGAGCACCTGCAGCGCGGTTCCCCGCCGGGTGGGGCGCGGGTCGGGCAGGGCGTTCAGGCACGCCTCCTGGCGCAGCTGCACCGCGCAGGCGAGCTGTGCCCAGCGCGCCGCCGAGGGGAGGTCCTCCGCCCACCGCCCGCGCAGCCAGCTGTGGCTCAGCTGCCCCATGGCATCGACCGCGTCATGGTCATCCACCTCGAGCAGGTCAGGGGAACTGCTGACCCGGGCGGGTTCGTCGAGGCCGTGGACTGCTGCCCACACGGCGCCGGGGTCGTCGCGCCCGGTGCCGAACAGGAGGCGTCCGACGGCTGCAAGGTCCCAGCACGCCGTGACGTGCACCCTCGACGCCACGAGCGGGCCTGCGGTCTCGCGCGAGGACCACCAGGTCCACCGCGGCGCCAGGGGCTGCAGGTCACGTACGAGGGCCACCGGGTCGTCACTGCCGAAGGTGCGCTGCTGGTCGGCCCAGGCGACTGCCACGCCGAGGCCAGGCGCGATCACGAGAGCCAGCGGCGTACGCGCTCCCACGCCCGCCGCCGCGAGCTCGGCGACGGGGGACACACCTCAGTCTCGCTCGCGTGGGGGCTCAGCGCCCGCAGGCCGCGGTCACCGCGCGGCAAGCCGCCGAAGGCGTTGGTGCACCTGGGCCTCGACCTCGCGTGCGTCGGGGTCGGTGAGCCCGTCGATGTCGCTGACGCAGCGCCCGCCGACGTAGACCGCTTTGAGGTTGCGCAGGCCGCACGCCAGGACATAGGTGCCCCAGGGGTCCCAGACCGGGCCGGTGTCCGGGCGCCGCGGGTCGACGACCAGGAAGTCGGCGAAGCGGCCGACGCGCAGGCTGCCGACGGAGTCGTCGATGCCGAGAGCCTGCGCCGAGCCACGGGTGTGCAGCTCGAGCATGTCGCGCACCGGCATCGCCGCCGGGTCGTGCCGAGACGCGCGCAACAGGTAGATGCCGGTGCGCATGTTGGCGAACGGGTCGGAGACGTCGGTGCACGACTGGTCGTCGAGGCCGATGCCGACGCGCATACCGAGCTCGCGGATGCGCGGGATGTCGGCGATCCCCGACGCCAACCGGCCGTTGGACATCGGCTGCCAGGACATCGCGCACCCGGCGTCCGCGGCCGCCTGCAGGATCTGCTCCGTGGTCTGGATGAAGTGCCCGAAGATCAGGTCACGACCGAGGACGCCGGCGTCGCGGTACCACCAGAACTTGCTGCGCTGGAACTCGATCTCGTGCGGCGTCTCCAGCAGGTGCGGCTGGTTCGTGATCGCATGCCGACTCATGACCTCGCCCTCGAGCGCGGCCGTCTCGGCGGAGTCTGCCCACTGCACGGTGCCCATGACCGACATGGCGAGGTGCGTCGGGTCGGTCACGGCCTTCGCCAGCGAGACGACCGCATCGACGTGGTCCATCACCGCATGCCGGTCGGTGGTCTGCGCGAGCATCACCGCATGCACGTGACGCAGCCCCGCATCGACCTTGGCCCGGAGCTGAGCGTGCTGGAACGTCGGTGACGGCACGGCGTCCTGGTAGGAAGCCTTGCCGGACGACTCGCGCTGGAAGACCAGCCCGCCGCTCGTGAAGTCGTAGGCCGTCGTGATGCCGTTGGACAGGAAGTCCTGCGCGCCGTGGCGCGTCACCCAGTAGATGTCCTCGTCGCTCGCCCCATGCAGCGGCGCGGTCATCGCCTCGATCCACGCATAGAGCGACTCGTCCGTCGCGAGCCCGCGCGAACCGGACGTGAACAGGTGGCTGTGCGCCGACACGAACCCAGGTGCCACGAAGGCGCCGGCCACGTCGAGCACCGTGACGCCGGGCGGCTGCGGCGGCGCCTCACCCGCGCCGAGCGCCTCGATCCGACCGTCGTTCCCGACCAGGAGCCAGCCCGTCACCGGGTCCGGCTGGTCGGGGTCCATCGTCAGCAGGACCGCGTTGGTGACTACCAGGCTGCTCATCGCCGCGACGGTAGGCGTAGGACGTTTCGATGGTGTGACCAGCGCCGCCGGG
>CAXSDR010000070.1:0-13253 GCA_964236445.1 uncultured Motilibacteraceae bacterium | reverse complement strand
GGCGGGCCTGGCGGGCCTGGCGGGCCTGGCGGGCCTGGCGGGCCTGGCGGGCGAGGCGGGCCTGGCGGGCGAGGCGGCCGGGCACAGCGCGGCGACGTACGCAGCGCCACCCTGATCCTGCTCGCCGAGCAGCCCATGCACGGCTACCAGCTCATGCAGGCCATGGCCGAGCGCACCGAAGGTGCGTGGCGCCCCAGCCCGGGGGCGATCTATCCCACGATCAACCAGCTCGAGGACGAGGGATTCGTGACGATCGCCGTCGACGGCGGTCGCAAGCTCGTGACCTTGACCGAGAGCGGGCGAGCGCTCGTCGAGGCCGGTGACCTGGTCGATCCCTTCGTCGAGCTCACCTCACGCGGCGGGCCCAACACCGACCTGCGGGGAATCCTGGAGGAGCTGCACTCGGCGGCCCGACAGGTCGCGCGCAGCGGCACCCAGGCGCAGCGTCAGCTGGCGCACAAGGTCCTCACCGATGCCCGCCGGGCGCTCTACCTCGTGCTCGCCGAAGCCGCCACAGAGCCAAGCGACGTCTGAGCAGATGACCTGCACAGCAGGAGCTGGACGCGTCGGATCGCGTCCAGCGCCTGTCCAGGTGCGGCCGCGCGTGTCGCAGGAGTCCTCGTCGGAATGTCGGCGATGACGGCTCGCTCGTGCAGGAGGGGCCAGTTCGGGGTAGGGACCTCTGCATCCGTTCCACGATGTCGTTGGAGGCACCTCATGGCCAAGACGAAGCCCCGCACCACCGCAGCGAGGAGCCGCCAGATCTGGCGTCCGAAGCGTGCCCCTGAGGCGCCGCCGCCCTCGCGCGGCGCCAAGGTCGCCGCCCTGGTCAAGGGCAAGAGCGGCTCACTCGGCGGGCGGCTGGCCGTCACGGCAGCCACCGTCGTCGGGGGGGCCGTGTTGCGCAAGGTCAAGGCGCGCCGTGCCACCAAGGACGTGCAGGCACTCAGCGAGCGCACGAGCATGACCACAGCTCCCTCCTCACAGGCGGCGCCGTCGGTGCCCACCATGCCTGACGGGGCGCGCTATGGAACCGTCGACGACTAGTTCGGCCGGCGCTTTCAGTCAACTCGGTGGCCCGATGCTGCGACAGCGGCACCGGGCCACCGCATCTTCGGCCTACGCGTGCACGACGCCTGCCCACCGGCACGGGCCTTCTCACAGGAGCGCCGACCACGCAACAGCCAGGGGCTGGACGCCGTCAGATCGCGTCCAGCGCCTGGACCAGGTCGGCCCACAGGTCGTCGACGTCCTCGATGCCGACGGAGAGCCGCAGCAGCGACTCGGGCACGGCGGCGGACTCCGACGCCCAGCGCCGCCGCCGCTCGAGCGTCGACTCCACGCCACCGAGGCTGGTCGCGTGGGTCCACAGGGCGCAGCCCGCGACCAGGGCGTCCGAGGCTGCGACACCCCCGTGCATCTCGATCGCGACGATCGAGCCGAACCCGCGCAGCAGCTGGGCCGCGCGGGCGTGACCGGGATCCTGGGCCAGCCCCGGATAGCGGACCCGGCTCACCGCGCGATGGGCTGCCAGGCGCTCGGCGAGCACCATCGCGTTGTGCTGGGAGCGCTCGAGGCGTAGGTGCAGGGTGCGCATCCCGCGCAGGGCCAGCCACGCCTCCGCGGTGCCGGGAATCGCTCCGTAGGCCGTCCGGTGGGCGACGGCCCGCGCGACGGTGTCCGGGTCGCGCGAGACCAGCGCCCCGATGAGTGCATCGCTGTGGCCGGCGAGGTATTTGGTGCCGGAGTGCACGACCACGTCGGCCCCCTGGTCGAGGCCACGCAGCAGCAGGGGGGTCGCGAAGGTGGCGTCCACCGCGCAGCGCACCCCTGCCGCCCGCGCCGCAGCCGTGATGGTCGGGATGTCGGCGATGGCCAGCAGCGGGTTGGTCGGCGACTCGAGCCACACGAGGGACGCGCCGGGCAGCGCGTCGATCACGGCGGCGGTGTCAGCGATGTCCACGAGGCGTACGTCGCGCAGGCGCCCGCTGGCGCGCCACCGGTCGAGCAGCGTCAGAGTGCCGGAGTAGGAGCCCAGCGCCGCGATGACCACGCCGCCCGTCGCGACGTCCTCCAGCGCGGCCGCGACCGCCGCGATGCCCGAGGCGAATGCCACCGCCGTGCCGCCTTCGAGGGCGCCCAACGCCTCCTCGAACGCGGCCCACGTGACGTTCCCGTGCCTGCCGTAGCCGATGTCGCCGTCGGCGACGTAGGTCGAGGAGAAGCTCATGCCCACGGTGAGCGGGGCGCCGGGCTCGCGGCTGGGCCGACCTGCCACGACGGCCAGCGTCGACAGTGACACGTCCGACAGTGACCGGTCCGAGGCAGGCCCGTTGTTCATGAGCCCAGCCTGGCAGAGCCGCCGGTGATCACCGTGCAGCCGTCGCCGGTGTGCCCGAGCGATGTCAGGGCGGGAGCGACGCCGGCCACCGCGACGTCGCGGGGATAGCCGTCAGGGACCTGCAGCTCGATCGTGGGCGTGCGGTCGAACGTCTCGAGGACAGCGGTGCCGCCGCTGCCGTCGGTGTCGCGCACGACCACCCAGTCGATCCCCTCGATGCGTTGGCAGCCGACGTCGGTGGGTCCCGGCACGCGTACGCCGCAGCGCAGGACGATCGCGGGAGCCCCCCAGGCCGCGACGAGCGGGGAACGAGGTCGGGTGGCCCGGTGCGCCGCTCCCGCCACGGTGGTCGGGAGTGCTGCGAGCACCGCGCCGCAAGCCGCCCGGTCAGCGCCGGACACCGCTGGCGGAGGGGTCACGGACAACGGCTGTCGCCCTCTCACGAGAGCTGTCACCGCCACCGTGGCCACGATTGCCGCGCAAGCCACGAGCACGCCGAAGATCACAGGTGCACGGGTTTGACGGGGCGCAGGGCCCAGGATGGGGAGCGCCACTGTTGTCGTCCCTCCTCTCGTGCGTCCGAACATGCCCTCTAGTGTCTGCGATCCGCCGGCACCCGGCCGGCACTCGCAGGCGCGCCTTCGGTCGCGCGAGCGCCGGGAGGACGGCGCCGCACGCTACTCGTCGAGGAACCGGAGGTGTCGCGTTGCCCCCCGCACCGCTGCCCGGCGCGCCCGGCGACCCGGCGCGACCCGTCGGCTCACTCGGTGAACTCGCGCTCGTGCGAGCTATCAGCGAGCGGTTCCCGCAGGGTCCCGGCGTCCTCCTCGGGCCGGGGGACGACGCGGCGATCGTCGCCGCGCCCGACGGTCGCGTTCTCGCCACGACTGATGTCCTCGTCGAGGGGGTGCACTTCCGGCGGGACTGGTCGAGCGCGTACGACATCGGCCGCAAGGCGGCGGCGCAGAGTCTCGCCGACATCGCCGCGATGGGAGGGCGCGCCACCGCCCTGCTCGTCGGGCTCTCGGTGCCGTCGAGCCTGCCGAGCAACTGGGCGCTCGAGCTGGCCGACGGCCTGCGCGACGAGGCGGCGGTCCTCGGCGCCAGCATCATCGGCGGCGACGTAGTGTCGTCGCCCGTCATCCAGATCGCGGTCACGGCGCTGGGCAACCTCGGCGGCCGGCCGCCGGTGACGCGCACGGGGGCCAAGCCCGGCGATGTCGTGTGCCTCGTCACCGGGCCCTATCCGCTCGGCTCGTCCGCCGCCGGGCTGGCGCTGCTCCTGGCCCGCGAGGATGACGACGCGGTTCCCGAGGTGGTGGCTGCGCGCGAGCGGACGTACGCCCTGCTGCTCTCCGCTCATCGGCGGCCGGTGCCGCCCTACGGCGCAGGTGCGGCGCTCGCGGCGGCGGGTGCGACCGCGATGCTCGACGTCAGTGACGGCCTGCTCAACGACCTGGCTCACCTCGCCCGCGCCAGCGGGGTGTCGTTCGAGGTCGATCCCAGTGGGCTTGCCGCGGACGCCCGCGCGCTGGCACCGCTCGCTGCGGCACTCGAGGACGAGGTCTGGGCATGGGTGCTGACGGGCGGCGAGGACCACGCCCTGGTGGCGACACTGCCTGCCACCGCGCCGCGACCTGACGGTGTCAGCGTCATCGGCCGTGTGGCGGGCCGTGGACTGCCCGGGCGTGGTGGCGTGCATGTGATGGGCATGCACCTGCCCGCGCGGCTCGGCTTCCAGCACTTCGCCGACAGCGAGGAGAGCGCGATGCGCAGCGAGCCGGTCATCGAGTGACGGCTGACGTGAAGGAGAGCAGATGCCTGTGACCCTCGCCCCGCAGATGGCGGCTTACGTCGCTTGGGTGAACAAGAAAGACCAATCCGGCTTCTCCGTGCTGTTGGAGAGCCGCTTGACCTATGACGAAGTCATTGCCCGGCTGGTGGCTTCGCCCGGCGCGAGCTATGACGAGCTGGACACCGAGGAGCCTGACGAGAATTTCGAGCTCGGTCCGTTCGTGCCTACCCCCTGGGGCACGGCCATCGGGATTGACAAGTTCTACAACGCTGACCGCTGCCTGTATTGGACGCTGCGGATCCTCGACGAGGCCGGCCTCGAAGGCGAACTGGCGCCGTTTCCCGCGGCGCACCCGCCCGCGTGGCCGTTGCGTGAGCTGGACTCCCCGTGGCGAAAGTCAGGAGCCGTCCACACGCTCGTCTGCACCGTCCACCTGACGGGTGTCGAAGATGAGGGCGGGCTCGGCCCCAGGCTATGGCCCACACGCCGAGACGAGGTCAACGCGATGCTTGCGCAGTGGTGTCTGAGCCTGCCACGACCTGAGCTTGACGGTCTTCAGATCGAATTCGGCCTCTTGCGCTACGGCCTGCCATTGCAAGGCGGGCCGGAGTGGGCTGCCTACCTGCTGGAGAACCAGCATTCGCCGAGCAGCGGCCTACCCAATCCGGCAGGGCTCCTCGTCTTCACGTCGACGTCGTTCCGCCGCGTCCTGCTCGGAGCCAGCTCGGCGACCGCGATGCTAGCCCTCGGCTGGCGGAGCGAATCCGCCGTGCGTATGGCGGATCAGCTGGACGAACTCATCGCCGCCTTGGCAGCTCTTGCTCCTTGGGCGGATTACGGCCGTATCCGTCGGTCGGAGCATCAAAGCCACATTTATGCACTCGACGACCTGGGATTCCGACAGGGCTGGCCTCCGCCTGAGGGAGACGGGCAAGCGCCCACGCGGGGGCTGCGCGAACTCACGCAGAACGGGTCAGCGCCGGATGCGTTCGGGGTCCAACTGCTCGGGCCGCGCATGCGTGAACGCCTCGGGGACGACACCCCGAGCGGCTGGCGCAGCACACACGTGGGGAATCGGCTGTTGCTCGACCAGCGCGACGAACCGGGGTGGTGGGAGGGCATCGAGCCCGACCTCACGGTGCTGGCCGAGGCACGAACGACCCTGGCACCGCTGTTATTGCGGGCCTAGCGCGTGACCTTGTTGGCCTTGATGCAGGACGTGCAGACGCTGAGCTTCTTGGGTGTGGCGCCGACCATCGCGCGGACGGTCTGGATGTTGGGGTTCCAGCGTCGACGGGTGCGTCGGTGCGAGTGCGAGACGTTGTTGCCGAAGCCCGGCCGCTTGCCGCAGACGTCGCAGGTGGAAGGCATGGGAAAACTCCGGATCGCTGAGGTCGTCACTGCGGGCGCCCGGACCTGCCGGACGAACCTCGACAGGTTAGCCGACCAGGAGCCCGGGTGACCAACTCAGGGGTTCCCAGGCATCCGTTGGTGCCCGCTGGTTGAGGTGGAAGTGCTGCACGACGCGGTCGGCGTCCGGATCGCTCGCTAGCCTGGGCGCAGCCGGCCGCCTGGCGGCCCATGGTTGACGCGAGGGAAACGGGAGGTGGACGTTGGTCACCGTCCCAGGACCCGCTGTCTCCCTCGCCGTGATCGACGCCGGCGCCGTGCGCCGCTGGGGTGTCGCCGCGCTGGCCGGGTTGGCAATGGCGCGCCAGGAGATCGACGAGCTCAACGTCTATCCGGTGCCCGATGGCGACACGGGCACGAACCTGTTCCTCACACTGGACGCCGCGGCCCGTGCCGTCGCCCAGCTCGAGCCTGGCGCCGATCTCGCTGCGACGATCCGCGAGCTGGCACGGGGCGCGTTGCTGGGCGCGAGGGGCAACAGCGGCATCATCCTGAGCCAGCTCCTTCGTGGCATGGCGGGAGCGGTGCGGCTGCGCGCCGACCAGGGTCCGGTCTCGGCCGACCCGGCCCTGCTGCAGGCGGCGCTGCGCGGGGCGGCGGACGCCGCCTACGCCGCCGTTTCGCGTCCCGTGGAGGGCACCATGCTCACCGTCGCGCGAGCGGCGGCGGATGCCGCTGCTGACGCCACCGGTGATCTTCTCAGCGTCGCGCGGGCCGCAGCGACCGGTGCACGGGTGGCACTGGCCGGCACGCCGCAGCAGCTCGACGTGCTGGCGCGTGCCGGCGTCGTCGACGCGGGCGGCCGGGGGCTCTGCGTGCTCTACGACGCCCTGCTCGCCGTCGTGTCGGGCGCCGGCGGCGCGGAGCCCGGTGGCGGTGCCGCCGCCGACCTCGACGCGTCCGCCGGCGCGACCTCGCCGTCCGTCCACCGGCACGAGGCGCCGGACCCGGCCGCCCCCGCCGTCTGGGGCTTCGAGGTCATGTATCTCCTCGACGCCGACGACGCGGCCGTTGCCCTGCTGCGGGAACGCCTCGACCAGCTCGGCGACAGCCTCGTCGTGGTCGGCGGCGAGGGGCTGTGGTCGGTCCACATCCACACGCCCGACGTCGGTGCGGTGCTGGAGGTGACCGTCGAAGCCGGCCGGCCGCACCGCGTACGGGTGACAGCCCTGGCGTCGCGGCACACCATGGAGCATCACGAGGCACTCCCCGCTCGACGCGCGGTCCTTGCTGTCGTGGCAGGTCCCGGGCTGTCCGAGCTCTGCGCCAGCGCGGGCGCGGTCGTCGTCTACGGAGCCGCAGGTCGCCGCGCGACCGTCGCCGACCTCGTGACTGCCATCGAGTCCAGCGGCGCGACCGAGGTGGTGCTGCTGCCGAACGACCCGCACAGCGTCACGTCGGCGGAGAAGGCGGCGAGCGAGGTTCGCACGCGGTCGGTGCGCGTGGCGGTCGTCCCGACCCGCGCGTCGGTGCAGGCGCTCGCCGCCCTCGCGGTCCACGATCCCGACCGTTCGTTCGACGAGGACGTCATCACGATGACCGCTGCCGCGCTGCATGCGCGTCACGGGGCGGTCACCATCGCTCGTCGGCATGCCGTGACGATGGCCGGCACCTGCAATCCAGGTGACGTATTGGGGATCGTGGAAGGCGAGTTCGTGCTTGTCGGGCAGGATCTCGCTGACAGCGCCACGACCGTCGTCGAACGACTTCTCTCCAGCGGTGGCGAGCTCGTCACGCTGGTGGTCGGCGAGGGCGGCGAGGACGGACTCGCCGCAGCGGTCACGAGGCGGCTGCGCGCGAGCCGGCCCGAGGTCGACTGCGTCGTGCACGACGGCGGGCAGGTGGGCTATCCCCTGCTCATCGGGGTGGAATAGGCAGTGAGCGACGCGGTGCTCGGTGAGTCGCTCAGCAAGCTCGTCGGCGACAAGACGGCGAAGGCGCTCCGCACGGGTCTCGGTCTCGAGACCGTCGGCGAGTTGCTGCGGCACTATCCCCGGCGCTACTACGCGCGCGGCGAGCTGACGTCCCTGCGCGAGCTGGTCCCTGGTGAGCAGGCGACCGTGCAGGCCCGCATCGTCAAGGTGACCGGGCGACGTCTGCGACCCAAGCTCTACAAGACCGATGTCGAGATCACCGACGGCCGCGACACGATCGTGTGCACGTTCTTCAACAAGCCGTGGGTCGAGCGTCAGCTCGCGGCAGGCACGTCAGCACTGTTTGCCGGCTCGGTCGAGCGGTTCCGCAACGCCAACCAGCTCACCAATCCCGAAGTGCAGGTCGGTGAGGACGCCGACAGCTTCGCCAATGCCCTGACGCCGATCTACCCAGCCACCGCTGCGCTCCCGACGTGGAAGATCGCGCAGTGCGTACGCGTGGCGCTCGACAGCATCGGCGACCTCGACGAGGCGGACGACCCGCTCCCGGCTGACATGCGAGCTCGACTTCACCTGCTGGGACTGAGCGAGGCGCTGCAGCTGATCCACGTGCCGGAGCAGCGTGCCGATGTCACGCGAGCCCAGGACCGGCTGCGCTGGGACGAGGCCTATGTCCTGCAGGTCGTGCTCGCACAGCGACGGGCCGCCACGCGCAGGTTGCCCGCGAAGCCACGCATTGCCGCGCCCGACGGCCTCCTCGCACGCTTCGACCAGCGGCTGCCGTTCACGTTGACCGATGGGCAGCGCGAGATCGGCGAGACGCTGACGTCTGATCTCGCTAGGACGTTCCCGATGAACCGCCTGCTCCAGGGTGAGGTCGGTTCCGGCAAGACCGTCGTCGCGCTGCGGGCGATGCTCGCCGTCGTCGACGCGGGAGGACAGGCCGCGTTGCTCGCGCCCACCGAGGTGCTCGCCCAGCAGCACGCGAGAACGCTGCGGTCGATGCTCGGTCCGCTCGCGGAGGGCGGTTTCCTCGGCGGCGCGGAGCACGCCATGCGGGTGGAGCTGCTGACCGGGTCGCAGTCCACCGGCGTACGCCGGGCCACGCTGCTCGCCGCAGCGAGCGGCGACGCGGGGATCGTGGTCGGCACCCACGCGTTGCTGCAGGAGCACGTGCAGTTCTTCGACCTCGGCCTCGTCGTGGTCGACGAGCAGCACCGCTTCGGCGTCGAGCAGCGTGACGCGCTCCGGGCGAAGGCGGCGAACCCGCCGCACGTGCTGGTCATGACGGCGACGCCGATCCCGCGCACCGTGGCCATGACGGTCTTCGGCGACCTCGAGGTCTCGACGCTGAGCGAGCTGCCCGAGGGCCGTTCCGCGATCGCCACGCATGTCGTGCCTGTGGGGGAGAAGCCGCACTTCCTCGAGCGCGCCTGGCAGCGGGTTCGCGAGGAGGTCGCCAAGGGTCACCAGGCCTACGTCGTGTGCCCGCGCATCGGTGACGGCAGCGGTCAGGCGTCCGAGGACGGCGAGGAGCCGCCGCCGGAGGACGGCTCCCGGCGGCCACCGCTCGCTGTGACGGACATTGCACCGATGCTGGCCGAGGGGCCACTCGCCGGACTTCGGCTCGAGGTGCTGCACGGAAAGCTTCCCCCCGAGACCAAGGACGACGTCATGTCGAGGTTCTCGGCGGGCGACATCGACGTGCTCGTCGCCACGACGGTGATCGAGGTGGGCGTCGACGTGCCGCGCGCGACGGCGATGGTCGTTCTGGACGCCGACCGGTTCGGCGTGAGCCAGCTGCACCAGCTGCGCGGGCGGGTCGGGCGAGGCGCCGCTGCAGGCATCTGCCTGCTGGTGACCGATGCCGAGCCGGGGTCGCCGTCGCGCGAGCGGCTCGACGCGGTCGCCGGCACCCTCGACGGTTTCGAGCTCGCCCGCCTCGACCTCGAGCAGCGGCGGGAGGGTGACGTCCTCGGTGCCTCGCAGTCGGGCAGGCGCTCGTCCCTGCGCCTGCTCGGCGTGGTGCGCGACGAGGAGCTGATCCGCGCGGCGCGCGACGAGGCCACCGCCCTGGTCGCCAGTGACCCCGAGCTCGACGGCCAGCCGGCACTGCGCGCGGCCATCGCCTCGCTGCTCGACGCCGACCGTGCCGACTACCTCGAGAAGGCCTGAGCAGTGCCACGGATCGTCGCGGGCGCGGCCCGCGGCCGGAGTCTGGCCGTGGCGCCACGCGGCACACGGCCGACCGCAGACCGCGCCCGGGAGGCGCTGTTCTCCGCGGTCGAGGCGCTGCTGGGCGGGCCCGGGTCGCTCGCGGGGGTCGCCGCGCTCGACCTCTACGCCGGGTCGGGCGCCGTCGGGCTCGAGGCGCTGAGCCGCGGGGCGTCGAGCGTCACCCTGGTCGAGGCGGCGGCCCCGGCGGTGGCCGTGATCCGGGCCAACGTCGGTGCGGTCGCCCTCCCGGGCGCGACGGTCGTCGCGCAGAAGGTCGAGCGCTACCTCGCCGCACCCGCGCCGCGGCGGCACGGCTTCGTGTTCGCCGACCCGCCGTACGCCGTCAGCGAGGCCGCCGTCGGTGGCGTGCTGGCGGCACTGCTCGACGGGAGCTGGCTCGCGGCGGGCGCCGTGGTCGTGCTCGAGCGGGCGACCCGCTCGGGCGAGCACATCTGGCCGGCGGGTCTGCGCCCGGCACGCACGAGGGCCTACGGCGAGGCGACGCTGTGGTTCGCCACGGCCGAGGATGAGGGCGTGGTGTAGGAAGTGGGCGTGCGCCGCTGTGTCTGCCCAGGATCGTTCGACCCCGTCACCAACGGGCATCTCGATGTCATCACCCGGGCCTCCGCGCTCTATGACCGGGTGACAGTCGGGGTGCTGGTCAACTCGGGCAAGAAGGGGCTCTTCGCGCTCGAGGAGCGCATGGACATGCTGAGCCAGGTCACCGCGGGCCTCGGCAACGTCGACATCGAGGCGTTCGAGGGACTCCTGGTCGACTTCTGCCGCACCCGCGGGATCCCGGCCGTCGTCAAGGGTCTGCGTGCCGTGAGCGACTTCGACTACGAGCTGCAGATGGCGCAGATGAACCACCGTCTCAGCGGCGTCGAGACCCTGTTCGTCTCCACCAATCCCGACTACTCCTTCCTGTCCTCGAGCCTGGTCAAGGAGGTCGCGAAGTACGGCGGCGACGTCTCCGGGCTGGTGCCCGATCTCGTACGCGACCGGCTACGTGGCAGGCTGACGCACCAGTCGTAGAGGGGGCAGTTGTCTTGGACGTCCACACGAAGCTCGATGAGCTCGCAAGCACCGTCGAGCAGGCGCGCTCGATGCCGATGTCGGCGTCGTGCATCGTCAACCGCGGCGAGATGCTCGCCATGCTCGACGAGCTACGCGAGCTGCTGCCGGAGGAGTTCCACCACGCGGAGCTGCTGCTGGCCGACCGCGAGTCGGTCGTCGCCGAAGGGCGCCAGGAGGCCGACCGCATCGTCGCGGAGGCCTATGCCGAGCGCGACCGGCTCGTCGGGGCGACGGAGGTCGTCGCCGAGTCCGGCCGCGTCGCCGATGCCACGCTCGCCGCGGCGGCCGAGGAGGCGCGCTCGATGCGCGAGGAGGTCGACGACTACGTCGATGCCAAGCTCGCCAACTTCGAGGTCGTCCTCACCAAGACGCTCGCGGCGGTGCAGCGTGGCCGTGACCGCCTGCGCGAGCGAGCGGCGGCAGAGCTCACGGACGACGGCGAGTCGCTGGGCTACGCAGACGAGGACGATCTGCGCTGATCCGGCGGTGGTCTGACGGGTTCGGGTAGCCTGATCTGTCAGCCGATGTCCGTTCCGCCGGTCCGGGTCGGCCGCAATGCCAGCCGGCTGCCGCCGGACACCCGTTGACGGAAGCCGCGATGCCTCGCCACAAGCTGGACACCACCCCGCACCTCGACGCCCGCGCGCCGTTCGTCCTCGACGTGCACGAGCTCGGCCGACGGCCCGGCTCGATGCGCCGGGTGACGCGTACCGTCGCGCTGCCGCACCCCTTCGGTGACGAGGTCCTCGGGATCGCGCAGGGAGCCGACCTCGTGCTCGAGCTTCGCCTCGAGTCGGTGATGGAGGGCGTGCTGGTCTCGGGCACCGCTGGCGCGACGGCCCTCGGCGAGTGCGTCCGCTGCCTGGACCCGATCGAGGAGCTCGTCGACGTCGACGTGCAGGAGCTCTTCGCCTATCCCGAGTCGTCCTCGGCCGAGGCGGACGAGGACGAGGTGCTCCGCCTCGACGGCGACCTGCTCGACCTCGAGCCGGTCGTCCGTGACGCCGTCGTCCTGGCCCTTCCGCTGCAGCCGGTGTGCAGCCCCGACTGCCCCGGCCTGTGCGTCGAGTGCGGTGCGCGCCTCGCTGACGATCCCGACCATGCGCATGCGGTGGCCGACCCGCGCTGGGCGGCGCTCGCCGGGCTCGTCGCGGTGCAGGCCGCCGCCGATGACGACGTCGACGAGGCACACCGCGTCGCCGGGGACGGTGCCCGCTGAGCACCGCCGGTCGGCTCGCGCCGGCGTTGGGCTCGTCAGTCGGCCGCAGCACGACCTCGCCATCGACGGCGCCGGCACCCGAGCACGCCGAGATCGTCGCGGCTCTCGGTGTCGATGTCAGCCCCGCGCAGCTCGAGCGGGCACTGACGCACCGGTCGTACGCCTATGAGAACGGCGGGCTGCCGACCAACGAGCGCCTCGAGTTCCTCGGTGACTCCGTGCTCGGCCTGGTCGTCACGGACACGTTGTTCCGCACCCATCCCGACCTGCCCGAGGGTCAGCTCGCCAAGCTGCGCGCCGCGGTGGTCAACATGCGCGCACTCGCCGACGTCGGGCGCTCGCTCGGTCTGGGCGCGCACGTGCGGCTCGGGCGTGGCGAGGAGAGCAGCGGCGGGCGTGACAAGTCCTCGATCCTCGCTGACACCGTGGAAGCGGTGATCGGTGCCGTCTATCTCTCGCACGGGCTCGACGAGGCGGCCGCCCTGGTGCACCGGCTCATCGACCCGCTCATGGCCGACGCGGCTGTGCTCGGCGCCGGTCTCGACTGGAAGACCTCGCTGCAGGAGCTGGCCGCGGGCCTGTCCATGGGCGGCCCCGACTACGTCATCGCCGACTCCGGCCCCGACCACGCCAAGGTCTTCACGGCCGTGGTCCAGTTCTCGGGCGAGCCGTTCGGGAAAGGAACGGGACGCAGCAAGAAAGAGGCCGAGCAGCAGGCCGCGGAGCAGGCGTGGGGCGCCCTGCGAGCGGCTTCGCCGGCCGGCACAGCTGAGCCCGCTTAGCCCGTCGCAACGGCGCGCCGGGGGCGCGGCGCCGGCTGGCAGTGCGGACACCAGAAGGACGACCGGTTGGTCCACGCGGCTCGCCGGATCGGGGTGCCGCAACGACGGCAGGGCTTGTCGGCCTGCCCGTAGGCGTCGAGCGAGCGGTCGAACCAGCCCGACTCGCCGTTGACGTTGACGTAGAGCGCGTCGAACGACGTGCCCCCCGCCTCGATGGCGGCCGCCAGAACCTCACGCACCGCGCCCAGCAGGCGGCGTACGTCGGTGGGGCGCAGCAGGTCGGTCGCCCGGGCGTAGTGCAGCTTGGCCCGCCAGAGCGCTTCGTCGGCGTAGATGTTGCCCACCCCGCTGATCACCGTCTGGTCGAGCAGCGCGCGCTTGACCTCGGTGCGCCGCGCGCGCACCTTGGCGACGAACGCGTCGTCGTCGAACGCGGTGTCGACCGGGTCGAGCGCGATGTGGTGCAGCGCCGAGGGAAGGACGGCCCCGCCCGCCGACACCGCGAGCCCGCCGAACGTGCGCTGGTCGACGAAGCGCA
>CAXSDR010000069.1:9587-20245 GCA_964236445.1 uncultured Motilibacteraceae bacterium | reverse complement strand
CCCGGCACGATGAACCCGTTCCAGCACGGCGAGGTCTTCGTGACCGACGACGGCGCCGAGACCGACCTCGACATCGGCCACTACGAGCGCTTCCTCGATGTCGCGCTGCCGGGCTCCGCCAACGTCACCACAGGGCAGGTCTACTCCACGGTCATCGCCAAGGAGCGCCGCGGCGAATATCTCGGCGACACGGTGCAGGTCATCCCGCACATCACCAACGAGATCAAGGAACGCATCCGCAGCGTAGGCGCCACGGGCGAGGTCGACGTCGTCATCACCGAGATCGGTGGCACCGTCGGTGACATCGAGTCGCTGCCGTTCATCGAGGCCGCACGCCAGGTGAGGCACGACGTCGGCCGCGACAACGTGTTCTTCCTCCACGTGTCGCTCGTGCCGTGGATCGGGCCGTCCGGCGAGCTCAAGACCAAGCCCACTCAGCACTCGGTGGCGGCTCTGCGCAGCATCGGCATCCAGCCCGACGCCATCGTGTGTCGTGCCGACCGGCCGATCCCGGCCAACGTCAAGCGCAAGATCTCGCTGATGTGCGACGTCGACGAGGAGGCGGTCGTCGCGGCCGTCGACGCGCCGTCGATCTACGACATCCCCCGGGTGCTGCACTCGGAGGGCCTCGACGCGTTCGTCGTACGCCGTCTCGGCCTGCCGTTCCGCGATGTCGACTGGACGCGGTGGGACGACCTGCTGCGCGTGGTGCACCATCCGGCGACCACCGTCACGGTGGCGCTCGTCGGAAAATACATCGACCTCCCGGACGCCTACCTCTCGGTGACCGAGGCCCTGCGCGCCGGCGGCTTCGCGCACGACTGCCGGGTCAACCTGCGCTGGGTGCCGTCCGACGACTGCGACTTCCCCGAGGGCGCGCAGCGCGCCCTCGGCGGCGTCGATGCGGTGTGCATCCCGGGCGGCTTCGGTGTGCGCGGGCTCGAGGGCAAGCTCGGTGCGATCCGCTGGGCGCGCGAGCGCCGGGTGCCGCTGCTCGGGCTGTGCCTGGGGCTGCAGTGCATGGTGATCGAGTACGCCCGCGACGTCGTGGGCATTGCCGACGCAGGCTCCACCGAGTTCGACCCCGGCACCGAGCACCCGGTGATCGCCACGATGGCCGATCAGCACGACGTCGTCGCGGGTGACCGTGACATGGGCGGCACGATGCGTCTGGGAACGTGGCCCGCCGCACTGGTGGAGGGCAGCCTGGCGCGCGAGGTCTACGGCAGCGACCTGGTGCAGGAACGCCACCGGCACCGTTATGAGGTCAACAACTCCTACCGTGAGCAGCTCGAGCGTGCGGGGCTGGTGTTCTCCGGCACCTCGCCCGACGGTCACCTCGTCGAGTTCGTCGAGCTGCCGCGCAGCGCCCACCCCTACTTCATCGGCACGCAGGCCCATCCTGAGTTCCTGTCGCGCCCGACGCGCCCGCACCCGCTCTTCTCCGGCCTCGTCGCGGCAGCACTGCGCTCGCGCGAGGAGCAGCTCGCCGTCGACCTCGGTGAGGCCGACCTCGGCCATCCCGACCTCGGGCACCCGGAGTTCGAACCGGCCGTGGCGGACCGCTGAGATGACGCCGACCGACGGTCTGCCCACGGTGCTCGCGGACGTCGTGGATGCCCGCGCGGTGCGCACCGTGCTGGCCAGCGAGACGCGTTTCGACGGGCACATCTGGCGCGTACGCACCGACACGGTGGACCTCGGTGACGGCCAGACCGTGCGCCGTGACGTCCTCGAGCATCCCGGCGCCGTCGGCATCGTCGCCGTCGACGACGACGACAACGTCCTGCTCGTGCAGCAATACCGCCATGCCGTCGCGGCCCTGTTGTGGGAGCCGCCCGCGGGCCTGCTCGACGTGGCGGGCGAGGAGCCGTGGGCGGCGGCGCAGCGCGAGCTGCTCGAGGAGACCGGCTACCGCGCCGGTCGCTGGAACGTCCTGGCCGACTTCTTCAACTCCCCGGGCGGCAGCAACGAGGCGTTCCGCTGCTTCCTGGCCCGAGACGTCATCCGTGCCCCCGCCCACGAGCAGCCGGTCGGTGAGGGGGAGGAGCGTGACATGCCGACGGCGTGGGTGCCGCTCGACCACCTCGTGGCCGCTGTCCTCGAGGGGCGCCTGCACAACCCCACCGCCGTGGTGGGCGTGCTCGCCGCCCACACCGCGCGCGCGGTGGGCTGGGACTCGCTGCGGCCCGCTGACGCGCCGTGGCCGTGGCGCACCCCGCCCTCGCCGTAGCATCCCTGCTGTGAGAGTCGGCGTCCCCCGCGAGCTCAAGGACAGTGAAGACCGTGTTGCCCTGACTCCGGCGGGTGTGCACGAGCTCGTGCAGCACGGCCACGAGGTGCTCGTCGAGGCCGGCGCGGGCACCGGCTCCTCACTTCCTGACGCCGACTACGCCGCGGCCGGCGCCCGGCTCGTCCCCACGGCCGACGACGCATGGGCCGCGGACCTCGTCTGCAAGGTCAAGGAGCCCATCGCCGAGGAGTACCCACGGCTCAGACGCGGCCAGGTGCTCTTCACCTACCTGCACCTCGCGGCCTCGCGGGCCTGCACCGACGCCCTGCTCGCCGCCGGCACGACCTCGATCGCCTACGAGACGGTGCAGCGCGACGACGGCTCGCTGCCGCTTCTCGCGCCCATGTCGGAGGTTGCGGGCCGCCTCGCCACCCAGGTCGGCGCGTTCACCCTGATGAGCTCCGCCGGTGGTCGCGGCGTCCTCATGGGCGGGGTGACCGGCGTGCAGGCGGCGAGGGTCGTCGTCATCGGCGCGGGCGTCTCGGGCCTGAACGCGGCGGCCATGGCCGTCGGCATGCACGCAGACGTGCAGCTGCTCGACCGCGACGTCGAGAAGCTGCGCGCCGCCGACCGGCTCTATGCCGGGCGGTTGCAGACCGTCACCGCCAACGCCTACGCCGTCGAGCAGGCCTGCCTGCAGGCCGATCTCGTGATCGGTGCCGTCCTCGTGGCGGGTGCCCGCGCACCCGTCCTCGTCTCCAACGAGCTGGTGTCGCGGATGAAGCCCGGGTCCGTGCTCGTGGACATCTCCATCGACCAGGGCGGCTGCTTCGAGGACTCCCGTCCGACGACCCACCACGACCCGACCTTCCGGGTCCACGACTCGCTGTTCTACTGCGTCGCCAACATGCCGGGCGCCGTCCCGCACACGGCGACGTATGCCCTCACGAACGTCACGTTGCCCTTCGTCGTGGCCATCGCCGACGACGGCTGGCAGGCCGCGTGCCGCTCCGATGCCTCGCTCGCGCGAGGCCTGACGGTGCACGACGGTGTGCTGGTCTCGCAGCCCGTCGCCGACGCGCTCGGCCTCGTGTGCACCGATCCGGCCGCAGTCCTCCCCGGCGGCGCTCCCTGACGATGACCGCCGTGACCGTGACCGCCGTGAGCGACAGGCACGTCGACGCGGTCGTGCGGTCCTACCTCGACCATCTGCTCGTCGAGCGCGGTGCTGCCGTGAACACCCTCTCCTCCTACCGCCGTGACCTGCGTCGTTATGGCGAGCACCTCGAGCTCCACGGCCGCACCGACCTCGCCACCGTCACGCAGTCCGATGTCGCCGAGTTCCTGATCTCGCTGCGCGAGGGCGTGGGGGACCGCCGGCCGCTGTCGGCGAGCTCGGCGGCCCGCACGGTCGTCGCCGTACGCGGCCTGCACCGCTTCGCCCAGCGCGAGGGCCTCGTTGCCGAGGACGTGTCGCGCGCGGTGCGCCCGCCGACACCACCGCGTCGGCTGCCGAAGGCGATCCCCTTGGAGGACGTCGAGGCGCTCATAGCAGTGGTCGGCACCGACCAGGCGCCGCTGGCGCTGCGTGACCGCGCCCTGCTCGAGATGCTCTACGGCTGCGGGGCACGCATCTCCGAGGCGGTCGGGCTCGACGTCGACGACGTCGACCTCGAAGCCGGGTCGGTGCGGCTGCTCGGCAAGGGCAGCAAGCAGCGGGTGGTACCGGTGGGGCGCTATGCCCGCGAGGCGGTGTCCGCCTATCTCGTGCGCGGCCGTCCACTACTCGTCGGGTCCGGGCGCGGCGGCCCGGCGGTCTTCCTGAACTCCAGGGGCGGGCGGCTGTCGCGGCAGAGCGCGTGGGCGGTGCTGCGCGCGGCGGCTGCGCGGGCCGGTCTCGCGGTCGACGTCTCGCCGCACACCTTGCGCCACTCCTTCGCCACGCACCTGCTCGACGGCGGTGCGGACGTTCGCGTCGTGCAGGAGCTGCTGGGTCACGCCTCCGTCACCACGACGCAGCTCTACACGCTCGTGACCATCGACAGGCTGCGTGAGGTCTATGCCGCATCGCATCCGCGCGCGTTGGGCTGAACGGGTTGCCGCCGGTCGGAGCACCGGCATAAGGTCGCGTCGCCGCTGTAGCGATTCGACGCGCCATCGGCCTAGCGACTGAGGGGTTTCGTTCTCTATGACTTTGTCGACAACCCTGGCCGTCGGATCCAGCACGCTCGGCCCGACGGGTCGACCGCTCGTGGAGTTCGCAGTCCCGCTCGCGCTGCACAAGCACGGACCCGCGCGCGTGATCGCGCTGTGCAACCAGAAGGGCGGTGTCGGCAAGACGACGACGACGATCAACCTGGGCGCCGCGCTGGCCGAGCTCGGCCGGCGGGTGCTCCTGCTCGACTTCGACCCGCAGGGCGCGCTCTCCGTCGGCCTCGGCGTCAACCCGCACGAGCTCGACCGCACCGTCTACACCTTGCTCATGGACAGCCGCGTCGACATCTTCGACGTCGTCCTCAAGACCAACACCGCCGGGCTCGACCTGCTGCCGGGCAACATCGACCTGTCGGCCGCCGAGGTGCAGCTGGTGAGCGAGGTGGCGCGCGAGCAGACGCTCGCGCGTGTGCTCGCGCCGATCCTGGGCGACTACGATTTCGTGCTCATCGACTGCCAGCCGTCGCTCGGCCTGCTGACGGTGAACGCCCTGACCGCCGCCGACGGCGTCATCATCCCGCTGGAGTGCGAGTTCTTCGCGCTGCGCGGGGTGGCGCTGCTGGTCGACACGATCCACAAGGTGCAGCAGCGGCTCAACCCTCGGCTCGACGTCGAGGGCATCCTGGCGACGATGTACGACGCGCGGACGCTGCACGGCCGCGAGGTGCTCGCGCGCGTCGTCGAGGCGTTCGGCGACCAGGTCTTCCACACGGTGATCAACCGGACGGTGCGCTTTCCCGAGACCACCGTGGCGGGGGAGCCGATCACGACCTACGCGCCGAGCTCGGCGGGCGCGGAGTCCTACCGGCAGCTGGCACGTGAGGTGATCAGCCGGTGTCCCGCCGCGTAGCCGTGCCGGGTGCCGACGAGCTGTTCCGACCCACCGCCTCGGTGCCCGAGCCCCACGAGGAAGCGGTCGGTGCCGCTGCTCGGCGTCCCGCACCGGTGCGAGCGGTGCCCGACCTCGCGCCCGACGCGGGTTCCCGCGCAGCGGCGCCGCAGGGGGCAGATCCGGCGGGCCTGCGCGTACGCCCCCCGGTCGCCCGGCGTCGTCACGGGGCGGAGCCCCGACCCTCGGGGCGGATCCGGCACGACGAGAAGATCACCGTCTACGTCTGCGCCGAGGAGCTGCTCGACCTCGAGCACGCGCGCCTGCTGCTGCGCGCCGAGCACGGGCTCGCCGTGGACCGCGGCCGGCTCGTCCGCGAAGCCCTCGGTCTGGTCATCGCCGATCTCGAGGCCAACGGCGAGACCAGCCTCCTCGTCCGCCGGCTGCGCGGGCAGTGAGCGTCAGGACGGGGAGCACGGCAGCGAACGCAGGTAGCACGGGGACCGCCCGAGGGAAGTCCTCGCCCACGGCGGCACGTTCGCGGGACCCCAGCGACGATGGCGGTCGCTCCGGCGGGCGCGGTTTCGCCGTCTCGCTCGACGTCTTCGAGGGGCCGTTCGACCTGCTGCTCGGGTTGATCGCGAAGCATCAGCTCGACGTCACCGAGGTGGCGCTCGCCAAGGTGACCGACGATTTCATCGCGCATCTGCGCTCGCTCGGGACCACGTGGGACCTGAGCCAGGCCTCGGACTTCCTGGTGGTCGCCGCGACGCTGCTCGACATGAAAGCGGCCCGGCTGCTGCCGTCCGCCGACGTCGAGGACGAGGACGCGCTCGAGCTGCTCGAGGCACGTGACCTGCTGTTCGCGCGGCTCCTGCAATACCGCGCCTACAAGCAGGCCGCATTCGACTTCGCCGAGCGCATGGCCGCCGAGGCCGGGCGCTTCCCCCGCAGCGTGACGCTCGAGCCTCGATTTGCGGGCCTGCTGCCCGAGGTGCTGCTCGGCATCGGCCCGGAGGACTTCGCGGCTCTCGCCGGACGGGCGATGATGCCACGACCCACGCCCCAGGTCGCCATCGAGCACGTGCACGCCGCGCTCGTCAGCGTCAGGGAGCAGTCGGCGGTGCTCGTGCTCCGGCTGCGCGACGCGCAGTCCCTGACGTTCAGCGCGCTGATCGCCGACGCCGACGAGACGCTGGTCGTGGTGGCCCGGTTCCTCGCCCTGCTCGAGCTGTTCCGCGATGGCGCCATCACCTTCGAGCAGGAGAACGCGCTCGACGAGCTCCACGTCCGCTGGGTTGCCGCCGCAGACCCTGCTGCGGTTCCTGCTACCGCCACGTCGGACTTCGATGACGAGGCCGAAGAGGCCGACTCCGCAGACGCCGACCCCCGCACAGCCCCGTCCCCACCCCTGCCAGGAACGACGACGTCGCAGGAGCTTTCATGACCTCCACCGCCCCCGACAGCCCGACCGGTGACGGCACCGCCGAGCCCGCGCTCGACCTGCCGTCCGCGGTGGAGCCGCCCGAGCTGCCTGAGCCGCCCGAGCTGTTCACGGCGCTCGAAGCGGTTCTGCTGGTCGCCGACGAGCCCGTGTCCGCCACGACGCTGGCCCAGCTGACCGAGACCTCCGTCAGCGAGGTGAGCCGGTGCCTGCGCCAGCTCTCCGACGGTTATGCGATCGCCGGTCGCGGCTTCGAGCTGCGCGAGATCGCCGGTGGCTGGCGGTTCTACACCGCCGCGTCCTGCGGCACGCTCGTCGAGCGGTTCCTACGCGACGGCCAGCAGGCGCGCCTGACCCAGGCGGCCCTGGAGACGCTGGCGGTCGTCGCCTATCGGCAGCCCGTGTCACGTGGCCGGGTCTCGGCCATTCGCGGTGTGAACTGCGACGGCGTGATGCGCACCCTCGTCACGCGCGGCCTGGTGGACGAGGCGGGGTCCGACGAGACGAGCGGCGCGACGCTCTACCGCACCACCACCTATTTCCTCGAGCGACTCGGCCTCAGGGACGTCCAGGAGCTGCCGCCCATCGCTCCCTACCTGCCCGATCTCGATACACTCGACCTGTCTTTAACCTGAATCTGGAGTTCCCTGTCGCTATGGCCGCCCCAACTGAAGATGGCATACGCCTCCAACGCGTCATGGCCGGTGCCGGCATCGGTTCCCGCCGGCATTGCGAGGAGCTGATCGAGCGCAGGCGCGTCTCCGTCGACGGGAAGACCGTCACGGTCCAAGGCATGCGGGTCGACCCGGCCACGGCGATCATCCACGTCGACGGCATGCGCATCAGCACGGCGCCCGACAAGCTCTATCTCGCCCTGCACAAGCCCGCCGGTGTCGTGAGCGCGATGTCCGACCCTGACGGCCGGCGCACGGTTGCCGACCTGGTCCCGCCCGACAAGGGCCTGTTCCACGTCGGCCGGCTCGATGCCGAGTCCGAGGGCCTGCTGCTCATCACCAACGACGGGGAGCTCGCTCACCGCCTCACACACCCGTCCTACGGCGTGCAGAAGACCTATCTCGCCGAGGTGCGCGGCCCGCTCAAGCCCGGCTTGTCCAAGACGCTGCGCGCGGGCGTCGAGCTCGAGGACGGTCCGGTGACCGTCGACTCCTTCCGTGCGGTCAGCCGCAGCGCCGACCGCATCATGGTCGAGGTCGTCGTCCACGAGGGCCGCAACCACGTCGTGCGACGCGTCCTCGACGCTGTCGGGCATCCGGTCGAGCGGCTCGTGCGCACGAAGTTCGGGCCGCTGCCGCTGGGTGACCTGCGTCCCGGCCGCACCCGGGTGCTGTCGCAACCGGAGATCGGGAGCCTTTTCAAGGCCGTCAAGCTCTAACGGCGCATTCCGGGCACTCCCGGCATTCTTGCTGCGCTTTCCCTCGGCGAATTCCCGCCGCACCTCGAGAGGCCTGGATCAGTGTCAGTGCGCGCGATACGCGGGGCGGTCCAGCTCGACCGCGACGACTCCGACCATTTGCTCAGCGAGGTCGAGGAGCTGGTCCGCGAGGTCATCGCGGTCAACGAGCTGGGCCCGGACGACCTCATCAGCATTCTGTTCACGACCACGCCCGACCTCGTCAGCGAGTTCCCCGCCCTGGCGGCCCGGCGTCTCGGCCTCGGTGACGTGCCGCTGCTGTGCGCGTCGGAGATCGCGGTCGAGGGCGCCATGCCGCGCGTGGTCCGCCTGCTCGCGCACGCCGAGATGGGTGTGCCGCGCAGCGCTGTGCGTCACGTCTACCGGCGGGGCGCGGAGGCGCTACGGCGCGACCTCGCGCAGTGAGCGACGCACCTGCCCCTGGGCGCGCCCCGTCGTCGCTGCTGCAGACGGTCACGATCATCGGTACGGGCCTCATCGGCACGTCGGTGGGCCTGGCGCTGACGCACGCCGGGATGCGCGTACGTCTGGCCGACGACGACCATGAGGCGCTGTCGACCGCTGTAGCCCGGGGCGCCGGTGCCGAGCTGCGCGACGACGACGCAGCAGCAGACCTGCTCCTCGTTGCCGTGCCGCCCCGGCTCACTGCTGCGGTGCTACTCGAGGCACGGAGCCGGGGGCTCGCGGTGACCTACAGCGACGTCGCAGGCCTCAAGGCCGAGCCGCTGCGCCAGGTGACCGACGTGCTCGGCGTCGACGTCGCCGACGTCGTCGGGGGGCACCCCATGGCGGGGCGCGAGCGCAGCGGCCCCGTCGCCGCCCGGCGCGAGCTCTTCGCCGGCCGGCCGTGGCTCGTGACGCCACTGCCGGGTTCGGGCGAGGCGCACGTGTCACGGGTCCGGGCCCTCGCCGAGGCCTGCGGGGCGGTGCCCGTCGAGATCACGCCGAGCCGGCATGACGCCGCCATCGCCCTCGTCTCCCACGTGCCCCACCTGATGTCGGTGCTCACGGCGGCACGGCTCGCCGACGCTGCGGCTGACGCGGTGGCGGTGGCCGGCACCGGTGTCCATGACGTCACGCGGCTCGCGGCCTCCGACGCCCCGCTCTGGATCGAGCTGCTCAGCGGCAACGCCCCCGCAGTCGCAGCGGTGCTGCGCGACGTCCGCGCCGACCTCGACGCGGCAATCGCCGCGCTGGGCGTGCTCGCCGGCGCACCCGACGACCGCGGCGCCGTCGCGGCGCTGAACTCGCTGCTGCATGCGGGCGCGACCGGTCGTGGGCGCCTGCCCGGCAAGCACGGCGGTGCCCCTGTGGCGGCGACGACCGTGGCGGTGCTCCTGGCTGACCGCGAGGGCGAGCTCGCGCGCCTGTTCGCCGACATCCAGGCGGCGGGGGTCAACGTGGAGGACGTACGCATCGACCACGCCCCGGGTCGCCCCAGCGGGCTCGTCGAGCTCGACGTCGTCCCCTCGGCCGCGGCTGAGCTGCGGCACCGGCTGGTCTCGCTCGGGTGGACCGTCGACGCCTGAGCAGCGGGTCGAGGGCGCACGTCGCGGTAGTCTGGCCCCGTCGCGCCGTGGCGTGGTGCGAGCGCCGTCTTTCGTCGGGTGCGGCGCCGGCCGCTGTCCAGCGACGTTGCCCACCGCAGCAATGCGAGATGTTGAGGATATTCGTGGATACGACCCGTCCAGTGCTCCCGGTGCCAGCCGACCTGGTGATCGCCATCGACGGTCCTTCCGGAACGGGGAAGTCCTCGGTCGCCCGCCGCACCGCCGGCGCGCTGGGTCTGCGCTACCTCGACACCGGCGCGATGTACCGCGCCGTGACGGTGGCCGCCCTCGCCGCTGGCGCCGATCTGCGCGACGCCGCCGCGGTCGAGGACCTCGCGCGGCACACCGAGATCACCGTGTCGACCGATCCCGAGCACTCCTCCGTGCTCGTCGACGGCCGCAACGTGACGGCTGAGATCCGAACCGAGCGCATCTCGACCCGGGTCAGCGCCGTCGCCAGCAACCTCGGCGTACGCGCTGTCCTCGTCGCAGCCCAGCAGGCCATCGTCGGTCGCGGTGGCATCGTCCTCGAGGGCCGTGACACGACCACGGTGGTCGCCCCTCATGCGGCGGTGCGGATCCTGCTGACCGCTGCCGAGGACGTACGCCTTGCCCGGCGCGCCCGGGAGACGCACGGCCACGCCGGTGCGGCCGCGGTCGCGGCCACGCACGACTCGGTCGTACGCCGGGACGCCGCCGACTCGGCCGTGACGGAGTTCAGGTCCGCGGCCCACGGGGTCGTGGAGATCGACACCAGCCACCTCGACCTCGACGAGTCGGTGTCCGCCGTGCTCGGGCTGGTCGAGCACCTCGCCACCGCCACGACATCGCGCACCGCTGACACCGCTGCCGCCGCAGGCCGCTCATGACCGAGGAGAGCCTCGACCCGCGCGTCGAGGAGACACCCGACTGGTCCGCGCTCGCCGAGGAGGAGGTCGACGCCTTCGACATCGACG
>CAXSDR010000069.1:0-9487 GCA_964236445.1 uncultured Motilibacteraceae bacterium | reverse complement strand
ACACCCGACTGGTCCGCGCTCGCCGAGGAGGAGGTCGACGCCTTCGACATCGACGACGACGGCATCGACCCCCGGCCGCAGGCCTTCGTCACGCGGGTCCTGGCCGTCATCGGCCGCCCCAACGTGGGCAAGTCGACATTGGTCAACCGCATTCTCGGCAGGCGTGAAGCGGTCGTCGAAGACGTGCCGGGCGTCACCCGTGACCGCGTGGCTTATGACGCCGAGTGGGCCGGACAGACGTTCACGCTGCTCGACACCGGCGGGTGGGAGCCCGACGCGTCGGGAATGCTTGCGCGCGTCGCAGCCCAGGCCGAGCTCGCGGTCGAGGCGGCCGATGCCGTGCTCTTCGTCGTCGACGCGACTGTGGGCGCCACGGACACCGACGAGGCCGTGGTCCGCGTGCTTCGCCGCGCGGGCAAACCGGTCGTGCTGGCCGCCAACAAGGTCGACGACCTGCGCGCCGAGGCCGACGCGGCGGCGCTGTGGAGCCTCGGGCTCGGGCAGCCCTATGCCGTCTCGGCCCTGCACGGGCGCGGCAGCGGTGACCTGCTCGACGCCGTCCTGGCCGCGCTGCCCGCGCCCGTCCCGGCCGAGCATCCCGAGCCCGGTGGCCCGCGCCGCATCGCGCTCGTCGGGCGACCCAACGTCGGCAAGTCCAGCCTGCTCAACGCCTTGGCCGGCGAGGACCGGGTCGTCGTCGACGCGCAGGCCGGCACGACGCGCGACCCCGTCGACGAGCTCATCGACCTCGGTGGCCGGCCGTGGCGCTTCATCGACACCGCAGGCATCCGCCGGCGCATCCACCAGACCGTGGGTGCCGACTACTACGCGAGCCTGCGCACCCGTGGCGCCATCGAGAAGGCCGAGGTGGCCGTCCTGCTGATCGACGCCTCCGAGGCCCTCACGGAGCAGGACGTCCGCATCGCCTCCATGGTCGCCGACAGCGGTCGCGCCCTGGTTCTCGCGTTCAACAAGTGGGACCTGCTCGACGAGGAGCGCCGCGATCTCCTCGAGCGCGAGATCGAGCTCGACCTCGCCGCGTTCCACTGGGCGCCGCGGGTCAACATCTCGGCGCTGACGACACGCCACATCGACCGGCTCACGGCCGCCATGGACGTGTCGCTCGCCGGTTGGGAGACCCGCGTCCCCACGGCTCGTCTCAACGGGTTCCTGGGCGAGGTCGTGTCGGCCACGCCGCCGCCAGTGCGCAGCGGCAAGCAGCCGAAGATCCTCTTCGCGACGCAGGCGGCGGTGCAGCCGCCACGGTTCGTGCTGTTCACGAGCGGCTTCCTCGAGGCGGGCTACCGCCGGTTCATCGAGCGCCGGCTGCGCGAGGAGTTCGGGTTCGAGGGGACACCGGTCGCGGTGTCCGTGAGGGTCCGGGAGAAGAAGCCGCGCTAGCCCACGAATGGGCTGCGGTAGGGTTGATCGTCGTCCGGTCCGGTGCTTGAGGAGCGGGCGTCGGCAGGGCAAGTTCGGCTCGACGCGACAAGCACTCTCGACGCAACAAGCACGGCAGATTTTCAGCAGTCCACCGGGACGTGGCGCAGCTTGGTAGCGCACTTGACTGGGGGTCAAGGGGTCGCAGGTTCAAATCCTGTCGTCCCGACGGTGAACACGCAGAAGGCCGCTCCAGACCACATCTGGGGCGGCTTTCGACGTTGCGGGTTAGTGTCGGGCCAGCAGAACGCTGGAACGAAAGGGGTCCCGTGGACGCGGCGCCGACGACCGACCGCGTCCTGACCATCCCGAACGTCCTGAGCGCTTCGCGGCTGCTTGCCGTGCCCCTCTTCCTCTGGCTCATCCTTGCCCACCAGGACGGCTGGGCGCTGCTGCTGCTCATGGTCAGCGGCATCAGCGACTGGCTCGACGGCAAGCTGGCCCGTTCGCTCGGTCAGACCAGCCGCCTGGGCGAGCTGCTCGACCCGGCCGCGGACCGCCTCTACATCGCCGCAACGCTCATCGGCCTCACCGTGCGCGACATCGTCCCGTGGCAGCTCACCGCCGGGCTCGTCCTGCGCGACATTGTTCTGGCCGGGGCGCTCGTCGTCCTGCAGCGGCGCGGGATCGGGCCGCTGCCGGTCCACTTCCTGGGCAAGGCAGCGACTTTCAACCTGCTGTATGCCTTCCCGCTGTTGCTTCTGGGCGACGTGGGAGGCACCGTGGGAGCGATCGCGGATGCGCTCGGCTGGGCATTCGCGGTGTGGGGGACGGCGCTCTACTGGTGGGCCGCCGGTCTCTACCTGTTCCAGGCACGACACGTGCTGCGGACGGCCACAGGGTGACCGCGCGAAGGGGGGCCCGGCAATGAGGGCCGTCGTCATGGCCGGGGGAGAAGGCACCCGCCTGCGCCCGATGACGGCGAGCATGCCCAAACCCCTGCTGCCCGTGGTGAACCGCCCGATCATGGAGCACGTGCTGCGGCTCCTGCGTCGCCACCGGTTCGACGAGACCGTCGTCACGGTGCAGTTCCTCGCGGCGCTGGTGCGCAACTACTTCGGCGACGGCGACGATCTCGGCATGCGCCTGCACTATGCGACGGAGGAGACGCCGCTCGGCACGGCGGGAAGCGTACGCAACGCAGAGCACCTGCTGCGCGACGACTCGTTCCTGGTCATCAGCGGCGACGCGCTGACCGACATCGACCTGACCGCGCTGGTGCAGGCGCATCGCGACCGCAACGCCCTCGTGACTGTGTGCCTGCAGCGGGTCGCCGACCCGCTCGAGTTCGGCATCACGATCATGGACGGCGAGCACCGGGTCCAGCGCTTCCTCGAGAAGCCTTCCTGGGGACAGGTCTTCTCCGACACCGCCAACACCGGCATCTATGTCATGGAGCCCGAGGTTCTCGACTACGTCTGCGCCGGCGAGTCGGTCGACTGGTCGCGTGACGTCTTCCCACAGCTGCTCGCCAAAGGTGCACCGGTCTTCGGCTATGTGGCCGAGGGCTACTGGGAGGACGTGGGAGCGCCTGAGTCCTACATGCGCGCGCAGGCCGACGTCCTCGAGCGGCGCGTCGCCGTCGACATCGACGGGTTCGAGGTGTCGCCGGGGGTGTGGGTCGGGGAGGGCGCAGACGTCCACCCCGACGCCATCCTGCGCGGTCCTGTCTATATCGGTGACTACGCAAAGGTCGAAGGCGGAGCCGAGCTGCGCGAGCACACGGTTCTCGGGAGCAATGTCGTCGTCAAGACCGGCGCCTTCCTCCACCGTGCCGTGATCCATGACAACGTCTTCATCGGTCCACACACGAACCTTCGGGCGTGCATCGTGGGCAAGAACACCGATCTCATGCGTGCTTCGCGCATCGAAGAAGGTGCCATCATCGGCGACGAGTGCGTCATCGAAGAGGAAGCGATCATCCAGTCGGGCGTCAAGGTCTATCCGCACAAGACCGTCGAAGCCGGCGCCGTCGTCAACACCAGCGTCATCTTCGAGTCGCGCGGGCAGCGCAGCCTCTTCGGTCCGCGTGGCGTCAGCGGCATCATCAACGTCGAGATCACACCCGAACTTGCCGTACGCCTCGCGTCGGCCTGGGCGTCCTCGCTGCGCAAGGGCTCGACTGTCCTCACCGCGCGCGACCACAGCCGCGGCGCGCGTGCCATAAAGCGGGCGGTCATCGCCGCCCTGACGAGCAGTGCGCTCGACGTGCAGGACCTCGAGGGCGTGCCGCTGCCCGTCGCGCGGCTCGAGACGGCGCAGGCCGGGGTAGGCGGCGTCTATCTGCGCACCACGCCCGGTGTCCCCGAGAGCATCGACATCGTCTTCCTCGACGGCAACGGCGCCGACATCTCCCAGGCACAGCAACGCACCCTGGAGCGCGTGTTCACCCGCCAGGAATACCGTCGGGCGTTCCCGGGGGAGATCGGTGACCTCGAGTTCCCGCCGCGCGTCGTCGAGAGCTACGTCATCGATGTCCTGCGGCGCATCGACACCTCGGGTGTGGCGGAGGCCGGCCTCAAGGTGGTCGTCGACACCGGCGGCGGCACGGCGGCCCTGCTGCTGCCCGCGTTGCTGGGCCGCCTGGGCATCGACGTCCTCACCGTCGGCAACGCGCTCGACGAGGCACACCCCACCGAGACGCCGGTGGAGCGCGCCGGGTCCCTCGCACGCCTGGGTGAGCTCGTGGCGTCGTCCGGCGCCGCCTTCGGCGTGCGCTTCGACAGCGTGGGGGAGCGAATCTCCCTCGCCGACGAGACCGGTCGCGTCATCGACGACGAGCGATGCCTGCTGGTCGTCCTCGACCTCGTTGCCGCAGAGCGCACCGCGGGCACCGTGGCACTGCCCGTGACCACGACGCGGGTGAGCGAGCGGGTCGCGCGCTTCCACAAGGTGGACATCACTTGGACCGGCACGACCGCGCCGGAGCTCGCCCTGGCCGCGACGAGCGAGGGCCTCATCCTCGGGGCGGACGGCCGTGGCGGCTTCGTGATCCCCGAGTCCAGTGCGGTCGTGGACGGCATCGCCGCCTTCGTCCGCATCGTCGGCCTCGTCGCGCGCACCAACCTGCGGCTCAGTGAGATCGACGCGCGCATCCCGCGCGCCCACCTCGAACATCGGTGGATCCCGACGCCGTGGTCGGCCAAGGGCGCGGTGATGCGCGAGGTCGTCGAGGCGGCGGCCGGCCTCGAGCTCGACACCACCGACGGCGTACGCATCATCGACGGCCGTCACCGCTGGGTCCTCGTGCTGCCCGACCCTTCGGAGCCGACGACGCACCTCTGGGCGGAAGGTCCCGACGACACGAGCGTCAACGAGCTGCTCGACACCTGGCAGCGCGTGGTCGAACGATCGGGGCGCTGACCCGTTGCCCCAGACCTTCACGTCACAGCCCCCGGCCCGGCCGACGCCCGAGCCGACGGCCCCAGGTGCTGATGCACCGCGCTGGGAGCCGGACGCCTCGATGGCGCTGCTGACCGACCTGCTGTCCGAACGAGGTGACGACGCCTATGCCGCGGCGGCGAGGCGCCGCGCGGACGGGTCCGCGGTGGCCGGCCCAGGACCGGGCCCGACCGGTCGGGCCCTGGCGATCGGTGTCGTGACGGCGACCATCGGTGTGCTGTTCGCGGTCGCCGGTGTCAACCAGCACGCACCGGCGCCCGGCGCCAACTCCGCCCACGACGCCCTTGTCGCCGAGGCCCGCAACCGCACCGGGGCGACCGACCAGCTCCAGCGCCAGGTCGGTGCCCTGCGGCTGGAGGTCAGGCGCCTGCGCTCGGCCGCTCTGCAGCAGGAGGGCAGTGCCGGGCTGGCGACGCAGATCGCGGCACTCGAGGCCGAGACGGGCGCGGGAGAAGCGACCGGGCAGGGGCTGCTCGTCAGCATCGACGACAGAAACGCAGCCCCCGACCAGCGGCTGCAGGACCGTGAGCTGCAGGCGGTGGTCAACGCGCTGTGGGCCGCGGGAGCCGAAGGCATCGCCGTCAACGGCCGCCGTCTCACGGGACTCAGCGCGATCCGCTCTGCTGCTCAGGCGATCCTCGTGGACTACCGTCCGCTCGTCGCGCCCTACGACGTGACCGTGCTCGGCAGCTCCGCAGGCCTCGAGAGGCGTTTCACTGCCGGGCCCGGCCAGGTCCTGCTGCGCGGGCTCAGTGCCGCCTACGGCGTCCGCTACGAGGTCCAGGCGCAGGACAAGGTGCGTCTGCCGGCAGCAGGCGGCATCACGCTGCGCTGGGCGGGCGTCGCGGTGGCACCCACGTCGGCAGCGTCGGCGCCGTCGGCGCCGTCGGAGTCCTCGTGATCGCGGCCCTCGGTCTGATCGCCGGTCTCGTCGCGGGACTCGTCCTGCACCCGACGGTTCCGCTCGCCCTGCAGCCCTATCTCCCGATTGCCGTGGTGGCCGCCCTCGACGCCGTGTTCGGAGGCCTGCGCGCGCTGCTCGACGGGATCTTCAACGACCGGGTTTTCGTCGTGTCCTTCCTGTCCAACGTCGTGGTGGCGGCCCTGATCGTGTTTCTCGGTGACCAGCTGGGCGTCGGTGGCCAGCTGTCGACCGGCGTGGTCATCGTCCTGGGCGTCCGCATCTTCGCGAACGTCGCAGCGATCCGTCGACACCTGTTCCGGGCATGACGCGCCCGCCGGGGCAGGCGAGCAAGAAGCCGGCCAGACCTGCCGCGTCGAGCGGCCGCGCCGAGCCGGCCACCGTCGAAGCAGCCGCACCCGCGGCGACCTCGGGAGTTGCGGCCCGGGCGCGGCTCCGGAGGGCGCTGCACCCGCGCGCGACCCGCGCGCAGCTGGCCGCCGCGCTGCTCCTTGCGCTCGTCGGGTTCGGTGCGGCCGTGCAGGCCCGCTCGACGCGCACCGCGGGTCTCAGCGGCCTGCGCCAGACGGACCTCGTGCGCATCCTCGACGACACGAGCCAGCGCACAGCGAGGCTGCAGGCCGAGCAGGCCGAGCTGGAGCAGTCGCGGGCCCGCATCGGGGCGGGCGCGAGCGATCGCGACGCCGCACTGCGCGACGCCCGCAAGCGGGCGGAGGTGCTCGGCATCCTGGCCGGCACCCTGCCGGCTCAAGGTCCGGGCATCGAGCTGGCGATCCCCGACCCACAGTCCCGCGTGGACGCGGCCACCGTGCTCGACACCGTCGAGGAGCTGCGCGACGCCGGCGCCGAGGCCATGACGATCGGCGGGGTCCGCCTCGTCGCGTCCAGCGCGTTCGTCGATGCAGGCGCGGGGCGCCTGCGCATCGACGGCGTGGTCCTGGCGCCGCCCTACCTCCTACGGGCGATCGGCGACCCGGCAGCCCTCGCCTCCGCGCTGAAGATTCCCGGCGGGGTGCTCGAGACCTTGCTCCAGGAGGGCTCCACCGCGATCCTGACCGACCGCCAGTCGATGACGCTGCCGGTGCGTACGTCTGCTGCCGCGACCCCGTCACCCACGTCGCTGCCGTCGTGAGTCAACCGGCGCCGGCTGTCGTTCGGCGCCCGCCACCGGGCAGACTGTCGACATGACCGACACGCCCGCTCATCTGCTCTACACCCCCCAGCACGAATGGGTCGCCCGTGACGGTGACACCGTGCGTGTGGGCATCACCGCCTATGCCCAGGACGCGCTGGGCGACGTCGTGTTCGTGACGCTCCCGGATCCCGGCGCAGCAGTGACCGCAGGCGTTCCCTGCGCCGAGGTGGAGAGCACCAAGAGCGTCAGCGAGATCTACGCCCCGGTGGACGGCTCGGTGGTCGAGCGCAACGAGGCGCTCGACGCCACGCCCGACCTTGTCAACCGCGACCCCTACGGCGAGGGCTGGATTTTCGTGGTCCGCATGGGCAAGAACGGCAAGGACGGCGAGAACGGCGAGCGGAGCCTGAGCGCGCTGATGGATGCCACCGCCTACAACGAGCTGGTCGCCGGCGCGTGAACGACACCCGCGGCGACGAAATGGGCCAGCTGGTGCCGTTCTTCTGCCAATCGGTTGACCCTCCGGCGAGCCGACGCCTAGGTTCAACGTAAGGTCGACCTCCACCTAGGGTGCAGAGTCGAGAACCATCCGTATTCCCCTGAGGAGCTTCCGCCCATGCAGTTCTGCACCCAGTGCGGGCATGCGAACGCAGACGACGCGCGATTCTGCAGCAACTGCGGAGCGGCGTTGCGCAGCAGCGGCGACGTCACCTCGACCATGTCCATCCCGCGTGTCGATGTCGTCGAGGTCGTGGGCGAGTCCGAGAGCGACGCCGGAGGGCTCACCGCGGCCGACCAGGCCGCGGTCGACGCGCTTCCGACCGGCTCGGCGCTGCTCGTGGTGCGTCGCGGACCCAACGCCGGCAGCCGTTTCCTGCTCGACACCGAGGTCACGACGGCGGGGCGGCACCCGCAGAGCGACATCTTCCTCGACGACGTGACCGTGTCGCGCCGGCACGCCGAGTTCTCGCGGGTGGAGGGGACCAGCGGCTACCGCGTGCGCGATGTCGGCAGCCTCAACGGCACCTACGTCAATCGTCAGCGCATCGACAGCGTCGCCCTGAGCGGCGGCGACGAGGTGCAGATCGGCAAATACCGGTTGGTGTTCCTTCCGGGAGGCGGAGCAGTCGGCAGCTCGGGAGGGACGCAGGGGTGAGCGCCCTTCCGGCGCGCGCCTACATGAGCATCGGTGAGGTGCTGTCGACGCTGCGCAGCGACTTTCCCGACGTCACGATCTCGAAGATCCGATTCCTCGAGTCCGAAGGCCTCGTCGAGCCGCAGCGCACCGCGTCGGGCTACCGCAAGTTCCGACACGAGGACGTCGACCGGCTCCGCTACGTCCTGCGCGCCCAGCGCGACCGCTACCTCCCGCTGCGGGTCATCAAGGACCACCTCGACGCCCTCGACCGGGGTCTCGAGCCTCCCGCGCAGTCCGGCGCGGGAGGCCCTCGCGCGCCCCGGGCTGTGCTCGAGCACGACGGCTTTCCCGAGGCGGAGGCGTTCGCCCGGGAGACCTCCGACCTGAGGCTCTCGCGCAGCGAGCTCTGCGAGGCCGCGGACATCGAGGAGCCGCTGCTGCGCGAGCTCGAGGGCTTCGGGCTGCTGGGGCCGCGTGCCGGGGCAGCACACTACGACGGCGACGCGCTGCTCGTCGCGAAGACCGCCGGCGAGCTCGCGCGCTTCGGCGTGGAACCGCGTCACCTGCGTGCCTCCAAGGCCGCTGCCGAACGTGAGGCGGGGCTCGTCGAGCAGGTCATCACCCCGCTGCTGCGCCAGCGCGGCCCCGACTCGCAAGCACGTGCCGAAGAGGCGACCCGCGAGCTGGGTGCCCTGTCCGTGCGCCTGCACGCCGTGCTGATCAAGATCGCCCTGCGCCGGCTGCCCGGGCGCTGAGGTCTGCGCGCCGCTGTCCCGACGGCGCGCGAATCGTCGCGGAGGGAGAGGCGTACGCTGCGCAGGTGCACCAGCTCGACGTTGTAGGCGTACGGGTAGAGATGCCCTCGAATCAGCCGCTGGTCCTCTTGAAGGAGACCGCCGGCGACCGCTACCTGCCGATCTGGATCGGCGCCGTGGAAGCCACCGCCATCGCCTTCGCCCAGCAGGGCGTGGTCCCGACGCGGCCGTTGACGCACGACCTCCTTCGCGACGTGGTCGACGGGCTCGGTGCGCGGTTGCATCAGGTGCGTATCTCCTCGCTGCGCGAGGGCGTGTTCTATGCCGAGCTGGTCTTCGACGGCGGCATCGAGATCAGCAGCCGACCATCCGACGCGATCGCGCTGGCGCTGCGAGCGGGAACGCCCATCTTCGCCGCCGACGCGGTCCTCGACGAGGCGTCCATCGCGGTTCCTGATGAGGAGGAGGACGAGGTCGAACGCTTTCGCGAGTTCCTCGACTCGGTCTCTCCTGAGGACTTCGACGCCGAAGAGCCGAGCTGACCGTCAACTGGACGTTCACAGTTGACCTGGGGCCGGTCGGGCGACACACCCTCGAGCATTCGTTGACCTCGACGCCGAGGCGCTCTACCGTTCGGGGAAAGCCGCCGTTGTAGTTCCACCGTTGGCACTCGGCCCACGGAGCTCGGCGTCGCT
>CAXSDR010000068.1:0-20590 GCA_964236445.1 uncultured Motilibacteraceae bacterium | reverse complement strand
ACAAATGGCATCGATCTCGACACGCTGTTGAGTTCTCAAGATACGCACGCACACCGATCAGCGGGTCCGAGGACCCACATTTTCAGGGCTTGTCTTGCTGCGAACAAGTTATCATCTGTTCGCTGTGGCGCTTCCCGGAGACCAGCCGTCCGGAGCAAGCTCCGGCCCGTCCGTTCCTCTCTCGGGGCGCGAAAAGAGAACCTAGTCCAGGATCGCTGCGGCGTCAACCCGGCGTGGAAGATCCGGCATCCCGTGCTCCAGCCACCCGGGGTGGCCCCCGCGTACGGCTGACACCGTGAGGCCTCCGACGGCCTGGCGCACGGAGTCCGCCACCTGCTGGCCGTGCTCGTCGTCGCGACCGAGAACGTGCACGAGCTGCGACTCGGGCATGGTGCGCAGCTCACGCAGCCGAGCGGCCGGCAGTGCCCCGGACGCTGTCGCGTCGACGAGCACGGCGCGACCGAGCAGGAGGTCCTGGAAGGCCGCGCGAGGGCTCACTGCGCCGGGCGGTGCACCACGGGGGCCTTGCACGCCCGGCAGCTCAGGGCAGAGCGCGACCAACGGGGTCGGAGGAAGGTTCTGGTGCACGGTGGCGCTCATGGGCGATGTCCTCGCTCGACGCAGCAACAGGGCTGGGTCAGGACCGCTCCGAGAGGGCTCCGGGTCAGTGGCGAGGCTTCGGGCGCGCACGGCCGGGCGTCGGGCGGTCCCGACGACAGCTGGCTCCGATCAGGCACTGGTGCACGCGCCGATTGTCGGTCGAACTGCTGGGAAAAGCAAGTCTGCCGCGACTACCGGGTGGGTGTTGCAGGGGCGACAGGACTTGAACCTGCAACCTGCGGTTTTGGAGACCGCTGCTCTGCCAGTTGAGCTACGCCCCTCGGGCGGACCTTCATCCGCGCGGGTCACACCGTACCCGCACTCCCCCGGACGCTTTACGCGACCTTTCGCGGCGGGCCGGTTGAGTAGCCGCATGGCAGCGCCCGCGGCACCGTACGTGACCGGCACAGATCCCTCCAACATGTCCGTGTCGGACGGCCCGAGCCCGGTCCGCGCGCACTTCGGCCCGGCTGACTGGGAGCGGATCGTGCGTGAGCAGCAGCCTCGCGTGCACCGGCTGGCCTACCGCCTCACTGGCACAGCGGTCGACGCGGACGACCTCACCCACGACGTGTTCGTCCGGATATTCGCGTCCCTGCACACCTACACCGACGGCAACTTCGACGCCTGGGTCAGTCGCATCACGGTCAACCTGTGCCGCGACCGGTGGCGCAGGAGGGCAAGGATCGTCATCGACCCCGTGGAGCACGACGACCTCGTTGCCGCCCAGGGCGCCCGCCCGGGGTCGAGCACTGAAGATGCCTGGGAGGCCAGCCACCTCGACGTCGACGTCGCGCGTGCACTCTGCGCGCTCCCCGCGCCCTACCGCGCAGCGATCGTCCTCTGTGATGTCGAGGGCATGGGGCACGCGGAGGCCGCGGACCTGCTAGGAGTGCGGCAGGGCACCGTCCGGAGCAGGCTGCACCGCGGTCGGGCCGCGCTGCGCGAGTCGCTGGCCCACCGCGCACCGCGCCGGGGCGCGCTGGCACTCTCGGCCTGACCGGGGCCTCTCCCGACCGGTCTGCGGATTCGGGCCGGTTCCGTGTGGCCCAGACGACGCGCCGGCCAACCTGTCGGTGCCCCGATGCACCATGGCGGCATGGCGCCCTTGCTGCTGCACGACCTCGCGACCGCGTCCGCCGACGTCGGCGCCACTCGGTCGCGCCGCGCGAAGGTGGCGCGGCTCGCCGACACCATCAGCACCGCCACGCCCGACGAGGTCGCCCTGGTGGTGGCCTACCTCAGCGGTGAGCCGCTACAGCGGCGTACGGGCGTGGGCTGGGCGTCCCTGCAGGTCGTCGCACCGCCCGCTGAGGCGGCGAGCGTGACCGTCACCGAGCTGCACGACTGGCTCGACCGGCTCGCCGCGGTGGCGGGGCCGGGCGCCAAGGATCGGCGACGCGCCCTGCTGGACTCGCTGCTGGGTCGCTGCACGGAGGAGGAGCAACGCTTCGTCACGGCGCTGCTGACGGGCGAGCTGCGCCAAGGCGCCCTGGCCGCCATGGTGGTCGAGGGGCTGGCCGCAGCGCACGGCCTGCCCGCGACCGACGTGCGCCACGCCGTGATGGTGCAGGGAGCCCCGGGGCCGGTGGCTCGGGCGCTGGCGGTCGACGGCGTCGCCGCGCTCGCCACCTTCACGCTCGAAGTGGGCCGACCCGTGCAGCCCATGCTCGCGTCGCCCGCCTCCTCGTTGGCGGCCGCCATGTCGGCCGGCGGCGCTGTGGCCGTCGAGGAGAAGCTCGACGGCATCAGGATCCAGGCGCACGCGGACCGCGCAGTGGTGACGCTGTTCACGCGCTCGCTCGACGACGTGACCGCCCGGCTGCCCGAGGTCGTCGCCGCCGTCACGAGCCTCGGCCTGACGTCGATCGTCCTGGACGGCGAGGTGCTCGCCTTGACCGATGACGGGCGACCCCGCCGGTTTCAGGAGACCGCCGGCCGCACCGGCTCACGTGTCGACGTCACGGCGGCCTCGCGGGACATCCCGCTCGCGGTGGCCTTCTTCGACATCCTCCACGTCCAGGGCGACGACCTCATGGGATGTCCGGCTAGCGAACGCATGGAGCGCCTCGCGCAGTTCGTGCCGGCATCGCTGCGCGTGCGCCGGCTCGTCACCAGCGATCTCGACGAGGCCGAGTCCTTCGCGGCGCAGTCGTTGGCGCGGCCACGAGGGTGTGGTCGTCAAGGACCTATCCGCGCCCTATGAAGCCGGTCGCCGAGGGGCGTCCTGGCGCAAGGTGAAACCGGTGCACACCGTCGACCTGGTGGTGCTCGCAGCCGAGTGGGGCCACGGCCGACGCGCGGGCACGCTGTCCAACCTGCACCTCGGCGCCCGCGCGGCCGACGCGGACGGCTTCGTCATGCTGGGCAAGACGTTCAAAGGGCTCACCGACGCGATGCTCGCCTGGCAGACCGAGCGGCTGGGCGAGCTGGCGACCCGGGCCGAGCCCTGGGGCGTGGTGGTGCGCCCCGAGCTGGTCGTCGAGATCGCGTTCGACGGCGTGCAGACCTCGACGCGCTATCCCGGCGGCATGGCACTGCGCTTCGCCCGTGTCGTGCGGCACCGCCCCGACAAGACGGCCGGGCAGGTCGACTCCGTCGAGACCGTCCGGCAGATCCACGTCGGCCCGGTGCGGTCGACAGGGCCATGACCGTGTCGTCGACCGCTACAACGCATCATGCGGTAGTGTGCGGCGCGCACTAGGAGGTGCGCATGGACACGAGCCAACTGCTCAAAGGAGCTCTCGACCTCGCCGTGCTGGCCGTGCTCAGACACGGCGACGGCTACGGCTACGACATCGTGCAGCGGCTGCGGTCGGCCGGTCTCGACGGAGTAGGAGACGCTTCGGTCTACGGCACGCTGCGGCGGCTCTATGCCAACGGGCACCTGACGTCGTACGTCGTACCGAGTGAAGAGGGACCGCACCGCAAGTACTACGGGCTCAACCGCTCGGGCCGTGACTCGCTCGAGCAGGCGGCAAAGACCTGGCAGGTGTTCAGCGAAGCCATCAACGCGCTGGTGAACAAGGAGGCGGCATGAACACCACGGCCCATGGGCGCACGGACCCGGCAGAGGTGCAGCGCTACGCCGACGCGGTGCGGTCTGCTCTTCTCGATGTCGCACCGGCGCACCGGGAGGAGCTGCTCGAGGACCTCGTCGACCATCTCCGGGAGGTCGCCGCCGAAGGTGACGGCCCGCTCGCGGAGCGACTGGGCTCGCCGCAGGCCTACGCACAGGAGTTGCGAGCCTCGCTCGACCTGCCGCCCGCCGGCCAGCGCCCCGCTGTCGTGCCTGTGGACGAGCAGCTCCGTCGGCTCTACACCCGGGCCCGAGGCACCCGGCTCGGAGCCGAGCTCGCTGCCTATATCCCCACGCTTCGGCCGGCCTGGTGGCTGGTTCGCGCCTGGCTCGTGGTGCTCACGCTGGCGGCGATGTCGGGGTTCCGGCCCTTTGGCGCCTTCTCGGTGGTCATTCCGCGCATCGGCGAGTCACGGCTCCTCGGGTTCGTCGCCCTCGTCCTGTTGAGTGCCACCTCGGTGCGGCTGGGCCAGCGTGAGCGGCCAGCGCGCTACCGCGACGCCTGGGTGGCCCTGAACGCCCTTGTCCTGATGGCGGGAGCCCTTGCTGCAGCAGGGCTGGTCGGCCGCACGACCTACAACTACGTCGTCAGCCCCGCGGCGGTCGCTCCAGGGCAGAACCAGCACGGCCAGGCGCTGGTCCTCGACCGCAACGGCAACCCGGTGACGAACCTGGAGGCACGGTCGCCGGACGGCAAGCGGATCGACGGCGCACTGATCTACACCCAGGACGGCCTTCCGCTGGACAACCTCGCCGACCTCGGGAGCGACGACATGGGTCGGGAGCTGGTGATCCATCCCGAACGCGACGCCGCAGGCAACGTGGTGCACAACAGCTATCCGCGTCGCTTCGACGTCGTGGACCCGGCGACGGGACTGCAGTCCCCGACCGCGCCACCGACCGGCGCGACCGGCGCCGACCCGACACCAACGGCGACCACGGCGTCACCGGCCGCCTCGAGCTCGGCCAGCCCGCTCGCGACGACCGCCGGGCCGGGCGCATCCGCCGGTGTCACGGCACCCGGGTCAGCCGCGCGAAGAAAGGTAGGTCCCGTCCCCCGCGCGAGCGCCCGCTGACCGGGCACGATGCCAGCGGCGGGCGGTGCGCACGGGGGTCGTACCGCCCGAGGTGGTTCAGCAGGCACGGACCACGGCCTCGTTGAATTCCGGCCACGCGTGCACCGCCCAGTCACTGAACGGCGTGTCGGTCAGGCACACGACAGCGAGGCCCGACGCAGGGTCGAGCCACAGGAACGTGCCGGCCCGGCCGAAGTGCCCGAAGGTCCGGGGACTGCTGCTGGGCGCCATCCAGTGCGGGCGCTTCGCCGCGTGGATCTCGGGGCCGAGACCCCAGTCGTTGGGGTCCTGGCGACCGAAGCCGGGCACCACGCCGACTAGGCCCGCAAAGGCGACCGTCGTCGCCGAGGCAAGGGTCGAGGAGTGCAGCACGCGGGGCGAGCGCAGCTCGGCCGAGAAGCGAGCCAGGTCACGCGTCGTGGACACAGCCCCGTGGGCCGCCGAACCGACGAGCTCGGTCGCCTGCATCCGCAGCGGGGCGAGCACGCCCTCGGCGAGGTAGTCAGCCAGGCTGCTTCCGACCGCAGCTTCGAGGTGGCGTGCCAGTGTCTCGTAGCCGGTGTTGCTGTAGACCCGCCGCACGCCGGGCGCAGCGACCGCCACCTGCCCGTCGGCGGGCAGGCCGCTGGCGTGCGCGAGCAGGTGCCGCACGGTCGATCCGGGCGGGCCTGCGGGCTCGGCCAGCTCGAGGGCGCCTTCCTCGACGGCGAGAAGCACGGCGTAGGCGGTGAGCAGCTTGGTGACCGAGGCCAGCGCGAAGCGCCGGTCGGGGTCGCCGTGCCAGACGATGTCGGCCTCGCCCCGTGCCGGCACCCCCGCTGCCAGCACCGCGACGCTGACGGTCCCGACCGGCCACCGCTCCGTCGAGGACAGGACAGCTGCGAGCACGGGATCGTCGACCACGAGGAGACCCTACGGAAGGTCTGTCGGTGCTCTCGCGTTGACTGGGGCAGCCACCCGCCTGCCCCGAAACGGAGACCCTCGTGACGCTGCCGGTCGACCCCGACCCCAAGCTCGCCGCCTATGCCCACCCTGCGAGGTTGGTGACCACGGCCTGGCTGGCGGACCAGCTGGCGGACGGCTGCGAGATCGACCTGGTGGTGGTCGAGTCCGACGAGGACGTCCTGCTCTACGAGACGGGTCACATCCCCGGCGCGGTGAAGGTCGACTGGCACACCGATCTGAACGACCCCCTCACGCGCGACTATGTCGACGGTGCCGCCTTCGCGGCGCTCATGTCGGCCAAGGGCATCTCGCGCGAGAGCACCGTGGTCATCTACGGCGACCGCAGCAACTGGTGGGCGGCGTACGCGCTGTGGGTGTTCACGCTCTTCGGGCACCCCGACGTCCGCCTGCTCGACGGCGGCCGCGCCGCATGGCTTGCGGAGAACCGCCCCATGACGACGGACATCGCGCCTCGCGAACCGAGCAGCTATCCCGAGGCACCGCGCGACGACGCGACCGTGCGCGCGTTCCAGGCCGACGTGCTCTCTCATCTCGGGGCGCCGATGATCGACGTACGGTCCCCCGGCGAGTTCTCCGGTGAGCTGCTGCACATGCCCGACTATCCGCAGGAAGGCGCCATGCGTGGAGGGCACATTCCCGGTGCCCGCAACGTGCCCTGGGCCAAGGCCACGAACGCGGACGGCCGCTTCCGGCCGGTCGAGGAGCTGCGCAGCCTCTATGAAGGCGAGGCCGGTCTGGCGGTCGACTCCGACACCGTCGTCTACTGCCGGATCGGCGAACGCTCCTCGCACACGTGGTTCGTCCTGACGCACCTGCTGGGCCACGAGCGCGTGCGCAACTATGACGGTTCGTGGACCGAGTGGGGCAACAGCGTGCGCGTGCCGATCGAGCGCGGCGCATGACGGACGAGCTCCCTGCGGCCCTCGCCGAGGTCGTCGACGACTTCGCGGCGGTGCCCTCACGCGACCGGCTGCAGCTGCTCCTGGAGATGGGCTCGGAACTGCCACCGCTGCCGGAGCGCTTCAGCGGTTCACACGAGGCGATGGAACAGGTCCAGGAGTGCCAGTCCCCGCTTTTCCTCGCGGTCGAGGTCTCCGGCCGGTCGGTGGCACTCTTCTTCGACGCGCCTCGTGAGGCGCCGACGACGCGCGGGTTCGCCGGCATCCTGCACGCCGGCCTCGATGGCGCCTCCCCCGACGCCGTGCTGGGCGTTCCGGACGACTTCTATGTGCGCCTCGGCCTGACCGAGCTGATCAGCCCGCTGCGGCTGCGGGGAATCGCCGCGATGCTGGCGCGGGTCAAGAGACAGGTCCGTGCGCAGCTGTCCACGGGCTGACCGGGCAGCGCCTTTCCGAGACTTGACTCGTTCAAGTTATCGCGGCAGGCTCAGTGTGATGGCTGACGACGAGGCACTGCGCGCGGCAGGCATGCGGGTGACCGCACCGCGCCTGGCGGTGCTCGACATCGTGCGCGCGAGTCCGCACCTCACGGCGGACGACGTCGTGCGGCGGGTCACCGATCGACTCGGAGCGCTCAGCGTGCAAGGCGCCTACGACGTCCTCGCCGCGCTGACGGGGGCGGGCCTGCTGCGTCGCATCGAGCCTGCCGGCTCCCCCGCGCGTTTCGAGACCCGCGTCGCCGACAACCATCACCACGTCGTCTGCCGGCAGTGCGGGTCCACTGCCGACATCGACTGTGCGGTGGGCCGCGCACCCTGCCTCGATCCGGCCGATGCTGCGGGCTTCCTGATCGACGAAGCCGAGGTCACCTGGTGGGGCACCTGTCCTGCCTGCCAGCTCGATCGAACGCCGACGCCGACAGACCCGCCGGGCGCCCCCGCACCGGTTCCCACGACCGACAAGCCCACCGAGCGCAACGCATCCGACGCCGCTTCCCCCAAGGAGAACTCATGACCGACGTGGCAAGCCAGGGCCCCGAGGCCGGTGATGACCGCCGCGTGCTCACGACGCGCCAGGGTCATCCTGTCTATGACAACCAGAACCAGCGCACGGTGGGAGCACGCGGCCCCGCAACGCTGGAGAACTACCACTTCCTCGAGAAGATCAGCCACTTCGACCGCGAGCGCATCCCCGAGCGCGTCGTGCACGCGCGCGGCGCAACGGCCTTCGGCTACTTCCAGGCCTACGGCACGGTGGGTGGTGAGCCCATCTCGGCATTCACCCGCGCGAAACTGTTCCAGGAGGCAGGCAAGCGCACCGACGTCGCCGTGCGCTTCTCGACCGTTGCCGGCGGCAGGGACTCCTCCGAGGCGGTGCGCGACCCCCGCGGGTTTGCTGTGAAGTTCTATACCGAAGACGGCAACTGGGATCTCGTGGGCAACAACTTGGGTGTGTTCTTCATCCGCGACGCCGTGAAGTTCCCCGACTTCATCCACTCGCAGAAGCCCGACCCGGTCAGCTTCGAACGACAGGTCGCCAACCGCGTGTTCGACTTCATCAGCCAGACGCCTGAGTCGCTGCACATGGTGACGCTGGTGTTCGGCCCGCGCGGACTTCCGGCGAGCTATCGCCAGATGCAGGGATTCGGCGTCAACACCTACAAGTGGCTCAACGAGGTCGGCGACAGCCTGCTGGTGAAATACCACTGGATTCCGAAGCAGGGCGTGAAGAGCTGGACCGCGGCGGACGCCGCCGTAGCGCAGGGCCAGGAGCTCGGCGTGCATACGAAGGATCTCTACGGCGCCATCGAGGCCGGCGACTTCCCGGAGTGGGAGCTGCTCGTGCAGACGATCTCCGACGATGAGCATGCCGAGCTCGACTTCGACCCGCTCGACGACACCAAGGTCTGGCCGGAGGAGCTGTTCCCGACGAAGGCGGTCGGGCGGATGGTGCTCGACCGGGTGCCGGGCAACTTCTTCGCCGAGAGCGAGCAGATCGCCTTCGGCACGGGTGTGCTCGTCGATGGACTCGACTTCTCCGACGACAAGATGCTGGTGGGGCGCACGTTCTCCTACAGCGATACGCAGCGCTACCGCGTCGGGCCGAACTATCTGCAGCTGCCGGTCAACTCGCCGAAGAACGCCAAGGTTGCCACAAACCAGCGCGACGGGCAGATGACCTATGCGGTAGACAGCTCGGGCACGAACCCGAGCGTGAACTACGAGCCGTCGGTTCTGGGCGGCCTGCGCGAGGACACCTACCCGACGCATGACGACCAGGGACCCGTCATCAGCGGGCGACTGACGCGCAAGCGCATCCCGCGTACGAACGACTATCTCCAGGCAGGCCAGCGCTACCAGCTGTCCGAGCAGTGGGAGAAGGACGACCTCGTCGCGAACCTCGTCGGCGCACTGGGCCAGTGCGACCGTCCCATCCAGGAGCGGATGGTGTGGCACCTGTTGCTGGCCGACGACGAGCTGGGCACCCGCATCGGCGAGGGCATCGGGATCGGGGCGGACGACGTACGCCACCTGGAGCCGCTCGCGACACAGACGCTCAACGACGAGGAGATCGCCCGCGTGGCCAACCTGGGGAAGAACGGGCCGCGCGACGTCGCCGGGCTCATCATGACCCACTGCGTGCCCAACGAGCACATCGTCGTGGTGGAGTAGCAGCGACAGCCACCCCGCATGGGTGCCGACGCCACGCGGTCCAGCGATCCGCCACAGATTCAGCAGGCTTTTCCCTGCAGCCTCGTGCGGTAGCTGTCGACGGCTACGGACTTGCAGGAGTTCGGGTCGCGACCGTGGGGACGTCGGTCACCGAGGTTGCCTCTCCGGACCGGCATCCGCGTCATGGGTATGTGGCGCCGGCCGCTCACCGGGGTCGGCGCGTACACCGAGCGGCTGACCGTGCTCTCTTCGCTCTGTGTCCCGGTGCCGGAGGGCGACCTGCGCCGTCGCTGCAGTGCGTGACGACGGTGCAGGTCGGGCCGTTTCCCTGGGCCGAGCCGCATGCGGGCGCGGCGTAGTCTGTTGGATGCATGGTCGGCGGCTGCGACGGTGACCGTGCCCTTGGCCCATCACGGGTGGCCCGGTGCACGCGTGTCGAGAGGCGTCAGCCAAGATGCCCGACGTGCGACTTGACCACGTTTCCTATGCCACCACCCACGACGAGCTGGGCGATGCCGTCCAGCGACTGGGCGCGGCCCTCGGTGCGTCCTTCGCGGACGGCGGGCGGCACCCCCGCTTCGGCACGCAGAACTTCGTGCTCCCGCTGCAGGGCGGCACCTATGTCGAGGTCGTCGCCGCACTGGACCACCCGGCCGCGGACCGCCTGCCCTTCGGTCGTGCCGTACGCGCCCGGGCCGAGAGCGGCGGCGGATGGCTCGGCTGGGTGGTCGCGGTCGACGACCTCGCGGACTACGAGCGCCGCATCGGCCGCCCGTCTGTCGAGGGGGTGCGCGTACGCCCCGACGGGGTCGAGCTGCGGTGGCGCCAGATCGGCGTCAACGACCTCCTGAACGACCCACAGCTGCCGTTCTTCGTCCAGTGGGAGCCGGGGCACGACCACCCCTCGGCCAACGCCCCCGCTGCGGTGTCGATCGAGACGCTCGAGATCGCGGGCGATGCCGGGCGGCTCGAGCGCTGGCTCGGCGCCCCGACCGAGACGCTACTGGCCGGTGTGGGCGTCGACTGGGTCGGCGCCGGCGACGGCACGGTGGAGGGCAGCGGGCTCGTGGGCGTCCAGTTCGCCACCGGCCGCGGCACGGTCAGGATCGACTGACGGCACCGGCCGGGCCGCTCAGCGCAGGAAGGGCCACGCCCACGCCGGCGAGGTGGACGCGAGCTGAGCGAGGCCCAGCGTGACGACCGTCAGCACGCAGGCCACGACGAAGCGCAGACGCGACGTCGGCGCGACAGCATCGACCACACGCCCGAAGCCGGTGCGCAGCGGTTCGCTCGCCGGCCCCAGCACGCTCGTGGCGACGGCGAGCAGGGCCGCCGCCGCCACCACGAGGTCGGTCGGCTGACCGTTCGTGCTGCGGCTCAACCACCGTGCATGCATGAACCCGTCGAAGGACCCGCCGACGACGATCCAGCCGACGGCCAGCGTGACCGCGCCCGTCACTGCCGCGAGCGGCAGCGTCGCGACGGTTGCCGACAAGGCGCGGACGAAGTGCCACGGCGTCGCCGCCGCCGTGCGCGCGCCGTCGCTGCGTCGTGGGCCGTAGGCCGCCCGCCTGCGGTCCAGCGAGCGCACGCCGAGCTCGAGCACCCGCAGCCCGACCAAGGCCACGACCGCCACGATCGCCGCCACGAAGGGCGCGACAGCAGCCGCGACGGCGGTGGCGGCGATCAGCTGGGCGCCGAGAAGCGGATGCGGTCGCGGCACCCCCGCGATCCCGGTGTCGAGGGACCGTATCGCCGGCTCGGGCAGAGCGCGGACGGGCTCAACGGTCGTACGCGGGTCGTAGCGCGCCGCGGAGAGCCGTGGCACGGCCGCCGGCGCCGCCTCGAGCACCGAGGTCGTGGCCGGCAGGCTGCGGGCGTCGAAGCCCAGCTGGCGGGTCACGGGTGTCGGATTAGCGGTGGTGAGCGCGTCCGCCGGCTGTCGCCGGCGTGCCGCGCCGAGGTCGACGACCACCGCCCGCGCACCGCGCGCCCCGGGCTCGGCTGGGTCGGGACCCGCGCGATCGGGTTCGGCGGCGGCTGCCGCGATGGCGCTGACCAGGTCACGCGCCTCGGGGCGGTGGCTCGGCTCGAGATGAGTGGCCTCGTCGACCAGCACCTCGAGCCACGGTGGCAGCCCGTCCACGTCGATCTCACGCGACATCACCCGGTGGAGAACGGCATCAATGGGGCCGGACCCGTAGGGCGAGCGCCCGGTGGCGGCGTAGGCCAGCGTGACGCCCCACGCGTGCACGTCGCACGCGGCGCTCGCCGGCGCCCCGGACAGGATCTCGGGAGCGAGGAAGCCCGGCGTTCCCACGAGCAACCCCGTCATCGTGAGCCGCGCGTCGTCGGCCAGCTGCGCGAGACCGAAGTCGATGACGACGGGGTCACCGTCGGACATGAGTACGTTGCCCGGCTTGAAGTCGCGGTGCACCACCCCGGCGCCGTGGATGCTCACCAGGGCCCGCGCCAGCCCGCGCGCCAGGCGCAGGAGTCCGGGTCCACGCAGCGGTCCGCTGTCGGAGACGACCAGAGGGAGCGGCGGGCCGGGGACGTAGCGCATCACGAGATAGGGCGTGGGTGACTCGACGTCGGCGTCGAGCACCTCCGCGACGTGGGGGCCGACGACCCGCTGCAGGCTCGTGACCTCACGGCCCAGGCGCTGGCGGCCTACCTCGTCGCCGACGAGGTGCGGTCGCATGATCTTGACGGCGACAGCGCGCCCCTGGGGGTCGAGCCCCAAGTGGACCACACCCATCCCGCCCTCGCCGATCTGTGTCAGCAGGCGATAGGGCCCCAGACGGCGCGGCTGGTCACGCAGGTCCACCCCCGCACGCTAACGCGTGCGCTCATCCGGCGCTGCGGGCAACGCACTCGTTTCGCGGGGCGTCGTTGGCCGCGGGGGCGCGCGCCGCGAGTGAACGGCGCAGGCGCACCCGGTGACGGAGCACCTGGGCGGCTCCCAGCGCCCAGACGGCGTACTGCACGCAGAACCCGGCGCGCAGGGCGCCGGGTGCATAGCCGCCACGTGGGGAGAACACGTCCACGACCAAGCCGATGAGCAGGACGGTGGTCAGCGAGGCCACGAAGCCGCCGACGTTCACGATGCCGCTGGCGCTGCCCAGACGGTGCGCGGGGTTGTAGGTCCGCGCGAAGTCGAAGCCGATCATGGAGCCCGGTCCGTTGACGCCCATGACGACCACCAGCACGACGAGCAGCAGCGGCGGTGCGTGTCCCGGCCATGCCAGCACAGCAGTCCAGGCCGCGACGCTCGTGCCCACGACAGCGAGGACGAAATTGGACCGCTGCAGCGGATAGGCACCGACGAGATGGCCGAGAAAAGGTCCCGAGACGACCCCCGTGACCGTCATGACGGTGAGCAGCGTGGCCGCGGCGCCGGACGACAACCCCTGGGCGATGACCAGGAACGGATAGCCCCACAGCAGACCGAACACCGTCGCGGGGAACTGCGTGACGAAGTGGGTCCACAGCCCGAGCCTCGTGCCCGGCTCCTGCCAGGCTGTCCGCAGCCGGGCGAGGGCGCCGTGCGTGCTGGGCCGCGGCGGCGAGGCGGCTGCTGCGTGCGCCGGGCTGTCGCGCACGACGACGGAAGCCAGGACCGCGACGACGAGCCCCGCGGTGGCAGCGGAGCCGAAGGTCGCCACCCAGCCGGCCGAGTGGAGCAGCCGGATCAGCGGGAACGAGGCGACAATCGCTCCCGCGGCACCGATCTGTCCCGTGAGCTGGGTCAGGAACGGGTTGCGGCGGGCTGGGAACCACGCGGTCACCAGCCGCAGCACGGAGATGAATGTCAGCGCGTCCCCGAGGCCCAGCAGCATCCGGAACGCCAGCGCGGAAGGCAGGTCTGTCGAGAACGCGAACCCCAGCTGTGCCAGGGCCATCACGAGGGCACCGACGGTGATCAGCCGGCGCGAGCCGAAGCGGTCCAGCAGCATCCCGACGGGCACCTGCATGGCGGCATAGACAGTGAGCTGGGCGAACGAGAGCACGCCCAGGGCGCCGGCACTGACGTGGAAGCGGTGCGCGGCGTCGATGCCGGCAACACCCAGCGTGTAGCGGTGGAAGACGGCGAGGACGTACGCCGAGAGCGCCACCCCCCACACGGCGTACGCGCGTCGCCCACCGAGCGGCGAGAGGGTCGACGACCGAGGACCGCTCACCTGTCTGCCCGCAGGTGGGCGCGAGCCCCCGCGACGTGCTCCTGCACCAGGGACCGCAACGAAGCCGCGGTGCCGGAGCGCAGCGCGGCGACGATGGCCGTGTGCTCGGAGACGGCGCGCTCCATCCACTTCGGCGAGAGCCCCGCCGCGGCGATGCCCATGCTGGTCTGGCGGTCACGCAGACCGTCGTAGAGGCGGATGAGCACCTGGTTGCCCGCTGCGCGGACGATGGCCGCGTGGAAGTCGCGGTCAGCTCCCGAGAGTGCGACCGCGTCCCCACGGGCCTGCGCGGTCGTCATCGCCGCGAGCAGCTCGTCGAGCTGCGGCAGCACCGTCTCGCGCAGTTTCCACGCCTTCCGCGCGGCGAACCCCTCGACCAGCTCCCGGGCCTCGAACACGTCGTCCATCTCGCCGGCGGACACCGGCAGGACGAGCGCGCCGCGCTTGGGATAGAGCCGCAGCAGGCCCTGGGCCTCGAGTCGAAGCAGCGCCTCGCGCACCGGGGTCCTCGACACGCCGACCGCTGTCGCGATCTCACCCTCGGTGAGCAGGCTCCCGGGCGAATAGGTCTGGTCGAGGACCCGCGCGCGTACGTGTTGGAACGCCCGCTCCGTCGCGGAGTGTGATGCATCCATGATGTATCTATCTTAGGCCCCGCCGGGGAAGCGGTCACCGGCTCGATCGCGTAGGATGTTTCGGGTAAGACCGGTGGCGCCATGCCGCCTCTCCGCGGGCGAGCAGCCCGTGAGGTCGCTCCACGTGCTCGCAGCAGCCCAGCTTCTCGCTCAGGCAGCGCCGCGCAAGTGCACCGCGGCCCTGATCCCAGCTTGGAGCTCATTTCCGTATGCCGCAGTACGACCGACGTCCCTCGACGTCGTCCAACCGTCCCACCCGTCCCAGCGCCTCGTCGTTCCGGACAGACCACGCAGATCGTGCAGATCGTGCAGATCGTGCAGGCCGACCGGCCAGCGGTCGCAGCAGCAATCAGTTCTACGGAAACTCGACGTTCGTAGCGCCCGCCGGGCTGAGCTACGACCTCGAAGCCGCCTTCGCCGCAGCGCCCGTCGCCGAGGACACCGGAGCCAGCTGGCTCGAACTCGGGCTGCCCGAGCGTCTCGTCGCGGCCCTCGAGCGCCGTGAGGTCCTCGCGCCGTTCCCGATCCAGGCCGCCACGCTGCGCGACGCCCTCGGCGGTCGTGACGTCCTCGGGCGCGCCAGCACCGGCTCCGGCAAGACGCTCGCGTTCGGCCTTCCCATGCTGGCGCGCCTCGCCGGGGTGCGCAGCGCGCCCAACCGGCCTCGCGGGCTCGTCCTCGTGCCCACCCGTGAGCTCGCCACGCAGGTGCGCGACGCGCTCGAGCCGCTCGCCCAGGCCATCGGCATCCGCGTCACCGCCGTCTATGGCGGCGCAGCCATCCAACGCCAGCAGCAGCTGCTGTCGCGCGGCGTCGACATCGTCGTCGCGACGCCGGGTCGGCTGCAGGACCTCGTGGAGCGCGGCGACTGCGTCCTGGGCGCCGTCGAGGTGACCGCGATCGACGAGGCCGACCACATGAGCGACCTCGGCTTCCTGCCCACGGTCACCCGGCTCCTCGACACGACTCCCGAAGGCAGCCAGCGACTGCTCTTCAGCGCGACGCTCGACGGTGCCGTCGGCCGCCTCGTCGCCCGCTACCTGCGTGAGCCGGCGCTGCATGCCGTGGCGTCCGCAACCAGCCAGGTCGACACCATGGACCACCGGGCGTTCATCATCCGTGGGTCCGACGACAAGGCGGCGATCCTCAGCGAGATCGCCACCCGCCCCGCGCGGACCCTGCTGTTCGTGCGCACCAAGCACGGGGCCGACCGCCTCGCAGCCCGTCTGGCGAGCTCGGGCGTCAACGCGGCCGCCATCCACGGCGACCTTCGTCAGGCGGCTCGACAGCGGGCGCTCGACGACTTCCAGTCAGGTCGCACCCGGGTGCTCGTCGCCACCGATGTCGCTGCCCGCGGCATCCACGTCGACGACGTGGACCTCGTCGTGCACGTCGACCCGCCGGCCGACCACAAGGACTACCTGCACCGGTCCGGGCGTACCGCACGCGCGGGTGCCTCGGGTGTCGTGCTCTCCCTGCTGCTGCCCAGCGAGGCCCGCGGGGCGGAGCACCTGCGCCGCCGCGCCGGTGTCGAAGCAACCGTGACCCGCGTCGTCCCCGGCGACGCCGCGGTGCGTGAGCTCGCAGAGTCGGGCACACCCGTCGTCGTCAAGGCGCTGCCGCCTCGCCGCAGCGCCGAGCGCACAGGGGCCCGTCGGCCCGGGCAGGGCCCGCGCACGTCCGGGTTCGTCCGCCCGCGCAGCGACCGGCCCCGCACCGACAGGTCCGAGCGGACCGACCGGGTCGTCACTGATAGGCCGCGTACAGAACGCGTCGGCTAATCGCCCGCGTAATCTCTATGTCACGCAAAGTCTTCCCCGGCGTAACGCCCCGCTGGCATGCTGTTCGTGTCGGGGGGCGCGACCGGGGAGGACGCGGCGACAGTGGCGGGGGCCTGGGGGTGGGGGACACCGGGGAACCAGGCCCCACGTCGCCCCGCTCGGGAGTTCTCGTCGGGGCCGTCTCGTGAGTCCCGACCGACGGCCGGTGCGTCAGCACGGCTCGCCCCGCGAGCGCACCGATGACGCCCGGCGAGCCCGACCGCGCGCCGGCATCTATCCCGTCGGCCAGGGAACCGCCGAGATCCTGCAGGACGCCGACTCCCCCGACGGCTGGCTGCTCACCCTGGACGGTCTGCACAGCTCCTACGTCAACCTCGCCGATCCCACCCACCTCGACTTCGAGTACATGGTGTGGATGGGTGCCGCGCTCGACGCCCTGGCCCCGGCCGGCGACCCGCTGGGCGTCGTGCATCTCGGCGGCGCGGCCTGCACGCTGGCGTCCTACGTCGCGGCAACCCGGCCGGCCTCGCGCCAGAGGGTCTTCGAGCTCGACGGCGCGCTGCTCGACCTCACCAGGGAGATGTTCGGGGTCAGATCCTCGCGGCTGCTCAGGCTCCAGGCGCAGGAGGCGCGGGCCGGTCTCGCCGGTCTCGCACCTCGCGCGACGGACGTCGTCATCCGCGACGCGTTCGCCGACTCCCTCGTCCCGCGTTCGCTGACCACTGTCGAGTTCGTCGCGCAGGTGCGTCGTGTGCTCACACCCGACGGCACCTACCTCGCGAACGTCGCCGACGGGCCTCCCCTGTCGCTCGCGCGCAGCGAGATCGCCACGACCGGCTCGCAGTTCCGCAACGTCGCAGTGCTGACCGAGCCGTCGGTGATGCGCGGTCGACGTCGCGGCAACCTGGTGCTCATCGCCTCGGACGCTGAGCTGCCGCTCGACGCGCTCAGGCGCCGCGCCTCAGCCGGCGCGGTGCCGGCCCGGCTCGTCGAAGGCGAGCGCGTGAGCGACTTCGCTGCAGGCGCACCGCTGCTGCGCGACCCGCCGGCTGCGCCGGGCGCCGGTCACACCGGGACTGCCTCCGCCGACGCGTGATCGGGCACGTGGCCCAGTGCCGTGAGCAACGCGTCCGAGTGCGCGACCGCTCCGAACACGCCGCCCTGCATCGTGACCATCTCGATCGCCGCCGCGTAGTTGCCGACATCGGTCGCACCCGTGCAGTCGGTCAGCAGCAGGCATTCGTAGCCGCGGTCGTTGGCCTCACGCATCGTCGTGTGCACGCAGACGTCGGTGGTGATGCCGGTCAGGATCATCGTGGTGATTCCGTGCGTACGCAGGAGAAGGTCGAGGTCGGTCGCATAGAACGCGCCTTTGCCGGGCTTGTCGATGACGGGCTCACCCTCGAGCGGCGCGACCTCGTCGACGATCTCCCAGCCAGGCTCACCGCGTACGAGGATCCGTCCGCAGGGTCCGGCGTCACCGATGCCCGCGCCGATGCGCCGTGACCGCCAGAGCTTGTTGGGCGGGCAGTCGGACAGGTCGGCGCGATGACCCTCACGTGTGTGGACCACGAGCATGCCGAGCGGCCGGACCGCGGCGAGCACACGCGCCGTGGGTCCGAGACCGGCCCGGGTCAGGTCGAGGTCATAGCCCATCGCGTCGACATAGCCACCGGGACCGCAGAAGTCGGCCTGCCAGTCGATGTTGATGATGGCCGTCTTGGCGGGGTCGAGCACGCCGTCATAGGGCCACGCGTAGGGGCGCGCGTCCACGGCAGGGAAGGTCGTCATGACAAGGGCCTTTCTTCTGGTGGGGATTGCACGGGGCGGAGCCCGCGAAGCGCGTCCGTCACTGCGCGGACCTTGCCGACGGCACCGAAGATGCCGCCGGACATACAGATGCTGCTCACGGCCCCCGCGCGCAGGCCCGTCGCCGCCTCGATCGGGCTCGCGCAGGCGTCCTCGACCAGCAGGCACTCATAGCCACGGTCGTTTGCCGAACGCATCGTCGAGTGCACCGCGGTCTCGAGCCCCAGACCCACGAGCAGCAGCTGGTCGGCACCCAGCGCCCTGAGGACCGGGTCGAGCGGGCTCGAGGCGAACCCGTCGACCCCGTGGCAGTCGACGACGGCGTCGGCGTCCGGAAACAGCGACGTGGCATCGAGCGAGCCCGCCCTCGGCAGAACCGGTCGTACCGCTGCACCCGGCCGCAGATGACGCAGGACGATGACGGGAGCGCCGACAGCGCGTACGGCGCAGATGCAGTCCGCGATGGTGCGCATCACCTCGGGCGAAGGGTCGCTGACGAACGACCTCTGCGCCCCCGCGACGACCAGCGCCAGCCGGGAGGGCCGGAGGTCGCCGTCCCACGGCCACGCGTAGGGCGTGGTGTCCGCGACGTGGCGCCCCGCCGACCCCCGAGCGCTCACTGCGGGGTCGGCGCGCAGTAGGTCGGACGTCACGACGGCAGCTTCCCGACGACACCGTCGACGAGGTAGCTGATGGACTCGATCGTGGCGTAGTCCGGCACGGTGCCCGCGGGAATGACGACCTTGCCGCTCTGGTCCTTCACGGGACCGGCGAACGGAGATCCGCCGGCCGCCGCGATGCGCGTCTTCGCCTTCTCGATCAGCGACTTCGTCTCGGCCGTGACCGACGGGCCGAACGGTGACTGCACGAACGGGTTGATGCCCGTCTTGAGACCCACGCGGTAGTTCGCGTTGTATTTGCTGCCCGTGAACGAGCCGCCCAACGCCGTCTTCACGATGTCGATGTAGGTGGCGGCCCAGTCCCACTGCGAGCCGGTGAGCCAGCCTTTCGGGGCAAGGCTCGACGCGTCGGCGTGATAGCCGACGGTGAAGGCACCCGCCGCCTCGGTCGTCTTGATGACCGTTGCGGTGCAGTCCTGGTGCTGGGTGATGACGTCGACGCCCTGGGTGAGCAGGCTCTTCGTCGCCTCGGCCTGCTTGGCCGGGTCGCACCAGTTGGACGTGTTGATGATGTAGGTCTTCGCCGCAGGGTTGACCGACTGTGCACCCAGCTCGAACGCGTCGATGTTGTCGAGCGTCTGCGGGATCGGGAAGGCGTAGATGTAGCCGAGCTTGTTGGACTTCGTCGCCTTGCCCGCGGCGATGCCGGCGAGATAGACGGGCTCGTAGACCGTGCCGAAGTAGGTGCCCAGGTTGGGGGGCATCGTTCCCTTCTGGAAGTTGCCCTGCTGCACCACGACCACGTCGCGGTGGGCCGCCGCCACCTTGACTGCGGGGTCGAGGTGCCCGTAGGACGTGGCGAAGATGATCTTCGCGCCCTTCGCGATCATCGACTCCATCACGCGTGTCGCGTTGTCGTCCTCAGGAACGTTCTCGGCCGTGAGCACCTTCAGGTCGGGAAATGCCTTGGCCACGGCCTGGCTGCCGTCATAGGCCGCCTGGTTGTAGCCGAAATCGTCCTTCGGCCCGACGAAGATGAAACCGATCGCCTTGCCTCCGGTTCCGGGTGCGGCTGCGCCCGCTGCACCGGACGCGGCGGATGAGCCGGCCGCGGCAGGCGTAGCGCCGCCGTTGTTGGCGCCACACGCAGCGGTGGCGAGAAGCGCAGCGACGATCAGCGAGCCACCGGCCAGTCGGCCGCGTCGTACGGTCAGGGGTCGGTGCATGGGAGTCCTCCGGGTTCGGCCGACAAGTCGGTCTGGTCGCACTGAACGGTCGTCAGCGCGCGGGTGTGAGGTCGAAGACGCGGGAGAGCGCTTCGGGTGCCGCGTTGGCCCTGCGCCGCGCGAGGAGCACGAGCGCCAGAAGCGTCACGACGTAGGGGATGGCGTCGAGGGCGAACCCGTTGGGGCCGATGTCGCGCGCCTGCAGCGCGGGCGACAGGGCGAGCGCCGAACCGAAGAGCCAGGCTCCGCCGACCGCGCGCAGCGGAGACCACGCGGCGAAGATGACGAGAGCGACGGCGATGAACCCTCGGCCCTGCACCATGTTCTCGAACCAGGCGTTCGCGTAGGCGACGGACAGCTGGGCGCCGCCGATGCCCGCGAGCCCGCCGCCCGCGATGACGGCGATGTAGCGGACACGCACCGGTGACGTGCCGTTCGCCTCGAGCACCTCGGGGCGTTCACCGGCAGCACGCAGCAGAAGTCCCCAGCGGCTGTGGTTGATGACCCAGAACAGCGCCGGCGCTGCGGCGAAAGACGCGTAGGTCAACGGGTCCTGGTCGAAGAGCACCGGTCCGACGAACGGCAGTGACGAGAGCCCCGGGATCGCGAGGGGGTTGAGCGCATCGACGGTGTCGCCGACATACTGCGCGCCGAACAGCGACGTGACGCCGATGCCCAGGAACAGCACGCCGAGACCCGTCGCCAGCTGGTTGGCCTTGAAGCCCAGCACGACGACGGCGTGCACCGATGCCAGAAGGGCGCCTGCGACCGCTCCGGCGGCGACGCCCAGCCACGTGTGGCCGGTCGACGCAGCCACGGCATAGGCCGTCATCGCGCCCGTCAGCATGCTGCCCTCGGTGCCGAGATTGATGACACCCGCACGTTCGGCGAGGGTCTCGCCCAGTGCGGCATAGAGGATCGACGTCCCACCGCGTACGCCGCCGGTCGCGACGTCGACGACCAGGTTGCTCATGAGAACCTCCGCAGACCGTGACGCGAGGACAGGACGACGAGCAGCACCACGGCCATGAGGACGTTGATGG
>CAXSDR010000067.1:0-20769 GCA_964236445.1 uncultured Motilibacteraceae bacterium | reverse complement strand
TCCGGCCCCATGGCTGCTGAGCCTACGACCGTCACGGCACCCCGCCTATGCCTAGGGTGGGTCCTCGCCGCATAGGACTTCCGACCTCAGGAGCGCACCGTCATGACCCCCGCTGAGCCGTACGCCGTCGTCCCCGTCGCCGTGGTGGTCAACGACCGTGACGACCCGGGCGAGAGCGACCACTGGGACAACGTGATGAGCACCATCGTCGTGGACGAGCGCTTTCCCGCCGACTGCTTCCAGGGCCTCGAGGAGTTCTCCCACGTCGAGGTGGTCTTCGTGTTCGACCGCGCGAGCGAACGACCCGACTACGCCGCCCAGAGCCCGCGCGGCGACAAGGGCCTACCGCCGGTCGGGGTGTTCGTCGACCGCGGCCCGCGCCGCCCCAACCGCCTCGGCGTCAGTCGCTGCGCCATCGTCTCGGTGGACGGGCGCACATTGCGGGTGCGGGGCCTCGACGCGGTCAACGGCACACCGGTGATCGACCTCAAGGCCGTCATGGCGGCCTACACCCCGACGCTCACGCGCGAGCCGGCCTGGGTGCAGCAGCTCATGGCCGACTACTTCGCACCCGAGGAGTGACCTCAGGCGGGCTCGAGCGCAACTCACGCGCCGATGCGACCACCGGCTCGTCGTCGCGCAGCGGAGACGGCTCGACGCGCAGGACCTTCGCGAGCCACGACGGGAGCCACCAGTTCCAGCGCCCGAAGAGCACCACGAGGGCCGGCACGAGGATCGCCCGCACGACCGTGGCGTCGATGAGAATGCCGACGCCGAGCGCCGTCGCGAACACCTTGATGTCGGTGCCCGGCGCTGAGGCGAGCGCGGCGAAGGAGAAGAAGAGGATCAACGCGGCCGAGGTGACGAGGCGTCCGGTGCGGCCCAGGCCGCGGATCACCGCTGCATCGGTGGAACCGGTGGCGTCGTATTCCTCGCGCATGCGGGCGAGGATGAAGACCTCGTAGTCCATGGACAGCCCGAACAGGAACGCGAAGATCAGCGGCGGGATCCAGAACGTCATCGCCCCGGTGGGAGCGACGCCGAAGACGGCGTGCGAACCGTGACCCTGTTGCCAGAAATAGGTCGCGAGGCCGAAGACGGCGCTCAGGCTGACAAGGTTGAGCACCACAGCCTTCAGCGGCAGCAGCACCGAGCGGAAGGTACGCACCAGCAGCACAAAAGTGATGAGCGCGATCAGCGCGATGACGTAGGGAAAGCGGTCGTAGACGGCCTTGCGGTAGTCCACGATCGTCGCGCCCTGACCGGTGATGCCCTCGAAACCGGGCAGGGCGACGACTGCCGCGTGCACCCGGTCGACCACCGCGACGCTGCTCGAGTCGACCGTCTCGTGGTCGGGAATGACATCGACCGCAGTGCGACCGTCGGGCGCGGGCTGCGCGACCGTTGCCGAACGGATGCCCGCAACGCCGGACGCGGCCGCAGCTATGGCGCCGGCATCGCCGCCCTTGACCGAGATGACGATCGGTGACGTGACGCCGTCGCCCACACCCTGCGCACCGAGCTTGGCGAGGGTGTCGAAGGCCGGGCCGCTGCTGGCCAGTGACGTGGTGTTGGCGACGCCGAACTGAGCCTTGAAGACCGGCGCGATCGCAAAGCCGAGAATCAGCAGGGCGACGGCGGCGGCGACCCAGGGGCGGCGTACGACGGTGGTCGCCCATGCTGTCCAGCCACGTGAGGCGATGGACTCCTTGCGGATGTGGGGGACGTCGATGTGGGTGCCGAACTTGCTCAGCATGGCCGGCAGCAGCGTCAGGACGACGGCCACGCTGACGAGGGGGATGAGCATGCCGCCGAGACCCATGCTGCGCAGCAGCGGCACCGGGACGACGACGAGCGCCACCAGGCTGATCGCGACGGTGACGCCCGAGGCGAGCACCGCATGGCCCGCCGTGCGCATCGAGATGTGCACGGCCTCCTCTGCGGTCGCTCCCTTCGCGATCTCCTCGCGCCAGCGCGACACGACGAGCAGGGAGTAGTCGATCGCCACGCCGAGCCCGACGAGGGCGATGAGGAATTGCACGACGAAGCTGACGTCGGTCAGATAGGTCAGGCCCAGCACGATGAGGAACGTCGTCAGGATCGACACGCCGGCGATCAGCAGCGGCACGAGCGCGAGCAGCGAGGCGAAGACGAAGGCGAGCACAGCCAGGGCACCGAGCGCCCCGATCAGCGTCTCGGTCAGCAGGCTCGGACCGCTGCTGCTGTCGCTGCCCGCTGCGGTGAGCTGCTCATATCCGGTGAGCGCGGTGGTGACGTGGTGATCAGCCGCGCCGCGCGCCAGTGCCGCGTCGACCTGCTTCGACACGCCGGTGTCGGTGAAGCTCGTGAGCTGCGGCGCGTAGACGACGGCGAAGGCGCTGCGACCGTCGGCGGTGAGGAACTTGTCGTTGCCCGTGGACGCCCAGTCGACGACCCGCAGGCCCTTGATGGCACGCAGCCCGTCGAACACCGCGTTGACGTCGGCCTTGCGCTGCTCGACCGTCTCGTTGTCGCCGACGCTGACGACGGGAATGTAGGCCGCATCCGACGTCGAGCCGTAGGCCGCCGCCAGCTTGACCTGCGTCTCGTAGCCCGGCTGCCCGGGCAGCGAGAAGTCGAGGCTCAGCCGCTGGCTCAGCTGCGACGCGGCGAAGCCGCCTGCGAGCAGGAGCAACACCCAGGTGAGCGACACCCAGATGCGATGCTTCACGACGAACTTCGACAGAACGTTCACTGGACTCCCCGTTTCGTCTGCGTGGACGCCTGGGCACATACCGCTTCGCCAGCAGACAACCTCTTAGTCGTGGAAGATAACAGTCGTGCGTGAACGCAGCAAAGCCGTGAGGGGTCAGCCGGACGCCGGTTCGCCGCCAGCCGTGCCCGGCGAGTCCTTCGATGAGCAGCTCGTGCGCTTCCGCGACCAGATGTGGCGCTTCGTGACCGGCGCGGTGATCTGCGCGCAAACCGTCGCGGAGCAGCTCGGCATCAACGCCACCGACCTGCACGTCATCAACCTGCTCGCGGCCGGCGGCCGCATGACGGCGGGAGCGCTGGGCGAGGCGACCGGACTCACCTCGGGTGCCGTCACCCATGTCCTCGACCGGCTCGAAGCCGAGGGTTGGATCCGGCGGGGCGTCGATCCGGATGACCGGCGCCGGGTCATCGTCGAGCGGCTACCCGACCCCGAGAGGTTCCGCCCGCTGTTCAAGCCGATGGGCCAGCGGCTCGCCGGTGTGCTCATGGCGATGACACCGGCCGAGCGCGACACCGTCATCGCGTTCCTCGCGGCGTGCAACCCGCTGCTGCCCGAGGCCGCCGCCGCCCTGCGTTCTGAGGTCCAGCACCGGAGCACCCAACCGGCTACGGTCCCGTGCTGGCGACCCCGGCGGGGGCGCGCGCTCTGACGCCGGCACCCGTCGGGCATCAAGGTGGGGCCGCCCGCTGTCGACTGCAACAGGGTGACGCAGGCGCCCGACCCCGCCCGGCGGGGCGCCTTGCGCTGGGTCGCCGCCGTCGCGGCATGCACGTCGCTGTTCGCTGCCGGACCCGCGCACGCCGCTGACGGTGGTTCGGCCGCACAGGCACGCGACGCCGCGCACGCGGCCGACCAGCGCATGCACGAGCTCGTCCCCCAGCTCGACCAGGCCCTGCACGCCTACACCGCAGCGCTGCAGGCGCTCGCTGCCGGCACCACGACCCAGGTGCAGCAGGCGCGCGCGGCCGAAACCGCAGCCCGGGGCGCCATGCGGGCCCGCAGTGAGCAGGGAGCGCGGGTGCGCGCGCTGTGGGTCGGCGGCGGCGGCGGCCTGGCCTACTACGCCGCGATCCTCGAGACCGGCGACCCCAACGACGTGTCGCGCCGGGCGCACTACGCACAGGCGGTCGTACGCGCCGCCACGGCCGCGCAGGCCGCCACGGCGCTCGCCGACCAGCGAGCCACCGGCGCGGCCGACCGGGCCGATGCCGCAAGCGCCGACCTCGCGGGCGACGCCGTCTCGGTCTCCACCGTCGAGGACCGGCTCGCCCGCGTGACCGAGCTGCTGACGGCAGCGCAGCTGACGCTGGACCACCTGTCGGCCAGGGCGAAGTCGTTGACCGAGGCGGAGACCGCCCGCGCCGCACTCGCCCGTGCCCGGGCCGCTGCAGCCGCTGTCCAGGCGGCGGCAGCCCGCGCACAGGCGACACCGCGCCTGCCTATGACGGACTACCTGCGGCTCTACCGAGGTGCCGCTCTCACCTGCCCCGGCCTCTCGTGGACCGTCCTGTCAGCCGTCGGACAGGTCGAGTCGGGCCACGGCCGCAACAACGGCCCGTCATCGGCCGGCGCGATGGGACCGATGCAGTTCCTGCCGAGCACCTTCGCGGCGTACGCCGTCGACGGCGACTCCGACGGCGTCGCCGACATCTGGAACCCCGCTGACTCGATCTTCACGGCCGCGCGCTATCTCTGCGGGAACGGCGCCGGCACGGTCCGGGGGGTCTATGGCGCGCTGTGGCACTACAACCACGCCGAGTGGTATGTGCGGCTCGTGCTCGGCATCGCCGCCGCGCTCGGCGGACCGCCGCTTTCCGAGACCGTCCCGCCCGACCTCCCCGTTCTGCCCTCGCCTCCCGCTTCGCCCTCCCCCGTCCCCGCGTCGACGGTCGCGGCGGGCCCGACGCCGTAGCGCGCCCAGCGCAACGGTCGATCATCTGCAGCTGGGCCTCCGCTGTGGTGCTCCCCGGCCGCGGGCGTGATGGTGTCGAGCCGTTCGAGCTGCTGCGCGGTCAGCACAAGCTCGTCCGCGGCGACGTTCTCCTCGACGCGGCTGATGCGCTTGGTGCCCGGGATGGGGACGATGTCGTCACCCTTGGCCAGCAGCCAGGCCAGGGCGACCTGGGCCGGGGTGGCACCGACCTCCGCAGCGACCGAGGCCACCTCGTCTGCGCTCGCCAGGTTGCGTCGGAAGTTCTCGCCGGTGAAGCGGGGTTTGCTCCGCCGCAAGTCCGTGTCCAATGGCACGGCCGACGAGATCTTCGTTGACGTACGGGCCCGTAGACCTCTGCGGTGTCGAGAAGGGTGACGCCCAGGTCGAGGGCTCGGCGGATCGTGCGCATCGGCCTCGGGGCGATGGGGCCTTCTTCCAGAACGGGCATTGGCGACGGTCAGCCCGCGGAGCGCGCGGTGAATCTCTCGCCGTGCCGCTCGACGACGAGCGACATGCCGAACGCGTCCCCGAGCGGGCCGGCAGTGAGCACCTGGCTGATCGGTCCCTGTGCGACGGTGCGCCCCTCGCGCAGCAGCAGCGCGTGGGTGAAGCCGGGCGGAACCTCTTCGACATGGTGGGTGACCAGCACCATGGCGGGCGCGTCGGGATCCGCGGCGAGCCCTCCGAGGCGTCGTACGAGGTCCTCGCGACCGCCGAGGTCGAGGCCGCCGGCCGGTTCGTCGAGCAGCATCAGCTCGGGGTCGGTCATCAGGGCGCGGGCGATCTGGACCCGCTTGCGCTCGCCCTCGCTCAGCGTGCCGAAGCGGCGGTCGGCGAGGTGGGCGACACCCAGCGCGGTGAGCAGAAGCTCGGCACGCTGCACATCCGGGGCGTCGTAGGTCTCCTTCCAGCGCCCGACCACGGCGTAGGCGGCGGTGAGCACGACGTCGCGTACGCGCTCCCCCGCCGGCAGCCGCTGGGCGAGCGAGGCACTGGACAGACCTATGCGTGGGCGGAGCTCGAAGACGTCGACCTTGCCGACCCGCTCCTCGAGCAGGTCCACGGTGCCGCGGGTGGGATGCAGCTGCGCGGCGACCACCTGAAGCAGCGTGGTCTTGCCCGCGCCATTGGGTCCGAGCACGACCCAACGCTCGTCCTCCTCGACCACCCAGTCCAGGTCTTCCAGGATGGCATTGCCGTCGCGCACGACGCTGACGCCTACGCACTGCACGACCGCTGCCACGTCGGCGACCCTACCGTCGCTGCTTTGGCCCCGTGCCGGACCCGTGCCTACGCTGGGGGCATGCCGGTCCTGCCTGCCGCTGCCCGCCTCGCCGCCTGGGGCGGCGCGGTGCTGCGCGGCGACGCGAGCATCGACGAGGCGGTCGACCAGGTGGCAGCCGGCGACCTTCCTGAGCTGCACGCGGTGAGAGTGCTCGCAGCGGAGGACGCCCGTGGCCGGCGCGTCGACGACGGGTCCGACGGCGATGCGCTCGTGCTGACCTTCGGCTGGCTGCGCCGCGAGCGGGTCGAAGGCCTGCGCGTCGTGCTGTCGGCGCCCGGCGACCCCGGTGGCGTTCGAGGTCGCCCCGACGCGGTCGCGGCCGCGGTGCATGCCGGCCAGGCCGTGGTGACCTACGGCGGGCCGCTCGCCTACGCACTGGTTCCCGAGATCGCGCCGCTCGGCTCCAGCGGCCTGCGGGTCCGGTGGTCCACGTTCGAGGTCGACCAGGTGCGGGCCGGGGACCAGCTCAGCCTGGGCGAGGCCGATCGCGCGCTGCAGGCCGGGCTGAGCGCCGCGACCGCCGAGCTGCTGCGCCTCGATGTCGCCCGGTGGCGCCCCGAGGTGGCCGAGGCGATCGCCGGGCTCCGGTCCAGCGCTCCCCCGGCCGCGCTCCCGGCCGGCTACTCCCCCCGTGCGCTGCGGGTCCTGACCAGCGCGCAGCGCATCGCCGCGATCGTGGACCTCGCGGCGCCCGACCCCGGTGCTGCGGTCAGCGCCAGCGAGGTGCGGCAGCGCTCGATGGCCCTCGACGACCTGGCGCGCACCTGCCGGCGCGCCATGGTCGCCGCGGTCAACTCCGTCCTCGAGGACTCCGCCGAGCGGCCCGACCTCACCCGCGGCAACACCGCGCCCGAGTGGGGCTACAGCACCGAGCGATAGACCTCGAGCGTCTGCTCGGCGATGGCCGACCACGAGAACTCGGTCACCGCACGGCGTCTACCGGCTCTGCCCAGCGCGGTAGCACGCGCGCTGTCCCGCAGCACGGCGTTGAGCCGGTCGGCCAGGTCGGCGACGAAGACGTCGGCATCGACCGGCGCGCCCGAGCCGTCGGTTGTCGCCTCGATCGGCACGAGCAGCCCTGTCTCGTCATCGGCGACGACCTCGGGGATCCCTCCGGTGGCGGTCGCGACGACAGCGGTCTCGCACGCCATCGCCTCGAGGTTGACGATACCCATGGGCTCATAGATCGACGGGCACGCGAAGACGGTCGCGTGGCTGAGCACCTGGACGACGTCGGGGCGGGCGGCCATCTTCTGCTCCCAGATCACGCCGCTGCGCTGGGACTGCAGCTCGGTGATCAGGCCTTCGACCTCCGCGGCGATCTCCGGGGTGTCCGGCGAGCCCGCCATCAGCACGAGCTGTACGTCGGGGTCGAGGCTCCGGGCTGCGCGCAGCAGATAGGGCAGGCCCTTCTGGCGCGTGATCCGGCCGACGAACACCACGCTGGGGCGGGTCGGGTCGATGCCGAAGCGCTCCAGGACGTCGGTGGCCGGGTCGGGCGCATAGACCTCGGTGTCGATGCCGTTGTAGACGACGTGCGTGCGGCTCGGATCGAGCGAGGGATAGGCGTCGAGCACGTCCTCGCGCATGCCGGCGCTCACCGAGATGATCGCCGCCGCGCTCTCCAGGGCCGTGCGCTCGCACCACGAGGAAAGAACATAGCCACCCCCCAACTGCTCCGCCTTCCACGGGCGGTGCGGCTCGAGGCTGTGCGTGGTCGCGACGTGAGGCACCCCGTGCAACATCGACGCGACGTGGCCGGCGAGGTTGGCGTACCACGTATGACTGTGCACCACGTCGGCACCGCCGCAGTCCGCTGCCATGGCGAGCTCGACCGCCATGGTGCGCAGGGCCGCGTTGGCACCGGGAAGCACGTCGACGTCGCTGTAGGCGGTCGTGCCCGGCTCGTGCCGCGGCGCGCCGAAGCAGCGCACGCGCACGTCGTTGGGAGTTCTCCGCAGGGCGGCGGCGAGGTATTCGACATGGACGCCGGCACCCCCGTAGACCTCGGGCGGGTATTCGCGGGAGAGAAGGTCGACGCGCATGCGGTGAGGCTAGTGCGTCAACCCGTCGGGGTGGGGGTAGCGTCCGCGTCGTGGCCGATGTCCTAGCGATCGTTCTCGCCGGTGGTGAAGGCAAGCGCCTCATGCCTCTCACCGCCGACCGTGCAAAGCCCGCAGTCCCGTTCGGTGGTCAATACCGGCTCGTGGACTTCGTGCTCTCGAACCTCGTCAACGCGGGGTTCCTCAAGATCGTGGTGCTGACCCAATACAAGAGCCACAGCCTCGACCGCCACATCTCTGTGACCTGGCGCATGTCGACACTGCTGGGCAACTACATCACCCCGGTGCCGGCGCAGCAGCGCCTCGGCCCGCGATGGTTCCTGGGTTCGGCCGACGCGATCTACCAGAACCTCAACCTCATCGACGACGAGCGCCCGCGCCACGTCATCGTCTTCGGCGCCGACCACATCTACCGCATGGACCCGCGCCAGATGCTCGAGCAGCACATCGCCTCGGGCGCCGGCGTCACCGTCGCAGCCGTACGCCAGCCACGCAGCACGTCCGACCAGTTCGGTGTGATCGAGACCGCGACGGAAGGGCCCGACGCCGGTAGCCGCATCGCGCGCTTCGTCGAGAAGCCGACCGAGACAGAAGGTCTCGCCGACTCCCCCGACGAGATCTACGCGTCGATGGGCAACTACATCTTCACGACCCGGGCACTGGTGGACGCGGTGGCCCGCGACGCCATGGACCCGCAGAGCAAGCACGACATGGGCGGCAACATCGTCCCGATGCTCGTCGACAAGGGGCAGGCGCAGGTCTACGACTTCACCGAGAACAACGTGCCGGGCTCGACCGACCGCGACCACGCCTACTGGCGCGACGTGGGGACGCTCGACTCGTTCTACGAAGCCCACATGGACCTGATCTCGGTCCACCCCATCTTCAACATGTACAACTACGACTGGCCGATCTACACCGGCTACAGCCCCATGCCCCCCGCGAAGTTCGTCAAGGGCATCGACGGCACCGAAGGTCAGGCCACGGGTTCGATGGTGGCCTCCGGTGTCATCATCAGTGGCTCTTGCGTCGAGGACTCCGTCGTCTCGCCGCGGGCGCAGGTGCTGCAGCGCGCCCACGTCACCGCGTCCGTGCTGATGGAGAACGTCCGCATCGAGGGGGGTGCGCGGGTGCACCGGGCGATACTCGACAAGGGCGTGGTCGTCGAGGCCGGCGCCCAGATCGGTGTCGACCTCGCCCACGACCGACAGCGCGGCTACACCGTGTCCGACTCCGGAGTCGTCGTCGTCGGCAAGGGTCAGCGCGTCCCCGCGCCCTGACATCTCGCTACGCTGCGGCACCGTGCCTGCCTCCCGCTCGTTGTTGCTCACCCTCACCGGACACGACCGACCGGGCGTGACCTCGTCGCTGTTCGGCGCGCTCGCGTCCGCCGACGTCGCCGTTCTCGACGTGGAGCAGGTCGTCGTCCGGGGACGACTCGTGCTCGGTGTGCTCATCGCGGTCGAACGCTCCAGCGAGGCGGCTCTCTCCGACCGCCTGAAGGTCGTCGCCGGCGGGCTCGGCATGGAACTCGAGCTCTCCGCGTCGAGCGTCTCCGACGAGGCGCGAGGGCTCACGGCACCGCGTACCCGCACGCACGTGACGGTGCTCGGTGCTCCGCTGCGGGCACGGGCCGTCGCGGCCATCACGGGCCGCATCGCCGACACCGGGGCCAACATCGACCGGATCGTGCGCATCGCGCGCTATCCCGTGACAGCCCTCGAGCTGCAGGTGTCCGGCGCCGACCCGCTGTCGCTGCGCACCGCGCTGGCCAAGGAGGCGGCCGCGCAGCGGGTCGACGTCGCCGTGCAGGCCGGCGGTCTCTACCGCCGCGGGAAGCGCCTCGTCGTCATGGACGTCGACTCGACGCTGGTGCAGGGCGAGGTGATCGAGATGTTGGCCGCGCACGCGGGCGTGCTGGCCGAGGTGACGCGTGTGACGCAGGCCGCCATGCGCGGCGAGCTCGACTTCGCCGACTCGTTGCGCGCAAGGGTGGCCCTGCTCGAAGGGCTTCCCGAAAGCGTGCTCGGCGACGTACGCCGCGAGGTGCAGCTGACCCCGGGCGCGCGAACCCTCGTGCGCACCCTCAAACGCCTCGACCACCGGGTTGCCGCCGTCAGCGGCGGCTTCAGCCAGGTCGTCGACCCCATCGCCGCCGAGCTCGGCCTCGACCACACGGCCGCCAACCTGCTGGAGGTCGTGGCCGGCCGGTTGACCGGGCGCGTCGTCGGCGAGATCGTCGACCGGGCCGGAAAGGCGTCGGCACTGCGCCGGTTTGCCCAGGCCGACGGAGTTCCCCTGAGCCAGACGGTCGCGATCGGTGACGGTGCCAACGATCTCGACATGCTCGCGGTGGCGGGGCTCGGCGTCGCGTTCAACGCCAAGCCGGTGGTGCGCGACGCCGCCGACACCGCGGTGTCGGTGCCCTATCTCGACGCAGTGCTCTACCTGCTCGGTATCCCGCGCGAGGAGATCGAGGCGGCCGACCTCTCCGATCCGGCCGAGCCCGCCTCGGCTTGAGCCGGTCTGACCTGGTATGACCCGGTCTGATCCGGCGTCAGGAGCTAGCGGGCGCGGCCGACGCCGACACCCGCGACCCGGCCGCTGGCCGGTGCGACGTCGGCCCACGCGTCGGCAGGCAGCTCGATGGCGACGGCTGTCGCCGTCCCGAGGACCATGGGTTCGCCGCTCAGCTCGATGACGAGCTCGCTGAGACCGGGGTTGTGCCCCACGAGCATCGTGACGGGTGCGGCGTCATCGAGGCCGCGCACTATGCGCAGCAGGTCGCCCAGCGTCGCTTCGTAGACCTTCTCCTCGATGACCGTCGGGACCGTGTCGCCGAGCGCCGTCACGATGGCGTTGACGGTCTCGACGGTACGCCGAGCGGGCGAGGCGACGATCAGCTGTGCCGCGATGCCCTGGGCGAGCAGCCACCGCCCCACGGCCGCGGCATCCTTGCGGCCCCGCGGCAGCAGAGGTCTGTCGACGTCGTCGATGTCTGCGGGCGTGTCCGCCTTCGCATGCCGTACGACCACCAACGTCCGCATCAGCACATCCTGCCCGCGTCGCTTGGCAGAGGGGTCCCTTCTGCCAATAGGTTTAGCAGAATGGCCCCTTCTGCGGTGGAGTTGTTAGCACTGGGGTCCCTTCTGCCAACGAGGCGCAGGTAGCCGTTGCTACGTCGGCCGGTTGCGGCCCCAGCCGTGCACGTGTGATTCCCTTTCCGCGTCACGTCGGAGCACACCGCAGCACCGGCAAGACTACGGTGTTCGTCCCCGCCCGCCGCCTGGCTGGGCGCCGGGCAGCACGCCGAGGTTCGCACCGCGCGACGTGCAGGTGTTCGAGGTCTCCTCGGCCGGGGGTCGCCGTCGCACTCGAGCAGCTTGGCGAGGCCGGCGTCCGCCCAGCCGTACGCCGCCCATGCTCGACCGACCACGGCAGCTCCGCGCCCACAGCACAGGGCGTGCGGCCGCGCTCAGCTGCGCGGGTTTGATCGCAGGTGTCGGCCGAGGGCGACGAGGGTTGTGTGGACGCTGTCCTGCATGAAGTTCTGGAGTTCCAGGAGCTCGGCCGCCGAACTGCCGAGGACAGGATCGAGCCGCAGAAGCGACCAGCTCAGCGTGACCACGGTCTGCCCATCGGCGTGCGGCGCGAAGCGCCAACACCAGCGGACGATGCCGTCGTGGACTCCGCCGACCACGAAGGCGAAGGTGGATGGCCGGTCGGCGACCTCGATTTGGGAGCGCGATTCCCAGCGTTTGCCGCCGCGTTCGTTCATGCCGTGGAACCAGGCACCGGCGGTGGGCCCGTGACCCGGATCGTAGGTCACCAGATCAGCGGTCGGGCTCCAGCGGCCGATGTTGGCCACCTCGCTGATCAACTCGTACACGGTGTCTTGCGTCGCGTCGACTATGACCTGTTCGATGAACCCGAAATCAGCTGCGGCGTAGGCGGTTGTTCCCTTGACGGGCATGTTCATGAAGGTCTCGCAATCGGTCGAAATGATTCCTTAGAGGCAGGGCCGACTCGGGCCGTCACGTCCAGGCGGCGCGTTCGGAACGGTAGGGGTCTCGGGTCAGCGTCCAGTGCTCGTCGATGCGCATCGTCGTTCGGGTGTCGAGGTCGTAGTCAGGCCAGCCTGGCGATCCCGATGTGACGAACTCGATCCACGCGCGGTGCATCCGTTCGGCGAGTTCCTGTGGCGGGCGCGGGCCGAGAAGTCTGGTCTCGCCGCGCAGCGAGGGCAGGAGGTTGTCGAAGACAAAGGGTGTTTCGACGACGTGGCTGGCACCGAGTTGTCCGCGCAGGGCCGCGGAGCGCCAGGCGAACTCATAGGCGTAGGTGCGTCGGCCTGTGCGGGCGTGCTCGTCGGCGAGGCGGCGGCTACCGACACCGAACGCAGCCTCGCCCAACACGATCGAGCGCAGCTCGCCGACGGTGGCGTGCGGGCGCGCGGCTGAATAGATCGACAGGAGCCGGTCGGGATCGGCGTGCGCGTACGCCGCCGCAGAGCGCAGATCCGCGGCGGTCGTGGTCGCCAAAGCGCCTGTCGGCACGAGGTAGAGGTTGCCTTCCTGGGCGTTATGGCCGACGAGAAGGTCGACCCGTCGACCTGCACCACGCGCGAGGACCGCGGCGGGCTGCTCGGTAGACACGACGCTGAACGGGGTGATTTTCTGCAGCGGGTCACGCGCATCGACCGTGCCCAGATCCGAGCCCATCAGTGCTGGGGTGACGGCGACGAGCTGCTCGTCGCTCAGGCCGATGAAGCCGGGCAGGGTCGGCGCGACGCCCAGGGCGTCAGCTGCGGCGTCACGCACGATGGCGGCTTGTTCGGCGGTGAAAGCTGCAGTTCCGCTGCCGCTCTGCATGATGGCACGGTGAAACGCAGACGCATCATCGGGTTCTGCGGCGATCGCGGCCGCGGTGAGTGTTGCTCCAGCCGACTGACCGGCCAGCGTGACGTTGGTCGGGTCGCCGCCGAACGAGGCGATGTTGCGCTGCACCCACGCCAACGCCGCGAATACGTCGGCCAGCGCGCGGTTCGGCGCAGCCGACGGAAGGTCCAGGAACCCGGCAATACCCAAGCGGTAGTTGACCGTCACGACGAGGACGCCGTCCTCGGCGAACCGTCGCCCGTTGAGCAGCGGCGAGTAGGAGGAACCTGCCAGGAACCCACCGCCGTGCAGGAACACCAGAACGGGCACCGGCCCGTTGCGCGCTCGCGGGGCCCACACGTTGACGGTCAGATAGTCATCGCCCCGCACCCAGCCAGGCGCGAAGTACGGCGACAGGTCCAAGGCACCGAACTTCCCGCGGGCAGGCTGAGGTGATGTCGGTCCTGGGCGCGTGGCGTCGCGGACACCAGGCCACGGCGCGTGCGAGGTCGGCGCCTGGAAGCGGGCGGCGCCCATAGGCGGCGCGGCGTAGGGCAGCGAATAGAACACCGAGTACATGCCGTGCGACGTGCCGCGAACCGAGCCGTGCTCGACTGCCACCACGACGTCGCGAACGGCCTCGTCGCCGGGTGAACTCATGGTTGCCTCCTCATCGGTGTGCGGCGTGTGGTCCAGGCCCGCAGAGTGAAGTGACGCCGCGCTGCCGCGACGGCTGGGGTCGTCAGTAGCGGTCGAACGGTGCCCAGCCCGAGACGGCGAAGGTGTCATCCCGACGCTGGACTTCCACGGCGCTGTGACCGGCCAGGTGTGCGGGAAAGACCAGCGCGGTGTGGTCGGCGGCCCAGCCCAGCAGCGCGCTGCGGGTGGAGCGAGCTGCGGCGGCGTCGACGCAGAAGCAGCTGTTGTGGCCGGATTCGATCACCTGCAGCGGGGTGTGGATGAGGTCGCCGACGAACAGCGCGCGATCCGAGCCCGAGGACAATCTGATCACGCTCGAGCCTGGGGTGTGGCCCGGAGCCGCCTCGAGCTGCAGGTTCGCGTCGATCCTGTGGCTGCCTTCCCACAGCTGGACCTGCCCCGCTGCGTGCACGGGGGCGACACTGTCTTCGAAGACGTTCTCGTTCACCCCGCCGACGATGTCCGCGTTGTTCGCCGGGTTCCAGTATTCGAAGTCGATCTTCGGCATCAGATAGGTCGCGTTGGGGAACGTCGGAGTCCAGGTTCCGTCGCGCAGTGTGGTGTTCCAGCCGACATGATCGACATGCAGGTGCGTGTTGATGACCAGGTCGACGTCGGACGGCTGAACCCCGGCGCGGGCCAGGTTTCCCAAGTAGTCGAGCTGGAGGTGGTCCCAGACCGCAACGGCCGGTCGGGCCTTGTCGTTGCCGACACCGGTGTCCACCAGGATCGTCTTGCCCTCGCTGCGCAGCAGCCACGTCTGCATCGCCACCTGGACCATGCCGTCGGTGGGGTTGAAGTGATCGGGGACGAGCAGGTCGGCATGCACCTGCCAGGCGTCCTCGGGGATGTCGGGAAAGAACTGCGTCGACGGCATGATCGGGCCATGCATCTCTTCGATGCGGACGACCGTCACATCGCCCAGCGTCATCTCGTTCTTGTTCACTGTTCTCCCTGTGATGAGTCGGTGGTAGTCATTCGCCACAGCCCGGTGCCCGACGCGGGCGAGGGATCACCAGGAACTCCTAGGCTCCGGTGCGCTGTCCATGGCCCGAGTGTCGGCACTTCCTGTCGAGCTAGCCACACCCTGATAAGGAGACTCACGACCGGGTGTGGCTCGGCTTGCTCTTCAGCCGTGGCAAGGCGCAGCAGGTCCAGCCGTAGCCATCCGCGGCGCCCGACCGGGCAAGTCAGGTCCTAGAGGATGACGCGGGAGCCGACGATGACAGTGCGGTCGCGGGGTAGTTCGAAAGCCTGTGCTGCGTCGGCGGTGAGGTGCGATGTGGTGATGAACAACAGTTTGCGCCAACGGGGCATCCCTGGACCGTCTCCTGCGCGCAGATCGATGGTGGAGAGAAAGTAGGAGGCGTCCTCGAGGTCGACCGGGAGCTCGAACTGCTCGGGCGCAATTGCGGCGAGGGCGCCCGGGACGTCGGTGCGCTGCATATATCCGAAGCGTGTGACGACGTGAGTGATGCCGTCGTCGCGGTAGCCGAGGGCGTCGACGGTGCTGATGTCCTCGGCGGCGATGACAGGCACCGGTGCTGTCTGGACAGCCACGATGATGACTCGCTCGTGAAGCACGTGGTTGTGCTCCACATTCGATCGCAACGCCAACGGCGCAGTGGTGGTGCCTCGGTTGAGGAAGACGGCGGTGCCGGGCACGCGGACGACCGGCACGTGCCGCTCGTGCAGGTCATCGATGAAGACCCGCAGCGATCCTTCCTCGCGCTCCCTGCGTTCGGTGACGAGCAGGCGGCCACGCTGCCAGGTCGTCATGACGATGAAGATGAGAATGCCGATCAGCAGTGGTAGCCACGCCCCGCTGATCAGCTTGGTGAGGTTAGCCGCCAGGAACAGGCCTTCGAAGACGAGCGCGGCGCCCGCACCAGTCAGCACCAGCCACAGCGCCCATCCCCACTGCTGGCGGGCGACGTAGGCGAGCAGGATCGTGGTGACCACGATGGTGCCGGTCACCGCCATCCCGAAAGCGAACGCCAACGCGGCGGACGTCTTGAAGCTGAGAACCAGGCCGATGACCATGACGAGCAGCGCCCAGTTGATCCATGGCACGTAGATCTGGCCGATCGTCTGAGCCGAGGTGTGCAGGATCCGCAGTCGCGGAAGATAGCCGAGCTGCACGGCTTGGCGAGCGACGGAGAACGCCCCGGTGATGACGGCCTGTGAGGCGATGACGGTGGCCGCGGTGGCCAGCACCACCAGCGGTATCAGTGCCCAGTCCGGTGCGAGCAGGAAGAACGGGGCGCGTACGGCGCCGCCGAGGCCGGGCTCGGACAGCACCAGAGCTCCTTGCCCGAAGTAGGACAACGCGCACGCCGGGAACACCAGGCCCAGCCAGCCACGGGTGATCGCGGGGCGGCCGAAGTGTCCCAAGTCCGCGTAAAGCGCCTCCGCACCCGTGACAGCGAGCACGACTGCCGCCAGAGCGAAGAAGGCGATGTGAAACTGCTCGACCACGAAGCTGGCGGCGTAGGTCGGTGACAGCGCGCGCAGAATGCCGGGCTCCTTGGCTATTCCCCTGACCCCGGCCGCCCCGATGCACAGGAACCACAGCACCATCACGGGCCCGAAGAGCCGTCCGACGCGCGCCGTGCCCACCCGCTGCGCGCAGAACAACGCGACGAGGATGACCACGGTGATCGGGATGATGAACTTGCCGAGGCCCGGCTCGACCACCCGCAGACCCTCGACCGCTGACAGAACCGAGATCGCCGGTGTGATCATGCTGTCGGCCAGGAACAGACAGGCACCCACGATCCCCAGCACCGAGAGCAACGCGAGCGTGCGGGCCCGTGAACGGCCCGCCGGACGGCGACCAGGCCGCGTGGCCAAAGTGATCAGCGAGAGGATCCCGCCTTCGCCTTCGTTGTCCGCACGCAGAACCAGAGAGACATAAATCAGCGTCACGATGATCGTGACCGACCAGAAGACCAACGAGACCAGACCGTAGACATTCGCCGTGGTCAGTGGCACCGGGTGCGGGTCGTCCGGATTGAAGATCGTCTGGATGGTGTAGATCGGGCTGGTGCCGATGTCGCCGAAGACGACCCCGAGCGCACCCAACGTCACCGCCGCCTGACCGCCACCATGCCTGCCCCTCGGTGGCGCTTGCTCTCCTGCCACGCACGCTCCTCGGTTCTCGGTGCATCAGTCGGCCAAGCACTCGTTCGCAGGCTACGGGCATCTACACGGGGCCGGCGCCGGGGTGTGCCACGGTTGCGATGGCGCTGCCGGCGACAAGCGAGAGACGGGGTGGGTGCTCAACCGCCCATGGCGTGCACGCCACCATCGACGTGGACGATCTCGCCCGTGGTGGCGGGGAACCAGTCGGAGAGCAGGGCCACGCAGGCGCGCGCGGCGGGCTCCATGTTGGTGACGTCCCACCCCATCGGGGCTCGCTTCATCCAGATGTCAGCCAGGGTGTCGAACCCGGGGATGTGCTTGGCCGCCGTGGTGCCGAGCGGTCCCGCCGCGACGAGGTTGACGCGTACGCCCGACGCACCGAGGTCCCTGGCAAGGTAGCGCGACGTGGATTCGAAGGCGGCCTTGGCAACGCCCATCCAGTCGTAGAGCGGCCACGCGACGGTGGCGTCGAAGTCGAGCCCGACGACCGAGGCCCGGTCACCGAACAACGGTCGTGCGGCCATCGTGAGCGACTTGAGCGAGTAGGCGGACACGTGCAGGGCGGTCGCCACGTCCTCCCAAGGGGTGTCGAGGAAGTTGCCACCCAGTGCACTCTGCGGCGCGAAGCCGATCGAGTGCAGGACGCCGTCGAGCCCGTCGACGTGCTGGCGCACCTGGTCAGCGAGCCCGCGGAGCTGGTCGGCGTCGGTGACGTCGAGCTCCACCACGGCAACCGGCTTCGGCAGGCGCCGCGCGATGGCGGTCGTCACACGCATCGCCTTGCCGAACGAGGACAGCACCACCTCGGCGCCTTCCTCCTGGGCGATGCGCGCCACGGAGAAAGCGATCGAGCTCTCCACCAGCACGCCCGTGACGAGGATTCGCTTGCCCTCGAGGATTCCCATGCTGTTTCCCTTCATCGGCTAGTGCCCCATGCCGAGGCCACCGTCGACGGGCAGCACCGCACCCGTGACATAGGCCGCCGCGTCGGAGGCGAGGAAGCGTACGACCCCCGCCACCTCGTCAGCCGAGGCATAGCGACCCAGCGGGACGCTCGTGAGGATCTCGCCGCGCCGAGCCTCGCCTAGCCCGGCGGTCATGTCCGTGTCGACGAAGCCGGGCGCGACCACGTTGGCCGTGATGCCACGGGACCCGACCTCGCGGGCGAGCGAGCGGGCCATGCCGACGAGACCTGCCTTCGACGCCGCGTAGTTGACCTGGCCTGCGCTGCCGCTGAGGCCGACCACGGATGACACGAAGATGAGCCGGCCCCGTCGCAACCGCAGCATGCCCTTGGCCGCGCGGCGGGCCACGCGGAAGGCTCCCGTCAGGTTGGTGTCGAGCACGTCGGTGAAGTCGACATCGGGCATACGCAGCACGAGCTGGTCGCGCGTCATCCCGGCGTTGGCGACAGCGATCTCGACGGGCCCGTGGGCTGCCTCGGCCTGGCCGAAGGCGTCGTCGACCTCGGCCGAGCTCGTCACGTCGCAGCGCACCCAGAGCACCCCCGCCGGTGCGTCGCCCGGCGGCTCGCCCGAGCGGTAGGTCGCCGCAACCGCGTCGCCCTCGGCGGCGAACGCCGCCACGATGGCGAGCCCGATGCCGCGGTTTGCGCCGGTGACCAGCACCGACCGTGCCAACGCGCCCATGCCGCTCCAATCGCGTGAAAGAACAGGGACCGCAGCGCACGAGCACGCCGACTCGATCCGCGCCGGACCCTACCGGGTCGAGGTGCCGCAGGACGCGCGAGGACATAGCGTGGTGCCGTGACGAAGGCGGTGAGGCGCGACCAGCCGGTCTACGAGATCACGGGCACGCAGCTCGGCCTGCACGATGACCAGGCATCCCGCACCCGCCGCTACCTGCTCTCGATGGGCCTACGCACGGCGTGCTTCATCCTGGCCGTCGCCACCCATGGCTGGCTGCGCTGGACCCTTGTCTTCGGCGCTGTCGCGCTCCCCTACTTCGCGGTCATCTTCGCCAACGTGGGCCGCGACAAGGCGACGTCCATGCCGAGAGTCGTCGTGCACGACGTGAGGCCGCAGATCGAGGGCCCCGCGGTCCGGTTGCCCGAGCAGGGCACCCCCACCTCCGACACCTGACCGACGCTAACCCCCGATCGCCGACATCGGCCGCGGTGGCTGCAGGAACCCCGGCTCGTCGATGCCGTGCCCCGCCAGCTTGCTCGACACCGAGGCCCGCAGCAGGTCGGCCAGCGCGACGTCGTCGGCGCCGGCGCGCAGGGCGCCGCGCAGGTCGACCTCGCCGGTGGAGAACAGGCAGTTGCGGATCTGGCCGTCGGCAGTCAGACGCACCCGGTCGCACGCACCGCAGAACGGCATCGTCACCGAGGCGATGACACCCACCCGACCGAGCAGCGTGCCGCTGTCGCGCACGTCCCAGCGCTCCGCCGGGGCACTGCCACGGTGCTCCTCGCTCGGCTGGAGGTCGAGCTCGGCGCGCAGTGCCTGCAGGATCTCCCCGCCCGTCACCATGTCGCGCCGTCGCCACCCGTGCTGCGCGTCGAGGGGCATCTGCTCGATGAAGCGCAGCTCATAGCCCTCGGCGAGCGCCCACCGCACCAGCGGCACGGCCTCGTCGTCGTTGACCCCGCGCAGCAGGACGGCGTTGACCTTGACCGGCGTCAGCCCCGCCGCTCTGGCGGCATCGAGGCCGGCCAGCACGTCGGGCAGGCGGTCGCGGTGGGTGATCTTCGCGTAGCGCTCCCGGTCGAGGGTGTCGAGGGAGACGTTGACCCGGTCGAGCCCCGCATCGTGCAGCGCTCCCGCCAGGCGCGCGAGCCCGACCGCGTTCGTGGTCAGCGACAGGGCCGGACGCGGCGTGATCGCCGCGAGCCGGGCGACCAGCGACGGCAGCCCCCGGCGCAGCAGGGGCTCGCCGCCCGTGAGGCGCACGTCACGCACACCCAGACCGACCGCGACGCCGACGATCCGCACGATCTCGTCGTCGGTCAGCAGCTCGGGGCCGGGAAGCCAGTCGAGGCCCTCCGCGGGCATGCAGTAGGAGCAGCGCAGATTGCACCGGTCCGTCAACGAGACCCGCAACGAGGTCGCGATGCGTCCGTACCGGTCGGTGAGCACTCCCCCAGAGTAGGTACCTTCGCGAGATGCTGCAGACGCTGCGTCAACCGCGCTCCCTCGCGCTGACGCTCGTCGTAGTCCTGATGTGCGCCCTGTTCTGGCGCCTCGGCCTCTGGCAGTGGCACCGGGCTGCCACCAAGCGGGCCCAGGCCTCGGCCATCTCGACCGCTGCGAAGGCTGCTCCCGTGCCTGCGTCGCAGGTGCTGAGCCCTGGCCGGCGCCCTGCCAAGGCCACGCAGTGGCGTCGGGTGCAGCTGCGCGGCACCTACGACACCGCGCACACCGTGCTCCTGCGCAACCGCACGCTCGACGGTGAGCGGGGCTCCGAGATCCTCGTGCCGCTCGTGCCCCCCTCCGGTGCGGCGCTGCTCGTGGACCGCGGTTTCGTCGCGTCCGGAGCCAGCGCGAGCCAGGCGGTCGATGTGCCGCCGCCGCCGCCGGGCACCGTGACGGCAGTGGCGCGCGTACGCCTCGACGAGCGTGTCTCCGCCGGTGGTCTGCGGTTCATCGAGGTGGGCGGTCGCCCCACGGTCGGGCATCTCGACGTCTCGCGCATCGCCGACCGGCTCGCCCTGCCTTATTCCGTGTTCGACGCCTACGCCGAGCTGCTGTCGGAGGACCCGCCGGCCGGCAGCGTGCCCGCGCCGCAGGAGCCCGATGAGCCGAGCGACGGGTTGAACCTCGCCTACGCGATCCAGTGGTGGTTCTTCTGTCTGGTGGCGGTGGGCGGCTGGTGGGTGCTGCTGCGACGCGACACGCAGGACAGGATGACCGCCGGCTCGAAGGACACGGCCGACCCGCAGCCCCGGCAGGAGTCGGCGACCACCCCCATGGGGTAGGCATGTGCCCGTGGACCAACGCATCGAGGACTACGCCCTCATCGGCGACATGCACACCGCCGCGCTGATCAGC
>CAXSDR010000066.1:0-21158 GCA_964236445.1 uncultured Motilibacteraceae bacterium | reverse complement strand
CGGCCCGGCGCAGCACTGGCAGCGCGGAACCGCCGTACGCGCGTACGAGGTCGGTGGCCTGTGCCGGCGCGGAGCGAAGACCCAGGGCGATGTTCACGAGGGCGGGAAAGAACACGACGATGCCGGTGATCACCGCGACCGAGCGCAGGCCGTGGCCGAAGACCAGCACGATGAGCGGGGTCATCGCGACGAGGGGGACCGAGCGCAACAGCATCGCGACCGGCATGAACGCCTGCTCGAGACTGCGGAAGAGCACGAAGAGGATGGCCACGACGAGCGCGGTGACCATGCCGGCAGCGAACCCGACCCCACCGTCACGCAGGGTCGTCAGCAGCGGCCGCAGCACGTCAGACCGGTTCTGCGCGGCGGTGTCGCCCACGAAGAGGTAGTCCCAGACGGCCTGGGGTGGCTTGCCGACGAGTGGGCTGATGGCGAAGACCCTGAGGCAGCCGACCCAGAGCACGAGCGCGACCACCGCAGAAACGATGAGGGGGCTGAGCACCCTGACGACAGCCCGCAGGGCGGTCACAGCCGGCGGCCCGACGAAGCGGCCCAGGGTGTCACGAGCCGTCCGAGGAGGGCGATGGCCGCATAGCCGATGCCGGCGAGCATGCCCGTGACGATGCCGAGGCCCCAGGTGCGGGCGACCTCGTACTGCTGCTGCGCCGTCGTGAGCACCACGCCGAGGCCGCTGTCGACGCCACCGAGGTATTCCCCGATGATCGCGCCCAGCATGGCCGCCGGTGCGGCGATGCGCAGGGCCGCGAAGACGCTCGGCAGTGCGGCCACGACCTGCACGCGCCGCGCTTGCTGCCAGCGGCCGCCGCCGTAGGCGGCCACCAGGTCCAGGCTGGTGCGGTCGGCCGCTCGCAGGCCGAGCAGCGCACCGACGAGGGTGGTGAAGAACACCGACAGCGCGGCCAGGAAGACCGTCGGCGTGCGGCCACCGAAGATGACGACGACGATCGGGCCGATGGCCGTCAGCGGCATGCAATAGCTGATGACGGCCAGCTGCGTGGCCACCACCTCGAGCGGGGGCAGCAGCAGCACCAGCAGGGCGACGGCCAGCGCGAGCCCGTTGCCCCAGAGGAAGCCGAGTGCGGCGCCGCGCAGCGTGATCCCGGCGTTGACGGAGTAGAACGACCAGCCGTCGGAGCCCATCTGGTGCACGACGGCGTAGGGCGTGGGAACCGCACCGTTGCTGGCGAAGACGGTGACGGCCACCAGCCACCACGCGGCGAGCAGCGCCAGGATGCCCAACGCGCCGCCCGACCACCGCGGACGCCGGCTCATGCCATCCCCCCCATCGCCGCGCCGTCCTGACCGAAGAGCAGCTCGGAGAGCTCGTCGCAGATGGCGTGGAACTCCGGGGTGCGCATCATCTCCGGCGTACGAGGGCGAGGCAGGTCGACCGGCACGACCGCCAGCACCCGGCCGGGTCTCGCGCTCATCACGGCGACCACGTCGGAGAGGAACACCGCCTCGGCGATGCCGTGCGTGACCATCAGCGTGGTCGCGGGCTTCTCGGTCCAGATGCGCAGCAGCTCGAGATTCAGCCGCTGGCGTGTCATGTCGTCCAGCGCGCCGAAAGGCTCGTCGAGCAGCAGCACCGAGGGCTTCACCGCCAGCGCGCGGGCGATCGAGACCCGCTGGCGCATGCCTCCGGACAGCTGTGCAGGCCGCGCCTTCTCGAACCCGGTGAGACCGACGAGGCGCACGAGGTCGGCGATGGCGTCGGGATCGACCTTGACGCCGGCGACGTCGAGCGGGAGCCGGATGTTGGCGACGACGCTGCGCCAGGGCAGCAGCGCGGAGTCCTGGAACGCGATGCCGAGCTCGCGGTGACTGCGAAGCTCCTGCGCCGTCTCGCCGTTGACCAGCGCGGTGCCGCTCGTCGGCTGGTCCAGCCCGGCGAGGATGCGCAGGATCGTCGACTTGCCACAGCCTGACGGACCCAGCAGCGCGAGGAACGATCCCTCGTTCGTGTGCAGGTCGACCGCGTCCAGCGCGAGCACAGTGCTTCGCCGCGCGCTGAACTCCTTGGTCAACCCGGTGAGCGCTATGCCCGTGCCAGGGCTGTGCCGCGGCTCCGTCGTCACCTACGCGCCGGAGCCTTCAGGCCTTGAGTGCAGGCTGCTGCTGGTAGATCTCGTTGATCAGCGACATGTCGAAGAGCTTGTCGGCGGCGATCTTGATGCCGGCGCGACCGAGTGCCTCGATGTTCTCGGCGATCAGGGAGTCCGAGATCGTGAACAGACCGTTGCTCTTGGTGTCAGCACTCACGATCAGCTCGTTCTGCGCGGTGGCTTCCTCGGTCTGCTCGGCCAGGTCGAGCTTCTGGTCCTTGCCGAACTGGTGCACCGCCAGCGCTGCCGACTGGTCGGGCGCGGCGACAGCGTCCTTCCAGCCCTTGATCTCCGCGACCAGAAAGGCCTTGAGCTTGTCGCGCTGCTTGTCGATCGTCTCCTGCAGGACGGTGTAGGTCTCGGCGACCAACGGCAGGCCGTAGTCGGCCATCAGCATCGTGGTCGTCTCGAAGCCCTTGCCATGCAGGAGGATCGGCTCATTGGTGCTGTAGGCCATGAAGCCTTCGACGTCTCCCGTGGTGACCACGGTCGGGTCGTACTGCACCGGGATGATCGTGATGTCCTTGGGGTCGATGTTGTTGGCCGTGAGCAGCGCCTTGAAGATGACGTCGTTGCCGCCGGTCTGCACGCCGATCTTGCGGCCGATCATGTCCTTCGGCGTGTTGATGGCCTTCGCCTTCAGCGACACGATGCAGAAGGGGTTCTTCTGGTAGGTCGCTCCGACGATCTTGAGCGGGGCGCCGGCGTTGACGGCCGGCGCGGTGATGGTCGGAGCTGACAGCCCGATCCACGCCTTGCCCGACACCAGCCCGGACTCGACCGACGTTCCCGCAGCACCGCCGGCGAGCAGGTTGACCGAGGAGAAACCGGCGTCGGTGTAGTAGCCCTTGGTCGTGGCGAAATACTCCCCTGCGAACTCGATGTTCTTGATCCACGACAGCTGGACCGCGACCTTGCCGAAGTCGGGCTTGGCACCGCCGGACGCTCCCGCGGCGGCCGTTGCCGGCCCCGAGGCGGCTGAGGAGGCCGTGCTGGACGACGACCCGCCGCACGCCACGAGGAACGCACTGCTGCCGGCGAGCAACGTCGAGATGCGCAGGAAGTTGCGCCGGTCGAGCTCTGTCGGGTGCATGGGTCTCCATCTGGACGAGTTGCCGTCACGGTAGGCATTCCTCGTTTCCGCGATGTGCTGGCAAGTAACGAGTCTGTTGCCGCCGTCGCCAGGCGACGTCCTTCGGCGTTATGTTCCGACTCAGCCCACGAGAAGAAGGAGAGTCGCGTGCCCGAGCTGCCAGCGCGCCTTCCCGCAGCAGATCTCGATGCCGTCGAGGCGAGCTATCGCCGCGACGGTTTCGTGCTGCTGGCCGACCTGCTCTCCGACGGTGAGGTCGACGCCATGCAAGCCGAGTGCGTCGACGCGCAGCAGCGCGTGGTCGCCGGCGAGGTCGACGCGCGCCATGGCTCGACCGCCTTCCTCGACGAGGCAGCGAAGGCGGACCGGTTCGCCAACTACGTGGAGTACGTGCAGGAGCTCTCCCCCGCCGTGCTGGCGGCGAGCGCCTCGCCCGCCCTGCTCGCGATCCTGCGGCGCCTGATCGGCAACTGCTGGCTGCGCGACTCCTACAACTTCGGCGTCGTCTATCAGGACGCCCGCCCCGGCAGGGAGTCGGGCTACTCGCGCATCGGGTGGCACTCCGACTGGCAGTCGGCGCCCAGTCTGGAGATCTGGCCGTCGACAGCGTTCACCTTCCACATCGACGGCACCAGCCCGGCCAACGGTTTCCTGCGCGTCGTGCCGGGCAGCCACCTGTGGGCGACGCCCGCGCCCTACCGCAACATCAACAATGTCGAGGTGCCCGCGAGCGCCAAGCCGTTCGGTGGGTGGACGCAGCAGCCCGCGCCCTTCGAGATGCCGCTGGGGTTCGAGAAGGTGCCCGGCGAGGTCGGCGTCTACGCCGAGCGCGGGGACGTCATCCTGCACGACGCCTACCTGTGGCACTCGGCCGCGCGAGCCACTGACGACGCATCGCGCCGCCGCCACGTGCGCGGCGGCTACTTCACCGGCGACCGCGCCTCCAACGAGGCGGCGGAGGAGTTCATCAAGAACGCCGCGCGGTGAGTGGCGCACGGCAGGATGGCGCCCGTGCTCACCGCCGTCGTGTCCTTCGCCCTCGTCGCCGGCCTGCTGACGATCACGCCCGGGCTCGACACCGCCCTGGTGCTGCGGGCCGCGATCCGCGACGGTCGGGTGCCGGCGCTCGTCACGGCACTCGGCATCGGCAGCGGCACCCTCGTGTGGGGGGCCGGAGCGGCGCTGGGCGTGACGGCGCTGCTCACCGCATCCACCGTGGCCTACTCCGCCGTGCGGGTGATCGGCGCCTGCTATCTGCTCTGGCTCGGGTCCAGGCTGCTGTGGGCCACGGCGCGCCCGACCTACGAAGACGGCGCTCCCGACGAGGATGACGGTCGCGCAGTGAGGTCTTCGCCGGCGGGCGGGCTCTGGGTGTCGTGGCGCCGGGGCCTGCTGACCAACGTGCTCAACCCCAAGATCGGCGTGTTCTACGTCATGGCGCTGCCGCCGTTCCTCCCGGCACACGGCTCCCGCGGGGCACAGCTGGCCATGGGGCTGCTGCTGGCACTGATCCACGACATCGAGGGCCTCCTCTGGTTCAGCGCGATCATCCTCGGGGTCGATCGGGCCCGCCGCTGGTTGCAGCGCCGCCGCACTCAGCGCACCATCGACGGTGTCACCGGATCGGTGCTCGTCGGCTTCGGGCTGAAGGTCGCCCTGGACCGCTGAGCGCTCTGACGTGACAGAATCAGGCGTCTCGGTGAAGCCACGCCGCGCCCTACCGCCCGTCCGCACCGGCTGGGCCACCGCTGCCGTCACCCGCATCTGGAGATTCCCATGCCCCGCGTGTCGCCCCGTCGTAGCCCGCTCGCGGGCTGGCAGGGCCGGCTCCAGCAGGTGTGGGGGTCAGCCTTCCCGGCAGCGGCGGCAGCGCGTACGCGCCTTGCGGCGACCCCGCGACCGGCACGTCTCGCGGTCGCCGCAGTCACGGCGGTGGCCGTCGTGACGGGTGGCGGCGCGGTCGCGCTGCCGAAGGCCGCGGGGCTGCTGGCGGTCAAGGATCCCGGTGCCGTCTCCCGGGTCATCGTCGTGACCCCCGGGCCCGCTGCGCCGTCGTCTGCCCCGCCGAGCGCGCCGGCCGCCCCGCCCACCGTGACGCCGTCGATCGCCCCCACCGCCGCAGCCGCACCCGCCACCACGACGGCCGCACGCGTGGTGCCCTCGGAGCTCACGGCCTCAGGCATCCCCGACGCGGCGCTCAAGGCCTACCGCCGCGCCCAGGTGTCGGCCGCGCGCTGGTATCCCGGGTGCCACCTCAGCTGGACCCTGCTCGCTGCCATCGGCCGGGTCGAGAGCAACCATGGCCGCTTCGCGGGGGCGGTGCTCAGCCGCGACGGACGCTCGAGGCCCGCGATCATCGGCTTGCGACTCGACGGCAGCGGCGCGACGTCGGTCGTGCCCGACTCCGACCACGGCCGGCTCGACGGCGACCCGCAGTTCGACCGGGCCGTCGGGGCCATGCAGTTCCTGCCCGCCACGTGGCGAGGTGTGGCGGTCGACGGCGACGGCGACGGGCTCGGTGACCCACAGGACATCAACGACGCCGCGGTGTCCGCCGCCGTCTACCTCTGCGCCTACTCCGGCAACCTGGCGACGCCGGCAGGCCGCGGAGCAGCGGTGTTCCGCTACAACCACAGCAACGACTACGTCGCGCTCGTGCTGGGTGTCGCCGACGCCTACTCCACCGGCACCACCGTGACGGTGCCGACACCGGTGGTGCCGTCGGCGCCGAAGCCCACGCCCAGACTGGCACCCGACGAGCCCGCCACGCCGGTCACACCGCCCGCCGTCGCCACGCCCGCGCCCCCACCCGCACCCACCACGCCGCCCGCCGTACCGTCGGCCAGCGCGTCGCCGACCGGTTCGCCCAGCCCGTCGCCGCTCGACACGCCGCCGGCGACCCCTGACATCAGCCCGAGCCCGAGCTGACCGGTCAGCGGGCGAACGCTCGTCGATAGGCGCTCGGCGTCGTGCCCAGCTCTGCCCGGAACCGCAGCCGCAGATTGTCCGCGGTGCCGAGGCCCGAGCGTCGTGCGACCTCCTCGAGCCCCACCGGCGTGGCCTCGAGCAGCTCGCGGGCCAACAGCACCCGCTGTGCGCTGAGCCAGCGCAGCGGCGACGTGCCCGTCTCGGCGAGCCACCGGCGCGCGAGGGTGCGCTCCGACACGCAGGCGTGTCTGGCCAGCTCCGCGACCGACAGCAGGTCGGGCAGCCTGGTGAGCGCCCATGCACGCGTCCCCGACAGGGACGTCTCGCGATCAGCAGGCAGGGGCGTGTCGACGTACTGCGCCTGACCGCCGTCGCGATGTGGCGCGACGACGACATGCCTGGCGATCCTCGCCGCCGCGCGAGCGCCGTGGTCACGGCGGATGACGTGCAGGCACAGGTCGATGCCCGATGCCACGCCGGCCGAGGTGAGGATCTGGCCCTCGTCGACGAACAGCACGTCGGGCTCGACGCGCACCAGCGGGAAGCGTTCGGCCAGCTCGGCGGTGCGCAGCCAGTGTGTGGTCGCCCGCCTGCCGTCGAGCAGCCCGGCGGCGGCCAGCGCGAAGGCGCCGGTGCAGATCGACATGACGCGCCGCCCGCGCGCCGCGGCGGACCGGAGCCCGTCGAGCACCTCGTCGGGCAGCGACCGGTCGTGGGGGCGGTAGCCCACGACGATGACGGTGTCGGCCCGCCGCAGCGCAGCCGAGCCGGCCGTGGCCGTGACGGTGAAGCTGCTGGTGGTGCGTACGACGCCGGCGGACACCCCGCACAGCGTCACTGTGTAGGGCAGCTCGTCGCCATAGCCGAACAGCTGCGCCGGAATCGCCAGATCCATCGTGACCACGGCCTCCAGCGCGAGGATCACGACCCGGTGCGCCGCTGCCATGGCGGAAGTCTACGGATCAGTGTCGAACCTGCCACTGGTTGCGCAGCCCGCCCAGCGCCGAGCATGGCCCTCATGAGAACCGAGATCCTGATCTTCGCCGGCTTCGAGGAGCTCGACGCGTTCGGCCCGCTGAACGTTCTCGCCGTCGCGGGCTGGCCGGTCAGCCTGGTCACCGTCGAGGAACCGGCGCCGGTGATGGCCCACCACGGCACCACGGTCCTCCCTGCGAGCCGTCTGTCAGACGCCGCGGAGCTGGTCGTCGTACCGGGCGGTGGCTGGCTCGACCGCGCTCCGCACGGAGCATGGGCGCAGGCGCAGCGCGGCACCCTCCCGGCAGCGCTCGCGGCCGCCTCGGTCGCCGGCACGCTCGTCGCGTCGGTCTGCACCGGCGCCCTGCTGCTCGCCGCGGCCGGTCTGCTCGACGGCCGCCCCGCGGTCACGAACAGGCGCGCGATGGCCGACCTCGCCGCCGCCGGGGCCGTCGTCGTTCCCGACGCGCGCGTCGTGGACGACGGCGACGTGGTCACCTCCGGGGGGCTCACCGCCGGCCTCGACCTCGGCCTCTGGCTCGTCGAGCGCCACGAGGGTGCCGAGCGCGCAGCGCAGGTGGCACGAGACCTCGAATACGAGCTGCAGGGTGTCGTACGCCGGTCCTGAGGGGTGGAGACGAGAGTTTGAGGGCGGTGACCAGGGCGAAGACAGGACGCATGGCGCAGATCACCGCACATTCCGGATTGTTCAGGAACACGAAGCTCCACGTCGACGACACAGGAGGCTCCGGCCGACCGGTGGTGCTCATCCACGGCTGGCCACTGTCGGGCGAGTCGTGGTCGGAGCAGGTCCCCGTCCTGCAGCAGGGCGGCTACCGCGTCATCACCTATGACCGGCGGGGCTTCGGGCGCAGCGACAAGCCCCGGACGGGCTACACCTACGACACGCTGACCGAGGATTCCCACACCCTGCTCACCGAGCTCGACCTCGCTGAAGTCACGCTGGTCGGCTTCTCCATGGGCGGCGGAGAGGTCGCTCGCTACTTCTCGAGCTACGGCAGCAGGCGCGTGCACAGCGTGGTGTTCGCGTCAGCCGTTCCGCCTTATCTGTTGCACACTCCGGGCAATCCCGATGGACCGCTGGCCCCGACCGAGGCGGCCAAGATGACTGCTGCGCTGACGGCAGATCAGGACTCGTTCTACGACGGGTTCACCACCGACTTCTTCTCCGCCAACGGGCAGCTGATGGTCACCGAGCAGCAACGTCAGGATGCTCTGGCCATGTGCAAGCAGGCTGACAAGAAGGCATCCCTCGCATGCATGGCCGCGTTCGCCAACACGGACTTCCGCGGCGATCTGCCCAAGGTCGACGTACCCACCCTCGTGCTGCACGGCGACGCCGACGGCACTGTTCCGTTCGAGGGCTCGGGCCAGCGCACCCACGCCGCGATCGCGCAGAGCACGCTGCACGTCATCGCCGGGGCCCCCCACGGCTGCAACGTCAGCCATGCGCAGGAGTGGAACGCCGTCCTGCTGGACTTCCTGGCCGGGTAACCCTTTGCGGCAAGGCTGCCACCTGCCCCATCCCTGGGCCGGGCAGCGCCGAATGCCCGGACATGTCCCGGTCTGCGCGCCCTCGCATCGGGTCGGCCGACGAGCTCGAGCGTGCTCTCGTCGGCGTCGCGAGCGGCCAGGCAGGCGCCTTCGAGGTCGTCTATGCCGCCAGCCGCGATCGCCTGCACGCGCGTGCGCTCGCGGTCCTGCGCGACCATGGTCTCGCCGAGGAGGTCACCCAGGATGCCTTGACAGAGGTGTGGCTGCACGCCGATCGTTTCGATCCCGCCCGCGGCAGCGCCATCGCCTGGATGACGACGATCGCGCATCGACGGGCCGTCGACCGCGTGCGGGCCGTCGAGGCCGCGCGTCGTCGTGACCGCACCGACGCCGACCAGCGTGGCGCGCTCACCTCGGGCATCGATGTCGCCGAGCTGGTGGGCACCCGGCTGGAGCACGAAGAGATCCGCCGCGGCCTGGTGGTGCTGACCCCGCTGCAGCTGCAGGCGCTGGTGTTCGCGTTCTACGGCGGACACACCTACCGCGAGGTCGCCACGCTGCTCGACGTGCCACTGAGCACCGTGAAGGCGCGGATCCGCGACGGCCTGCTGCGCCTGGCGCAGGCAGTCGACCGTGACGAGGCGTCGCACACCTGAAAGCGCTCGGTGCGCCGGGTCAGCCGGGTTCGGGCCCGGTCGCGACGGGGCGGTCGGTGTGGCCGTACTGCGACCACGAGCCGGAGTAGAGCCGACCCGGGCCGAAGCCGGCGAGCTCCAGCGTCAGCAGGTTGTGGCACGCCGTCACGCCAGACCCGCAGTAGCTGATGACGTCGGACCGCTCGGTCACACCGAGGTCGAGCAGGCGCTGGCGCAGCACCTGCATCGGCAGGAAGTGCCCGTCGGGAGTGAGGTTCTCGCGGCACGGGAAGCTCAGCGCCCCCGGCACATGTCCCGGCCGGGGGTCGACCGTCTCGTTCTCGCCGCGGTAGCGCTCGACCTGGCGCGCATCGAGCACGATGCTGCTGCGGTCGGCCACGTCGTCGATGGTCGCGAGCCGCTCGGGCGGCCACGGGACGGTGGAGAGCACGGCTGGGGCGCGTACGCGGGGGGTGAGATCGAGCTGACCGTCCCACGCGCGGATGCCGCCGTCGAGCAGCGCGGCCTGCCTGCCGGTCACGCGCAGCAGCCACACGAGCCGGGCGGCGACCACGCCACCGATGTCGTCGTAGGCCACCACGAGGTCGTCGTCGCCGATGCCGAGCGCCGACAGGGCGGCGGCGAACGCAGCGGGCTCGGGCAGGGGATGGCGGCCCGCCTGCGGCGACGGCGGCCCGGCGAGCACCCTGTCGAGGTCCACGAAGACCGCACCGGGAACGTGGCCCCCGTCGTAGGCCTCCCGCCCCGTCCCACCGGAGATGTACCACCGCACGTCGGCCACGACCACGTCACCGCGACGCTGTAGCTCGTGCAGGGCGGTGACGTCTATCAGCGCGGGCAGCGACGGCGGGGATCCCATGACGTTGCAGATTAGCCGCGCTAGTTGGCGACGGTGACCGTGAGCGTCGATCCCGGCACGGGGCGGCGCGGCTGCACGGACAGCACGACACCTGTCATGTCGCCGGGCTCGCGCGACTGCGGGTCGTCTGCGTGGACGTAGGTCACGGTGAGACCCAGCGCGGCTGCACTGGGCACCAGCACATCGTGCCCACCCAAGACGCGTTCGAGGTCGCTGGTGCTGTGGATGCGCTGCAGCGTGAAGTTCACCGATGCGCCGCTCGCACCGACCCCTGACGTCGGGAGTGCCGTAGGACCGGCCGACACGCTCGGGCTCGCTTACGAGCCGCACGGCCGGCGCCGGCTCAGAGCGCGCGCACCAGCTCAGCAGCGTGGAGCGCCCAGTAGGTCAGGATCACGTCGGCACCGGCTCGCCTGATGCTCGTCAACGTCTCGAGGACGGCGCGGTCGCGGTCGATCCAGCCGCGCTCTGCGGCTGCCTCGACCATGGCGTACTCCCCCGAGACCTGGTAGGCGCCCACCGGCACGGTCACCTCGTCGGCCACGCGGCGGATGATGTCGAGCGAGGTCTGTGCGGGCTTCACCATCACGAGGTCGGCACCCTCGGCGACGTCGAGCCTGACCTCGCGCAGGGACTCGCGCGCGTTGGCCGGGTCCTGCTGGTAGGTGCGCCGGTCACCGGTGAGCGACGAGTCGACAGCCTCACGGAACGGACCGTAAAAGGCTGAAGCGTATTTCGCTGAATAGGCGATCAGGGAAGTCGAAGTGTGTCCTACGGAGTCGAGCGCCTCCCGGATGACCCCGATCTGACCGTCCATCATGCCGCTGGGGCCGAGCATGCCGGCACCCGCATCGGCCTGGACGATCGCCATCTCGGCATAGCGCACGAGCGTGACGTCGTTGTCGACCGAACCGTCGACAGCGAGCACGCCGCAGTGACCGTGGTCGGTGAACTCATCAAGGCATAGGTCACTCATGACGACGAGCGCGTCACCCGCCTCCGCGACCGCAGCCCGGATGCCCTGCTGCAGGATCCCGTCAGGGTCGGTGCCGGCTGATCCGAGAGCGTCTTTGTGCTCGGGGATGCCGTAGAGCATCACGCCGCCGAGCCCCGCGTCGGCAGCAGCGGCGACCGCGCCCTTGAGGGAGGCGAGGGAGTGCTGCACCACGCCGGGCATCGTCGTGATCGCGCGCGGCTCCCCGAGCCCCTCGCGCACGAACAGCGGCAGGACCAGCTGTCGCGGCGCAAGGGTGGTCTCGGCGACGAGCCGGCGCATCGCCGGGGTCGCCCGAAGGCGCCGCGGCCGATGCGCCGGGAAGCTCACTACTTGGCCCTGCGCCGCGCAGACGGACGCTTCTCCGAGGGGCGCAGCACAGGCTCGCCGGCCTCGACGGCCGCGAGGCGCAGCGACGCTCCGAACTCGGCGAGCGCCGAGGCGAGCGATGCGACCGACGGCTCTGCCGCGAGCACGTCAACCCGAAGGCCGTGCTCCTCGGCCGTCTTCGCTGTCTGCGGGCCGATGCACGCGACCACCGTCGACGCGTGCGGCTTGCCCGCGATGCCGACGAGGTTGCGCACCGTCGAGGACGACGTGAACAGCACGGCGTCATAGCCACCGGACTTGATGGCGTCGCGCACCGGCGCGGGGGGCGGGGCCGCGCGTACGGTGCGGTAGGCAGTGACGTCCTCCACCTGCCAGCCGAGCGTGGTGAGCCCCTCGACGAGGGTCTCGGTCGCGATGTCGGCCCGCGGCAGGAAGACGCGGTCGATCGGGTCGAAGACCGGGTCGTAGGGCGGCCAGTCGGCGAGCAGCCCCGCCGACGACTGGTCACCGCTCGGCACGAGATCGGGGACGATGCCCCAGGCGCGCAGGTCGTCGGCGGTCTGCTCACCGACCGCCGCCACCTTGATGCCTGAGAAGGCCCGGGCGTCGAGACCGTATTCCTCGAACTTCTCACGGACGGCGCGTACGGCGTTGCGCGAGGTGAACGCGATCCACTCGAAGCGACCGGTCACCAGGCCCTTGACCGCACGCTCGACCTGCTGCGGTGTGCGCGGCGGCTCGACCGCGATCGTCGGGACCTCGTCGGGCACCGCGCCGAACGTGCGAAGCGAGTCGGACAGCGCGCCCGCCTGCTCGCGGGTGCGTGGCACCAGCACCCGCCAGCCGAACAGCGGCTTGGTCTCGAACCACGACAGCTTGTCGCGCTGGTTGACGACCTCGCCGACGACCACGACGGCCGGCGCCGGCAGCCCGGATGCGGCCGCCGCGATGGTGGCCAGGGTCGCCACCACCGTCTCCTGCGCCGTCGTCGTGCCGCCGGACGTGACCGCGACGGGGGTGTTCGCCGAACGACCGGCTGCGACGAGGCGAGCCGCGACATCGGCGAGCGCGGCCTCGGCGCCGAGCAGGACCAGTGTCGACGTGCTGGCACCTGCGGAGTCCCAATCGCCGGCGCGCGCGGTGGCGACGTCGATGACGCGCACCTCGCTCACCTTGGACGACGTGAGGGGTACGCCGGCGTAGGCGGGAACCGCCGTCGCGCTCGGGATGCCCGGCACGACCTCGAAGGGGACCTTCGCCTTGACGAGGGCCGACGCGACGTCGGCGCCGGCGCACGCGAGGAACGGGTCGCCGCCGAACAGCCGGACGACCATGCGACCGTCACGGGCGTGGCGCACCAGGATGCGTGAGAGCTCGGTGTCGGTGAGCCCCACGTCGCCGGTGTCGACCCGCTCCGCGGTAGGGCCTACGTGGCGGTCGACGATCGCTGCGAAGCGCGCGAGGTCACCCACCACCACGTCGGCCGACGCGAGGAGCTCGCTCGCTCGCAGGGTCAGCAGACCGGGGTCTCCCGGCCCCGCGCCCACGAGAGAGACGCAGCCGCACGCGACGTCCGCATCCTTCTTCTTCTTGCCAGCGCTGCTCGCGCTGGGTGCAGTGACGGTGGCATTCGCAGGGCTTGCCGGGCGGGTCACCACGGAGCGCGCTCCCCTGTAGTCGTACTGGTTAGGACTGATGGAGCTGCCGAGGCAGCGAGGAACTGGCCGAGCTCGGGTCCGCCGACGTCGAGCAGCTCGGACGCGAGCAGCTCGGCGAGGCCGGTCGGGTCGACGAGGGGTCCGGTCTGGGACAGCCGGAAGACGTGGCCGTCGGCGTCGCCGACCGCACCTCGCAGATAGATCTCGACCCCGTCGTCGCCCTCGGCGATCTCGCCGAGGGCTCCGACCGGTGCCGAGCAGCCGGCCGCGAGCGCCGCGAGAAGCGCACGCTCGGCCGTCACGGCTGCGCGGGTGTCTGCGTGGTCGAGCGGGCTCAGGGCGCGGCGGACCTCGTCGTCGGCGCTGCGGCACTCGATCGCCAACGCGCCCTGGCCGGGCGCGGGCAGCAGCTGGTTGGGGTGCAGCAGCTCGGTCACGGCGTCGAGCCGGCCGAGCCGAGCCAGGCCCGCCCGGGCCAGGATGACGGCGTCGACCTCGCCGTCGGCGACGAGTCGCAACCTGGTGTCGACGTTGCCCCGGACGGCGACGACCTCGAGCCCCAGACCGAGCGCCTCGACCATCACCGCACGCCGGGGCGAGCCGGTGCCGATGCGCGCGCCGGCCGGCAGCTCGGCGATGGTCAGGCCGTCACGGGCGCACAGCGCGTCACGCGGGTCTTCCCGAGGGGGGATGGCCGCGACCACGAGACCCGGTGCCCCCGCGGTGGGGAGGTCTTTGAGCGAGTGGACCGCGACGTCGACCTCGCCGCTGACCAGCGCATCACGCAGGGCGCCGACGAAGACTCCCGTGCCGCCGATCTGCGTGAGCGCCGCACGCGAGACGTCGCCCAGCGTCGTCACCTCGACCAGCTCGACCGGACGGCCACTGCTGGCCGTGATAGCAGCTGCCACGGTCTGTGCCTGAGCGAGCGCGAGCCGGCTGCGGCGGGTGCCGAGGCGCAGGGAGGCGCTCATCGAAGCGGCTCCTCGAGCACGACCCGCTCGAGCACGGCCACGGGGGCCGGACCCAGGTCGAACAGCTCGCGCAGGACAGCGGCGTAGGACACACCGCCCGGCTCGTCGGCGAGCTCCTTGACCCTGACGGTGGGTGCGTGGAGCAGCTTGTCGACCACGCGGCGCACTGTCTGGGCGACCTCGTCACGCGAGCGGTCGTCTAGGTCGGGCAGGCGCCCGGTCAGCCGGGTCAGCTCGGCTTCGACGACCTGAGCCGCGCGGGTGCGCAGGGCGACCACTGTCGGCGCGACGCTGGAGGCCCGCTCCCAGGCGAGGAAGTCCTCGACCTCCACGGCCACGATGCGCCGGGCCTCCACAACCTCGCCGGCGGCCTGGTTGCCCTGCAGGGCAGCGCCCAGCGCTTCGAGGTCGAGCAGCGAGACACCCGGCAGGTCTCGTACGCCCGGGTCGACGTCGCGGGGCAGCGCCAGGTCGAGCACCGCCAGGTTCCCGACGTCACCCGCCTGCGCGCGGCGGTGGCGGGCCCGACGTACGAGGTCTGCGCTCACGACGACACCCACGGCGCCGGTGCACGAGACGAGCACGTCGGTCTCGACCAGGGCGTCCTCGATGGCGTCGAGCGCGACGGCCTGCCCACCGACGGCGTCAGCGACGCGGGCGGCGTGCTGCGGCGTGCGGTTGGCGATCGTCACCGAGCTGACCCCGAGGCGCGCCAGCGTCGTCGCGGCGAGCGCGCTGAGCGAACCGGCGCCGACGACGAGGGCGCGGCGCCCGGTGACGCCGCCTAGGTCACGGCTGGCCAGTTCGAGGCCCGCGCTCACGAGCGACCGACCCGCGCGGTCGATCCCGGTGTCGGTGCGGACGCGCTTGCTCACGCGCAGCGCCGCCTGGAACAGCTCGTTGAGGATGCGACCGGCCGAACCGCAGTCCTGCGACTGGCGCAGCGCCTGCCGCACCTGGCCCATGATCTGGTGCTCGCCGACGACCATGGAGTCGAGGCCCGACGCCACCTCGAACAGGTGCTGCACGGCGCGCGCCTCGTAGTGCACGTAGAGATGCGGGGTGATGGCCTCGACCGAGAGGCCGGCATGCTCGGCGAAGAGCAGGCACAACGCCGAGACGCCGCCGTGGAAGCGGTCGACGTCAGCATAGAGCTCGACCCTGTTGCAGGTCGCGATGACGACGGCCTCCGTGACGTTGTCGGCCGCGGTCGCGCCGACGAGCAGCTCCGGGATCTGGGCGACCGACAGCGCGGCGCGCTCCAGCACCGCCACGGGCGCCGTGCGGTGCGACAGGCCGACAACCAGGATGCTCACGCCGAAGCCTCCGACGTCGACGGCATGGGCGCACCCTTGCGCTGCTCGTGGAAGGCGAGGATCTGCAGCTCGACCGACAGGTCGACCTTGCGGACATCGACGTGGCCGGGCACGACGAGTGCGACGGGCGCGAAGTTCAGGATGCTTCGTACGCCGGCAGCGACCAGCCGGTCACAGACGTCCTGGCTCACGGGTGCCGGGGTGGCGAGGACGGCGATGCAGGCACCGGCCGCCGTCACCACACGCTCGAGCGCGGCGACCGGCTCGACCAGGTGCCCGGCGACGGTCGAACCGATGACCGCGGGGTCGGCGTCGAGCAAGGCACAGACCCGGAAGCCGCGCGAGAGGAAGCCGCCGTAGCCGGCCAGGGCGTGACCGAGGTTACCGACGCCGACGATGAGCACGGGCCAGTCCTGCGTGAGGCCGAGCTCGCGCGAGACCTGGTAGACGAGGTAGTCGACGTCATAGCCGACACCGCGCGTGCCGTAGGAACCGAGGTGGGACAGGTCGCGGCGTAGCTTCGCGGAGCCGACACCGGCGAGTGCCGCGAGCTCGTCGCTGCTCACGGTGCGTGTGCCACGCTCGGAGAGCGCAGCCAGCACCCGCAGATAGAGCGGGAGGCGGGCGACGGTTGCCTCCGGGATGCCCCGTCCGGGACGAGCACCCGGGCCGGGCGTCGCCTCGGTCACCACGGCCTGCGCCGCGTCAGGGCTGGTCACGAGGGGTTCTGTCGCACTTCCGTCGAGGGGGGTCCAACACCTCAACGTTACGGCTTGCGCACCGATGCACAAAGTTGGCGGAAGTTGCGCAGCGGGGGTATACGAGGGGTGGAGGGCAGGTGCGACGGCGGTGGGCCGAGGCCCGTCCGGCGTGACGTCGCTGCCCTGCCTCGTTGGCGTGGTGCGCTCTCGGTCGACGCGCGACCTCCGTAGCAGCTAACGGGAAACCCTCTCAGGCTCCTCCTCCCGTCAGTCCCTTCTTGGCATCCTCGGCTTCGCGCGTTCGGCGCGAGCGCGGGATGAGTGCCGCGCGGGCTCGCTTGTCGGTGTACATCCGCAGATCCGCCTGGTGGAGCAGCTCATCCGGGTCGAGCCCCGGACCTGCCGCTGTGAAGAGCCCGATGCTGCAACCGACGGTGAGCTGATGCCCGTCGCTGACGATCGGTCGCCTCAGTGTGTCGTTGATGCGGTTCGCGATGATCCGGGCATCTCCGGCGTCGTGCAGGTCCTCGCACAGCACCACGAACTCGTCCCCGCCGAGCCGCGCGACCGTGTCCGAGGGCCGTACGGCAGAGCGTATCGCCGTGGCGACCTGGCGCAGGACGTCGTCTCCGGCGGCATGGCCGTAGGTGTCGTTGATCGACTTGAAGCCGTCGAGGTCGCAGAACAGCACCGACACCGGGTGCATGTTGCGTGCGCTGCGTGCGACGGCTTGGCGTATGCGGTCGGTGAGCAGAACCCGGTTGGCCAGACCCGTCAGCGGGTCGCGCAAGGCCAACGCGGAGAGCCGTTCGGTCTCGGCCCGCCGGACGGTGATGTCTTCGACCTGGACCACCGCATAGACAGGCTGCTCCTGCGGGTCGCGCAGGACGGCGAGGTTGATCGCGACCCACACGGTGTGCCCATCGGCATGCAGATAGCGCTTTTCGTACTCGACGCCGGCCGCACTGAGCGTCGAGAACCGCCCACCAGCATCCGGCGCCGCGAGCACGGCCGCGAGCTGTGCCCGTGTTCCCGTGCGGTCATCGGGGTGCGTGATGTCGAGGAACGTACGTTCCTGCAGCTGCTCGACGCTGTAGCCGAGCATCGAGGCGAACGCGTTGTTGACGCGCACCATCCGACCCTGGTCCTCGCCTCGCAGCCGGTTCAACGCCATCCCGACAGGCGCTCGGTCGAAGGCGAAGCGGAAGAGCTCCTCAGCCGCTCGCAGCTCCTCGGCCGCGGCACGGCGGGCCGTGATGTCGCGCAGGAAACCGTGGATGCGCCAGCCGCCTTCCCACTCCAGGCGCGACACGGTGAGCTCGACGGCGACTTGGTGGCCGTCGCGGTGCAGCGCCATCACTTCGATCGGGTGGTCCGGCAGTGATCGTTGCCCGGAGCCCACGAAGCGCAGGAAGCCGGCGGTGTGTGCTTGGCGTAGATCCGCAGGGACGAGCACCTCGGCGAGCGAACGTCCGATGACCGCGTGGGCGTCGTGCCCGAGCAGGCGTACAGCGGCCGCATTCCAATCGGTGATGGCCCCCGTGTGGTCCATCGCGACGAACGCGTCGGCGGCGGTGTCGAGGATCGCACGCCGCCTCGCCTCGCTGTCGCGGAGCTCCGCCTCGCCCTGGAGGCGCGCCGTCAGGTCGTGGAAGACCGCGACCGCACCGCGCACGCCGGCCTCGGGGTCGAGGGGCCGCCCGGAGACGGTGATAGGACGGCCATCGGGGTTCCCGGCGTTACGGATGATCATGTCGACGTGGTCGGTGCTGACACCTTCGAGCGCGCGGACGAGAGGAAGCTCGTCCAGCGGGAACGGGGTGCGGCCGTCCATCGTGAACATTCCGTAGTGTTCCTGCCAGGTGTCCACCTCAGCGATGTCGTCGACGACTCCGAGCAGCGACTTGGCGGCGGGATTGTGCAGCAGGAAGGAGCCGTGCTCGTCGACGACCCCGACACCGTCGCTGATGCTGTTGACGACCGCAGCGAGCAGCGCCGCCTGGCGGCTGGCTTCGTCCTGGGCCGCGCGCAGCTGGGACGTGGCCAGCTGCACCGCGAGGTCGGAACGAGCCCGCGAGCTCAGGATGAGGAAGACGATGGCCGCCAGCAGCAGGCTCAGCACCACCCCCACGCCGAGCACCCCGACGACCACTGCGCGTTGGGCGCCGTGTCGGGTCGCCGCGGCGCGTGTGGCCGTCAGCGTCAAGGTCCACCGTTGCTGCGTAGCCTGCACGGTGACCGATTCGCTCATCGTGGGGTCGGAGGGGTGCCCGGTGTCATAGCGGGCTACGACTGCTCGTGCGCCCGACGCGCTGGTGGCGCTCAAGGTGGCGTTGGCCTCACCGCCGAGCAACGTCCTGAGAAGGCCCGTGAGCAGGTCGGCGCCGCGCATTCCCACGAGCACCCACCCGCTCACCACACCCGTCGTGGGGACGATCACAGGTGCGACGAGCACCAACGACAGCTGCTGGCGTTCCTTGGGCAGGTCGCGGTCCTTGAGCAGGACGTAGGCGTCGGAGACGACGGGGCCGCGACTGAGGCGGGACGCGATCATGGCCCCCCGCGGCTCGGGTGCGGACGAGAGGTCACGCCCGTAGATGACAGGGCGGCCGTCCAGCGACCGGCCGACGACCGAGAAGAAGTGCTCGCCGCCTGCGTGTGCCGGGGACAGGGTCAGTGACGGATCGCCTGCCGTCCGCCAGTGCTGCTGCAGCGTCGCAATCTCGGGATCGAGGGCCGGCACGACGAACAGCAGGCCCGATGCCCCACCCAAGCCCGAGACGGCGAGCGGCGCCGACAGGGTCGCAAAGTCCGCCGAGGTCATGTTGCTCTGGGCCGCGACCCCCGCGGCGATCTCGCGCACAGCGTTCTCATAGCCCTCGACCTCGGCATTCACCCGTTCAGCGGCGTCCCCGCTGTGCTGGACGAGAGTGGCTCTGGCGGCGTGGCGGCTGGACCGCAACGCCTGCAGGTCGGCACCGGCAGTGGCGCTCAGCGCGAGAACCAGCGCCAGGAGGGCCCAGGCGGTCGCCTGGCGTCTCCCGAGGCGCACATCGGTCGCTGAGGTCACATCCGCGCATCGACGGCTGGGCGGGAAACCTGACCTCTTGTGCTCACCCCATCGCGCTCTGCGACGCCAGCACCTCGGCGTACGCGCCGCGCTCCCGCGCGAACCGCTGCCGCCCGACCCGCTCGACGAGGACCTGCTGGGCGTCGGGCTCGGCGGCGAGCAGGTCCATCACCTCGGAGTAGAACTCCTCGGGCGGCATCGCGTGCGGGTTCTCGTCCATTCCCAGCAACGTCGTCCCGACGGCCGGCGGCGCGAGCTCGACGACCTGCACGCCGCTGCTGGCGAGCTGCACGCGCAAGCTCTCCGTGAACGAGTGGATCGCGGCTTTCGTCGCGCTGTAGGTGGGCGCCGCGGGCAACGGGACATAGGCCAACCCCGACGTCACGTTCACGATCGTGGCGCCTGCCTTGCCGATGAGCCAGGGTGTGAACGCCGCCACCATGCGGATCGGGCCGAGCAGGTTGGTGGCGACGGTGGCCTCGGCCACCTGCAGGTCACGTCCGCTGCGGAGGTCCTCCGTCGCCATGATGCCCGCGTTGTTGATGAGGACGTTCAGGTCGGGGAAACGGCTGGTCGCCTCCGCGAACGCGGCCACGATGGACGCCGGGTCGGCGACGTCGAGCACGAGCGACTCGATGCCGGGGTGTTCGGCCACGATCGCGTCGAGCAGGTGCTTGCGGCGGCCGGCGACGATCACCCGGTTCCCCGCGTCGTGGAGCCTGCGCGCTAGCCCGAGCCCGATCCCCGAGGTCCCGCCGGTGATGAGCACGGTGTTGTCTGTCGTCTTCATGCCTCGACTGTGCAGCCACGCGGACGGGGGCGGAAGAGGACGGGTCATCCACGGACCGGTGATCCCTGGCTGCGGGGCGGCCCGAGCGCCCACACTGGACCCATGGACCGGATCGACCGCGCTGGGCTGGCTGACTTCCTGCGGCGACGACGCGAAGCGACCCAGCCCAGCGACGTCGGCCTGCTCAAGGGACCACGTCGGCGCACCCGAGGTCTGCGGCGCGAGGAGGTCGCTCTGCTCGCCGGCATGTCGACCGACTACCTCGCTCGCCTCGAGCAGCAGCGCGGCCCGCAGCCCTCGGACCAGATGATCGCCGCCCTGTCGCGCGCGCTGCGCCTGACGCTCGACGAGCGTGACCACCTGTTCCGCCTTGCCGGGCACAACGCGCCCACGCGCGTACGCCGGGCGGAGCATGTCAGCCCCGCCCTGATGCGGGTGCTGGACCGCCTCGACGACACCCCCGCGATGGTCGTGTCCGACCTCGGCGAAACGCTCGCCCAGAACCGGCTCGGGGGGCTGCTCGTCGGCGATCGCATGCGGCACGAGGGACTCGCCCGCAGCGCGTTCTACCGCTGGTTCACCGACGCCGAGGAGCGGCTGCTCTATCCGCAGCGTGACCACGACCATCAGAGCCGGGCGCAGGCGGCCGGGCTGCGGGCGGCGCTGACCGCCGGTGGCGCCGATACGCGGGCGGCCGACATCGTGCGCACCCTGCGGGAGCGCAGCCCCGAGTTCGTCACCGTGTGGGAGCGCCACGAGGTCGCCGTGCGGTTCGACGACCACAAGACGATCGTGCACGCGGAGCTGGGCGAGATCGAGGTCGACTGTCAGGTGCTGTTCACCGAGAACCGCGCGCAGACGCTGCTCGTCTTCACGGCGCAGCCCGGCAGTGAGGGCTACGACAAGCTGGCGCTGCTCGCCGTCATCGGGCACGAGCAGTTCACGACGTGATGCCCGCACGTGGGGCCAAACCGGTGGCGAAGACCTGCGGTGCGACGTAGGTTCGACGCACACGGGAAAGGAGGTGGTCCACAGCCTTGATTGGTCATAGGACGCGTGAGGTGGCTGTCAGCTAGCCACGATTGCCGTAGGCCGACTCTTGTGGCCGGCTAATACGCGACAGTCACCAGGACCCGCGGGCGCCAGGCAAGTCCCCTGGCACATGGTCGTTCC
>CAXSDR010000065.1:0-21179 GCA_964236445.1 uncultured Motilibacteraceae bacterium | reverse complement strand
CCGTAGCCGTCGTCGGCGATCGCGCCGATCCGTAGCCAGCAGTCCCGATGGCTAGGGCCTCGGACGACCTTGGCCCAGAATCGCGCTAGTGGCACGTCACGACCGCGCCTTGCACGACCGTCTGCAGCGGAGAACTCCATGGACGCTGACGCTCGACGTCACCAAGCGGCACACGCAGGACAACGCACTGCTCTTGAGCAGTAGAACCACGGTCGGCGGTGCCGACGCGACGCCGCGAGGGTCCGGCTCGATGACCCCGACCGGAACAGCGACGTATGACCTGACCGGTGGCCGAGGCGACCCGGCGGCGCCGACTACGTCCGTGAGCTGTCCGCCCTTGACCGCGGTTGTTCGTGGGAGGACTCTCGGTTATATGAGGGCTTCTCCCGTCTGTCCGAGGTGCGGCGCGGCCCTGCACGCACCCGGACTGTGGTCGAGCGAGTGGCGGTGCGACCTGCACGGTGGGGTGGCGCCGCGCCAGCCGATCACGGCACCCACGGTCGAGGTGATGTCCGCGGTCGCGCGTACGTCGCGGGTTCCGGTCTGGGTGCCGTGGCCGCTGCCCCGTGGCTGGGTCGCCACCGGGGTCGCCTCCGCCGGTGACGACCGCACCGGTCCGTGCGCTGTCGCGGTGGCGGCCACCGGACCTGCGCCGCTCGGCGGCCTCGGCGAGTTCGTGGTGGTCGCCGAGGAACCGGGGGTCGGCATGGGCGCCGCCTACGCCGGGGTGCCCGGCCTCGACCCGGGAGAGCTCGCGGACAAGGGTCCCGATGCCAAGATCCTTGCGGGCGGCCAGCACACCCCGCTGTGGTGCGTCCCGGGGCCGCAGGACCGCGCGGTCTATGTCGGCGAAGGTCTGGGCTGCTGGCTGTGGATCGTGTTCTGGCCGGAGGCCGCAGGGGCCTTGCTCATGGGCAGCCTCGTGCTCGCCGACGCTCGCGAGCTCGGCGCGGAGCTCGCCATGCTGCCGCTGGGCGCCCTGTCGCCGCGGCTGGTGCACCCCCGGACGGAGCCCGCAACGGCCGAGTGAGCGGCACGACGAGTGAGCGGTGCGACGTGCGAACGGCGCGAGGGCCCCGCTCGTAGGCTGTCCACGATGCCTATCGACCTGCACACCCACAGCCGCGCCTCCGACGGGACCGACTCGCCTGCAGAGCTGATGGTCGCGGCGGTGCACGCGGGTCTGGACGTCGTCGCGATCACCGACCACGACACGACGGCCGGCTGGGACGAGGCGGCCGCGGCGACGCCGCCCGGGCTCACCCTCGTGCGCGGGGCGGAGCTTTCCTGTCGCTACGAGGGCACCTCGCTGCACCTGCTGGCCTACCTGTTCGACCGCAGCGACGCCGCACTGGTCGCGCAGCTGGACCGTGCCCGCGACGACCGGGTGCCGCGAGCCCAGGAGATCGTGCGGCGGCTGCAGGCGGCGGGCTATGCCCTGACGTGGGAGGACGTCGCTGCTCGCATCGAACCGGGCGGGACCGTCGGTCGTCCCCATCTCGCCGACACCCTCGTCGCCAACGGAATCGTCGCCGATCGCAACGAGGCGTTCCGTGAGCTGCTGCACGACAGCAGCCCTTTCCAGGTCGAGCATTTCGCCTTCGACCCCGTCGAGGCCGTACGCCTGGTGCGCGCCGCTGGGGGCGTCACCGTCTTCGCCCATCCCTTCGCGCGCACGCGCGGCGCCGTCGTGCCGGAGGCCGCTTTCGCCGACATGGCCCAGGCCGGTCTCATGGGGGTCGAGGTCGAGCACCGCGACAACTCCGAGGAGGACCGGCGGCGGCTGCGAGCCATCGCGCTCGACCATGATCTGCTCATGACCGGCAGCTCGGACTACCACGGTTCGGGCAAGGAGAACCGTCTCGGCGAGAACACCACGACGCGCGAGGTCTATGAGCGGCTCGTCGCCGCGGCCACGGCGCGCCGCCGGTGACGCCGTGAGCGCGCACTTCCGGTTTTTCGGCGAGGTCTTCATCACGTTGTTCGTCATCATGGACCCACCCGGCACGATCCCCGTATTCCTCGGCCTCACCGCCGGACGGACGGCCCGGGAGCGTCATCGCGTCGCCCGCCAGGCGGCAACGGTCGCGTTCTTCGTCATCACCAGCTTTGCGTTGTTCGGGCAACAGATCCTGGAATACCTCGGAATCACACTTCCTGCATTGCAGTGCGCAGGTGGATTGCTGCTGCTGCTCGTCGCCCTGCAGCTGCTCACCGGTCAGCTGGAGAACCCCGTGGCGTCCAAGGACGTGAACATCGCGCTCGTCCCGCTCGGCACCCCGCTGCTCGCCGGCCCCGGTGCGATCGTCGCCACGATGGTGTTCGTCCGCGGGGTCAACGACGTCGCCTCTGTGGTGGTGCTCGCCCTGGGTGTGATCGCCGTGCATCTCGTGCTGTGGCTGATCATGCGCTATGCCGGCGCAATCATCCACGTGATCCGCGACAGCGGGGTCCTGCTCATCACCCGCATCGCAGGACTGCTGCTTTCGGCCATCGCCGTGCAGCTGGTCGTCGACGCCGTACGCGCGTTCGTCGCGGCCGGCTGAGCCGGGCTCAGACCAGGTCGATCTCGAACCACACGCTCTTGGCGGGTCCCTCGAGGCACGCACCCCATCGTGCGGCGAGGCTGTCCACGAGCTGGAGACCGCGACCGCCCAGGCGGTATGCCGCGGCGTCTGCCCGGGGCTGCAGGAGCGCAAAGGACTCGCGGTCGTTGTCACGGACCTCGACCCGAAGGCCATCCTTCTGCCCGTGCACGAGCAACTCGACGGGCGGCTCGCCGTGCAGGATCGCGTTGGTGACGAGCTCGCTCATGAGTAGCACCGCCGTGTCTGTGACCTCAGCGGGGACACCGTGCTCCGCCAGGTGGTCCGACAGCTGATGCCGCGCTGTGGCGACCTGACGGGGATCGTCGGAGAGGGGTGCGCGTAGATCGATCATCACGATCGCGGCCCCCTCGCCGTCCGGGCGCCCCCTGTTGACGGCCTCTTGAGGTAGCAATGCCCCCTAACCGCAGCAGCCACCCCCGAAATCGCTGTCGACTTCACATCGACCAGAACGAGACGAGCGCCGCAGCCGTGCGGTCCGGTGACTCTGCGGCAGGTGAGTGCGCCGCTCCTTCGATGGCGACGCGCTGCGCCCCGAGACGCGCCGCCATGTCGTCCTGCAGCGCCGGTGGCCACGCGTTGTCGCTCACGCCGTAGATCACGAGCGTCCGGATGCCCGTCGCCTGCAGGTCGTCGACGAGGTCCGGTTCGTCACGCAGCTGCTCGCCCGTGCGCGCGAGGCCGGTCGGGCAGCTCGCCAGCGCACGGCTGCGCAGGAACGCGGTCAGGGCCGGCGGCTGCTGGGGCAGCCCGGCTGCCCGGTCGCGCTCCAGCTGACGGTCGAACAGGATCTCGATGTCCGTGGTGGGAAGGTCGGTCAGCAGCAGCGTGAGCTCCTCGCGCCGGCCGCCGACGATGCCCGCCGGGCCGGAGCTCATCAGCGTCAGCGACGCGAAGGCCGTGGGGTCCGCCAGCACGGCACGGCGGGCCACGAGGCCGCCGAGCGAATGACCGACCAGGTGCACGGGGCCGCTGAGCCCGCGGGCCACCTCGAGCAGATCGGCCGCGAGTCGGTCGAAGTCGTACGCCTCCGGCGGCCCCCACGGCGACTCGTGCTGGCCGCGCTGGTCGATCGTCGTCGCCGCGACTCCGGCCGCCCCGAGGGCGGGCAGGACGGCGACGAAATCCTCTTTGGAGCCGGTGAACCCCGGCACGAGAAGTGCACTGGCCCACGGCTCGCCGCTCTCGGGGGCGATCTGGAGCGCGGCGAGCTCGCCGTCAGCCGCCGCGAGGCGCACGGGTCGGACCTGCGGGGAACTCTGAACCAACGGTGGGGTCACCCACGAAGCGTAGTTGCCGTGCGACTCTGCGATCGACGTGCGCCGCGAGGGTCGCTCGATGAGAGGGTGCTGCTGTGATCGATCCGGTGAGCCCGGCGCTCGTCGGACGGCAGTCGATGGCGCAGCGCTGGGAGAACCTCACCTTTCTCCACTGGCGGGTCGACCCCGGTCGCGTCGCCCCGCTGCTTCCTGCCGGCACCCGGCCCGACGTGTTCGACGGGTTCGCCTGGGTCCGCCTGGGTCGGGCTGATCGCCTTCCGGCTGGTGGGTGCGGGCGTCGGCCGCGGGCGAGCCGTGCCGTGGCTCGGCACTTTCGCCGAGACGAACGTGAGGCTCTACTCCATCGATGCGACGAGGCGCAGGGGCGTCGTGTTCCGGTCGCTCGAGTCGGCCCGGCTCGCCGTCATGATCGGCGCCCGGCTCTCCTTCGGCGTCCCCTACACCTGGGCGAGGATGCGCATCGAGCGCGACGGCGAAACGATCACCTACACGACGTCGCGACGGCTCCCCGGTCCCTATCGCGCCGGTGGGCGCATGCTGGTCACGCCGGGGCCTCGCACCCTCGCTTGGCAGAAGGGTCCCCGCTGCCGATAGGTTCGGCACAGGGGACCCTTCTGCGGCGTGAGATCGGGCTCAGGCGTCGGAGCCGATGCTCACCGCGACGTCCGGCGGCGTGGTGTCCTCGAGCGTGCCCTTGCCGCCGCTGGTGCCCTCGGTCGACCGGCCGCGCCCGCGGCCGCCGCGACGGCGGGTGCGCTTGGGTGCCTCGTCGCCGGTGGGTGCCTCGTCGGTGACGACGGTCCCGGCGGCGACGACGGCTTCCACGGGGGACGCGGGTGTGAGGGCGTCGCCCTCGCCAGCACCGCCGCCGCCACGAGTGCGACGGCGGGTGCGCTCGCGCGGCGGACGTGCCTCGCGCGGCTTCGTCTCATCCGGCCCGGTGTCGCTGCTGCGGGCGGAGGACCTGGCCGACGACGGCGGCTTCGCCCCCCCGCGCGGGGCGCGTGCCTTGCCGGTCTCGCCGAGGTCCTCGACCTGCTCAGCCCCCAGCCCGGCCCGCGTGCGCGACGCGCGCGGCAGGGTGCCGGTCACCCCGGCGGGGATGTCGAGCACGTCATAGAGGTGCTCGGAGCTGGAGTAGGTCTCGGCGGGCTCGTAGAACGAGAGGCCCAGCGCCTTGTTGATCATCTGCCAGCGCGTGACATCTGCCCAGTCGACCAGGGTGACCGCCACGCCGCTGGAGCCGGCGCGACCGGTGCGGCCGATGCGGTGCAGGTAGGTCTTCTCGTCATCGGGGCACTCGTAGTTGACGACGTGGGAGACGCCGGTGACGTCGATGCCGCGGGCCGCGACGTCGGTCGCGACGAGGACGTCGACCTTGCCGGTGCGAAATGCGCGCAGCGCCTGCTCCCGCGCGCCCTGGCCGAGGTCGCCGTGGACTGCGGCGGCGGCGAAGCCGCGCTCGGTGAGGTCGTCGGCGACCCGGGCTGCGGCGCGCTTGGTGCGACAGAACACCATGACCAGACCGTGGTCCTTGGCCTGCAGCACGCGGGCGAGCACCTCCGGCTTGTCCATGCCGTGCGCGCGGAAGACATGCTGCTCGGTGGACGCCACGGTCGCGTCGATGTCGTTGGGGTCGATCGCGTTGATGTGGGTCGGCTGCGTCATGTAGACCTTCGCCAGCGCGACGACCTTGCTGGGCATCGTGGCCGAGAACAGCATGGTCTGGCGACCGGCGGGCGTGCGGGCGAGGATGCGCTCCACGTCGGGCAGGAAGCCCAGGTCGAGCATCTCGTCGGCCTCGTCCAGGACGAGCATGCGCACGTAGCCGAGGTCGAGATGGCCCTGCTGGGCCAGGTCGAGCAGCCGCCCCGGCGTGCCGACCACGATCTCGACGCCGGTGCGCAGCGCCTCGACCTGGGGCTCGTAGGCACGCCCGCCATAGACGGTGAGCACCCGCACGCCGCGGGCCTTGCCCGCGACCTGCAGGTCCTTGGCCACCTGCACGGCCAGCTCACGGGTGGGCACGACAGCGAGCGCCTGAGGCTTGCCCGCCGCCGCGAGGGCGTTGGGCTCGCCGGGCAGGGTGACGCGCTGCAGCAGCGGTATGCCGAACCCGAGCGTCTTGCCGGTGCCGGTCTTGGCCTGGCCTATCACGTCGTTGCCGGACAGCGCGACCGGCAGCGTCATCTCCTGGATCGGGAAGGCGTCGACGATGCCGATCGCCTCGAGGGACTCGCAGATCTCGGGAACGACCCCGAGTTCACGGAAAGTAGGAATAGCAGTGCCTTTCAGCGGCGTGCCGGGGCGCGCTCGCAACGGTCACATGCTGCGTCCCGCCGATGGGACAGGCGGACGACGTAGCAGAACCGCGGGCGACAGCGAAGACCGGCGATCGGTGCAGGATGCCGATCGGGGCACCGACCGGGCGTACTGCAATGGCGTACGACCCTGATCCTACCCGCGACTAGGCTCCGGGCCGTGGATGACGACGCCGCAGCCCCGCCGGACGAGCCGCAGCGAGAGGTGCTAGAGGTCGGCCAGGGTTCGGCGGCAGCCTCGGGCACGGTCGACCTGCTGGCGCTGCTCGCCCTCGGCGAGCTCGTCGGGTTCGAGCGCCTGAGCGCCGACTCCGCCCTGGCTCCGACGCTCGACGCGCGCGCCGAGCTGGCGGCCATGGCGGTCGCCGAGTTCGGTCACCACCAGCTGCTGCGCGAGCGACTGCGCTCGCTGGGCGCGGACCCTGCCACCGCCATGGCGCCGTTCTCGGCGGCCTTCGAGGAGTTTCACCAGCGCACGGCCCCGGGCAGCTGGCTCGAGGGGCTGGTGAAGGCGTACGTCGGCGACGGGATCGCGAAGGACTTCACGCGCGAGGCTGCCGCGTTCGTCGACGCCTCGACCCGTGAGCTGGTGCACCGGGTCCTCGAGGACACCGGTCAGACCGATTTTGCGGTGGAGCATGTGCGGGCGGCCATCGCAGCCGACCCCCGGGTCGGGGGCCGGCTCGCGCTGTGGGGGCGTCGGCTCGTCGGTGAGGCCCTCAGTCAGGCACAACGCGTCGCCGCCGAGCACGACGCCCTGTCGGCACTGCTCGCAGGGACGCCGGACAACCCGGGCTTCGACCTCGCCGAGGTGGGTCGGCTGTTCGCCCGGCTGACCGATGCCCACACGCGGCGGATGGCCACCCTCGGGCTCTCAGCCTGACCGGGCGCCCGACGCAGCAGCGCGGCAGCAGGGTCCGTGGGGGACGCGCGCCCCTACATCGCCCCGAACCCGACGCGCCGTGCCTCCGGCTCGCCGATCTCGACATAGGCCACCTTGTCGACCGGGACGATGACCTGACGGCCCCGGTCGTCGGTGAGGCTCAGCACGCCACCGCCGCTCAGTGCCTTGGTCACGGTGTCCGCCACATCGCTGGCGCTCGAAGTGCTCTCCAGCACGATCTCGCGGGGTGCGTGCTGCACGCCGATCTTGACCTCCACGCCGATGCCTCCTGGAAAAAAGATGCGCGACAAGATTGCGGAAAGGACCCACCCTAGGTGCGGCCCGTGCATCCTGAGGGCGACCACTGCTGACAGACTTCCGGAGCCGTGTCACGAGACCGATTTCCGCGCAGCGCCGACGACGCCACCCGCACGCGACTTGCGGTGGTCGCGGCGCTGCGTGCGCTGCCCGGGGTCGCTGACGCCGAGCTCGAGCCGGAGCTGGGCGACCCCGGTGGGCTCGGTGCGCTGCGCGTACGCCTCCTGCCCGGTGCCGACGAGGTCGACGTCGCACGGGCCGCCGACCGCCTGCTGCGTACGCATTTCGCGATGGCCGTCGACGCCGAGCGGGTCCACCTCGTGGAGGACGACGGTGCCGGCCTCCGCGGGCGTCACGCTGCCAAGCTCCCGCCGGTGCCGCCACCGGCACCTGTGCAGCTGCCCGCGCCTGACGTCGGGCTTGCCTCGCCGCGCGTCGCGATCGAGCGGCTGCAGCTGTCCACCACCGGCCTGCTGACCACGGTGACCATCCGGCTCTCGCGCCACGGCGTGCAGACGGCAGGTGTCGCCGACGGCACGACGAACGCGACGGGTGTGCACCGCGCGGTCGCCCTGGCCACGCTGCGAGCGGTGCAGTCGATCGTGAAAGCGCCGTGCCGCTTCGAGATCGAGCACGTCGAGATCGCCACGACGGGCTCTCTGCGCACTGCTGTCGTCGTCGTGACGATGGTGACCGAGCTCGGCGGCGAGCGGCTCTCCGGTGCCTCGGTGGTGCGCGAGGACACCCGGCAGGCGGTCGTACGCGCAACCCTCGCCGCGGTCAACCGGCGCCTCGAGGGGCTCCCCGACCCCCGGCCGGGCCCCGAACCGTGACTTCGGGAATCGCGCCCGGTATGGGATCGTTGCGTCTGGCGAACACCCGGCCGAAGTGCCGGCCGGAGATCCACACCTGTTGCGCCCAAGGAGTTGAAGCGTCGTGAGTCTGCCCCCGCTGGTCGAGCCGGCCGAATCCCTCAGCGTCGACGAGGTGCGTCGCTATTCTCGGCACCTGATCATTCCCGACGTCGGCATGACCGGGCAGAAGCGGCTCAAGAACGCCAAGGTCCTGGTCGTCGGTGCGGGCGGCCTCGGCAGCCCGGCGCTGCTCTATCTCGCGGCCGCAGGCGTCGGCACGTTGGGCATCGTCGACTTCGACACCGTCGACGAGTCGAACCTGCAGCGCCAGATCATCCACGGGCAGTCCGACATCGGTAAGTCCAAGGCCGTGTCGGCCAAGGAGTCGGTGGCCGAGGTCAACCCCTATGTCAACGTGATCCTGCACGAGGAGCGTCTCGACGAGACCAACGCCCTCGACATCTTCGCGCCCTACGACCTGATCCTCGACGGCACGGACAACTTCGCCACGCGCTATCTCGTCAACGACGCCGCCGTGCTGCTCGACAAGCCCTACGTCTGGGGTTCGATCTACCGCTTCGAGGGCCAGGTGAGCGTCTTCTGGGCCGAGCACGGCCCGCAGTACCGCGACCTCTACCCCGAGCCCCCGCCCCCCGGCATGGTGCCGTCGTGCGCCGAGGGCGGGGTGCTCGGCGTGCTGTGCGCGTCGATCGGCTCGATCATGGTCACCGAGGCGATCAAGCTCATCGTCGGCATCGGCGACCCGCTCGTCGGGCGGCTGATGGTCTATGACGCCCTCGAGATGTCCTACCGCACGCTCAAGCTTCGCCGCGACCCCAACGGCGAGCCGATCACCGGCCTGCTGGGCGACTACGAGGCGTTCTGCGGCGCGATCAGCGAGGACGCCGCCGAGGCTGCCAAGGGCTCCACGATCAACGTGCGTGACCTCGAGCTCATGCTCAAGGAGCGTGAGGCCGGTGACCGGTCGTTCCTGCTGGTCGATGTCCGCGAGCCCAACGAGTACGAGATCAACCTCATCCCCGGGGCGGTGCTCATCCCCAAGGGCGAGTTCCTCAACGGGTCGGCGCTCGAGGCGATGCCCTCGGACAAGCAGATCGTGCTGCACTGCAAGACCGGCCAGCGCTCTGCCGAGGTCCTCGCGATCCTCAAGGGCGCCGGCTTCGCAGACGCGATCCACGTGGGTGGCGGCGTCGTGGCCTGGGTCAACCAGATCGACCCGTCGCAGCCGACCTACTGACCACTTGTCCACCTGACCTACTGATCGTGAGGCGTCCGCTGTCGTCATGGCGACACCGGACGCCTCATGTCTCGGCGAGAGGTTCGGCGAGAGGTTCGGCGAGAGGTTCGGCGGCGGCCGCGGCGTACGCCCCGATCACGAGCATGACGAGCACCACGGCGAGCGCATGCTGCACCGAGCCGCCCAGCAGGCCGGCGAGCCACCCGACGAGCGGCGGCCCGAGCAGGAACGACGTGTAGCCGATCGCCGCGACGACGCTCACCCGCGCGGTGGCGCGTGACGGGTCGTCGGAGGCCGCGCTCATGCCGAGGGGGAAGCCGAGGCTGATGCCCACGCCCCACGCGATCGCCCCGACGAAAGCGAGCGGCAGGGCCGAACCCAGAACGACGATGCCGACGCCCACCATCGCGACGATCGCGCCCGCACGCAGCGTCGCCACGCGGCCGAAGCGGTTGATCGCCACGGGACCCGCGAACCGCGTGCAGGTGGCCGCCGCGACGAACAGCGCGTACGTCAGCGAGCCCAACGTCGTGGTGCCGCCGTAGGAGTCGACGGTTGTGACACCGAGCCAGTCGCTGCCGGTGCCTTCGGCGAAGCCCATGACCAGAACCAACAAGCCGAGCATGATCGTGCGCGGCTCGCGCCAGGCCGAACCGTCGCGCGCCCGGCCTGCCGCGGCCTGCTCGGCAGCGTCGGGTTCCGGGGCGAGGAAGGAACGGCTGGTCGCGACGACCACGAGGGCCACCGCGGCGCCGACGGCGCCCAGGTGGGCGACGAGCGGGAGGCCCAGCGCCGAGGCGCCCGCGGCGACCAGCGCGCCGACGAGGGCTCCGACACTCCATGCGCCGTGCAGGCGCGGCATCACCGAGCGCCCCACCTGGCGCTCGACGGTGGCCCCCTCGACGTTCATGGCGACGTCCCACATGCCGAACGCCACGCCCATGACCAGAAGGGCAGGGATCAGCACGACCAGGCCTCCGCGGCCCGAGAGCCCGACCAGCGTCATGGTCGCGGCCTGGACGATGCCCATGATCGCGACGACGGCCCCGGAGCCGATCCTCGCGACCAGCAGTCCGGCCAGCGTGGGCCCGACCAGCGAGCCGAGCGCCGGGCTCAGCAGGACCAGACCGAGCGACTGGGGACTCAGGTGCAGCTGGTCTCGCAGGGTCGGGATGCGTGACACCCACGACGACAGGGCCACGCCGTGAATGCAGAAGACCACATAGCTGGCCACGAGTGCCGCTCTGACGGAACGGGTGCGCTCGGCCTCGATCGCGGATGTCACAGGGCCATATTCCCTGTCGCTCACTCGACTGGTCCCTCGGCCTAGGGTGGCCGTCGTGGAGCCCTCCGCCTACGCGCTGCGCGTGCTCGCCGTCGTCGAGCAGGTGCCGCCCGGGCGGGTGGTGTCCTACGGCGACGTCGCCGAGCTCATGGGCGAGGGTGCGGCCCGGGGCGTCGGGTCGGTGATGGCACGGTGGGGGGCACAGACGTCGTGGTGGCGCGTACTGCGTGCCGACGGCACCCCCGCGCTGTGCCATGACGGTGAGGCGATGCGGCTGCTCCGTGGCGAGGGCGTGGCACTGTCCCCGGGCGGGACGCGCGTGGATCTGCGGCGCTCCCGATGGGACGGCACGTCGTCGCGCTGAGCGCGTCGGATCGCACAGTCTGTCGGTGCCGCGTGATGACATGGCCGTTGTCATGAGCACCCACCGCGCCGCCACCGCATGGCCCTCGCGCCCCGCAGGCTTCCGCCTCGTGGCGGGCGGGGTGCAGGCACCCGCGCGGGTGCAGCTCGACGAGCACCAGGCGCGCGTCGCGGCCCACCGCGACGGCCCGCTGCTCGTGCTGGCCGGCCCGGGCACCGGCAAGACCACCACGCTCGTCGAGTCGGTCGCCGCCCTCGTCGAGCGCGCCGACGACCCGCTGCGGCCCGACCAGGTGCTCGCACTGACGTTCAGCCGCAGGGCGGCGTCGCAGCTGCGCGAGCGCATCACTTCCCGGCTCGCGCGCACGACGGGCGAGCCCATGGCCTGGACCTTCCACTCGTTCTGCTATGCGCTGGTACGCGCCGAGCAGTCCCCGGACGACTTCGGTGCACCGCTGCGCCTGCTCAGCGGGCCGGAGCAGGACGCCGTCGTGCGTGACCTGCTCGGCGGGTCGGCTCTCGGCGTGGGTTCGGTGGCGTGGCCCGCCGCGATGCGTGCTGCGATGGGCACCCGGGGGCTGGTCGAGGAGATCCGCTCCGTCATGGCCCGGGCACGCGAGCTGGGGCTCGATCCGGAGGACCTCGCCCTGCTGGCCTGGCAGAACGGGCGAGACTCCTGGGCCGCGGTGGCAGACTTCCTCGCCGACTACCTCGACGTGCTCGACTCGCGCGGCGTCGTCGACTATGCCGAGGTGGTGCACCGCGCCGTGCTCATCGCTGAGACGCCAGCTGTCCGTGAGCGCCTCCGCCGTCGTTGGGCCGCCGTCTTCGTCGATGAATACCAGGACATCGACCCGGCCCAGGAGCGCCTGCTGCAGGCGCTCGCCGGGCAGGGACGTCACCTCGTCGCCGTGGGCGACCCCGACCAGTCGATCTACGCGTTCCGCGGTGCCGACGTCGGGGCCCTCCTCGAGTTCCCCGGCAGGTTCGTGCGCCTCGACGGTTCGCGTGCGCCGGTGCTCACGCTGCGCCGCTCTCGCCGCGCCGGTGCCTCGTTGCTCGCCGCGAGCCGCGCCTTGACCTCGCGCATGCCGGTGCGGGCACTGCCTCGCGAGCGCGTTGCCGAGCACCGGGCCCTCACACCCGTCGACGCCGAGCACGGCACGATCGACGTGCGGCTGCACCCTTCGACCGGGGCAGAGCTGGAGGACGTCGCCGACGTGCTGCGGCGCGCGCACCTCGAGGACGGCATCGCGTGGTCGTCGATGGCCGTGCTGGTGCGGTCCGGGCGGCGGTCCGTGCCGCTCGTGCGCCGCGTCCTCGGCGCGGCCGGAGTGCCGGTCGAGGTCGCCGGCGACGAGCTGCCGCTGGCGCGGGAGCCCGCGGTCGTGCCGTTGCTCACCGGGTTGCGGGTGGCGGCCAGTCGCGAGGTGCTCCGCGCGCGGGCCGCCGGCGACGAGACCTGGCCCCCTGCATCGAGAGTCGAGGACCACCTCACCGAGGAGGTTGCTGCGGCGCTGCTCGCGTCGCCTCTGGCGGCGGTCGATCCGAGCGACCTCCGCGCTCTCGCCCGCGAGCTGCGGACGCAGGACCGTGAGGCAGGCGCCGCCCCCGTGCCATCCGCCGAGGCGCTGCGCGACGCGCTCGCCCAGCCTGCTCGCCTGGTGGCGGCGGACCAGCGCGTGGCAGGCCGCGTCCGTGCCCTCGGGCTGCTGCTTGCCCGGGTCGGCACACTGCTGGCCGAGGGGGGGGCTGCGCAGGATGCGCTGTGGCTGCTGTGGGAGGGCACCGACTGGTCGGCGCGGCTGCAGCGCAGCTCCGACGAGGGTGGTGCTTCCGGGCGCGCCGCCGACCGTGACCTCGACGCGGTGTGCGCGCTGTTCGACACCGTCTCGCGCGCTGGTCTTCGGCGAGGCGCGATCGGTGCCCTGGACCTGCTGGCCGAGCTCGAGGCTGAGGAGATCCCGGGACATCCCGCTTCCGAACGAGGGGTGTCCGGCGTGCGGGGTGACGGCAGTGGTCAGCGTGACGCCGTGCGCGTCCTCACCGCACACCGAGCCAAGGGGCTGGAGTGGGACGTCGTGGTCGTGCCCGGCGTGCAGGAGGGCGTCTGGCCCGATCTGCGCCGCCGTGGGTCGCTGCTCGAGCCCGACCGGCTGGGACGTGGGGGTCTCGTCGAGCCGCCCGGGTTCGTCGAGCTGCTTGCCGAGGAGCGTCGGCTGTTCTACGTTGCCGTCACGCGCGCCCGCCGGCGACTCGTCGTGAGCGCCGTCGACTCCGGCGAGGACGACGGTGAGCGCCCCTCGCGCTTCTTGGCCGAGCTCGGGGTCGAGGTCGTCTCGCTGCGCCGCCGCCGGGCCCGACCCCTCGCCGTGGGGCCCTTGGTTGCCGAGCTCAGGCGCATCGCCGTCGACCCGAGGAGCTCGCCGGCGCTCGTCGACGAGGCCGTGGCCCGACTCGCCGAGCTCGCAACGGCGCGCGACGACCACGGCAGGGTGCTGGTGCCTTCGGCGCACCCGGACGCATGGTGGGGGATGCTCGACGTCACCGATCCCGGGCAGCCGCTGCGCGACGGCGCTGCTCCGGTCAGGCTGTCGGGCTCCGCTCTCACCGGACTGACCCAGTGCCCGCTGCGCTGGTTCCTCTCCCACGAGGTCCATGCCGACGTGACGAGGTCGTCGGCGGTGAGTTTCGGCAGCGTGCTGCACGTGCTGGCCGACGAGGTGGCGCGGGGTGCGTTGCCGCCGGACGCGACGACCCTGAACGCCTGCATCGACGCCGTCTGGTCCAGACTGGCTTTCGATGCGCCATGGCAGTCGGAGCAGCAGCGGCGACAGGCCTATGACGCGGTCGAGCGCCTCCTGACCTGGCACACGTCCGCTCAGTCCCGGGGCCGCGGACTGCTGGGGAGCGAGGTCGCGTTCGAGGTCGAGGTGGCGACCCCGACCGGCCCCGTCACCTTGCGCGGTTCGGCCGACCGGCTGGAGGTGGACGCCCAGGGCCGCGTCTATGTCGTCGACTTCAAGACAGGAAGATCTCCCCTGTCCGGCGACGTCCTGGCGGCCCACCCGCAGCTCGGGGTCTACCAGACCGCCGTTGCAGCCGGCGCCTTCGACGACGTGCCCGGCGCGACGCGCGAGCCGGGGGGTGCCCAGCTCGTGCACCTCAGGTTGCCCGCCGGCAGCAAGCGTGCCGACGAGCCCAAGACGCAGACGCAGCCGGTGCCGACACCTGACGAGGCCGGCGTGACCTGGGTCGACATCGCCCTGGGCGAGGCGGCTCGACGCATGCGTGACGAGGACTTCGCACCCGTGACCAACGAGACCTGCGACCGGTGCGTCTATCGCCGCACCTGTCCTGCTCGGCCGGAAGGCCATGGGGTGCTCGCGTGAGCGGCACGACGCTGCGCCGGCCAGAACAGCTGCGCGAGGTGTTGGGCGTGCCGTTCAGCCAGTCCCAGCTCCTGGCTGCGACGTCACCACTCGAACCCGCAGTCGTCGTCGCCGGTGCCGGGTCGGGCAAGACGACGGTGATGGCCGCGCGCGTGGTGTGGCTCGTGGGCAGCGGTCAGGTCCAGCCGGAGCAGGTGCTCGGCCTGACGTTCACCAACAAGGCCGCCGGTGAGCTCGCCGCGCGGGTGCGTGCCGCGCTGCGCCAGCTGGGCGGCCCTGGCGCCGACGACGACGACCTTCCGACGGTCTCGACCTATCACGCCTACGCCGGCCGACTCGTCCAAGAGCATGGTCTGCGCCTGGGCGTGGAGCCCTCGGCGCGGCTCCTCGCCGATGCCACCCGTTTCCAGCTGGCGGAGCGGGTGCTGCGGCAGGCCCGGGGGCCCTTCACCTCGCTCGACAAGACCCTGCCGAGTCTCGTCGACGACCTGCTCTCCCTCGACGGCGAACTCGCCGAGCATCTCGTCAGCCCAGACGAGCTCCGTGCCTTCGACGACGCGCTGATCGCCGAGCTCGCCGACCTCGCCGACCTGGACAAGCCGACCAAAGACGTCCTCCTCGTCGCGTCGTCGGCGCGCAAGCGGCGTGAGCTGCTGGGGCTGGTCGAGGCCTACCGCGAGCAGAAGCGGCTGCGTGATCTCGTCGACTTCGGCGACCAGACGGCCCTCGCGGCGAGATTGGCGCAGGAGTGCCCCGACGTCGGGGCGGTGGAGCGGGAGCGGTTCCGCGTCGTGCTGCTCGACGAATACCAAGACACCTCGGTGGCGCAGCGGCGCACCCTGGTGGGTCTGTTCGGTGGCGGGCATCCGGTCACGGCGGTGGGGGACCCCTGCCAGGCGATCTACGGGTGGCGGGGGGCTTCCGTGGCGAACCTCGACGACTTTCCCCAGCACTTCGAGCGCAGCGACGGTCGCCCCGCGCCTCGCTACGCCCTCGTGGAGAACCGTCGCAGCGGCGGGTGGCTGCTGGCCCTCGCCAACGTGCTGGCCTCCGCCCTGCATGTGCGCCACGGCGTGGACCCGCTGGTCGCCTGCGCCGAGAAGGCCGACTCCGGTCACACCGAGTGCGCTCTCTTCGAGACCTATGACGAGGAGATCTCGTGGGTCGCCGACCGGGTGCGCGCGGAGATCGGCGATGGCACTGCGCCGGGGGAGATCGCCGTCCTGGTCCGGGCCCGCAGCGACTTCGCCGCTCTGCACGAGGCGCTGACCTCGCGCGACATCCCGGTCGAGGTCGTGGGGCTGGGTGGGTTGCTTGCGCTGCCGGAGGTCGCTGACGTCGTCGCCGTGCTCGAAGTCCTCATCGACCCGACTGCCAACGCCGCCCTGCTGCGCCTGCTCAGCGGGCCCCGGTGGCGCATAGGTTCCCGCGACCTCGCGCTTCTCGGCCGCCGTGCCCGCGCCATGGTCTCCACCGACGCAGACGCCCACACCTCCCTGCCCGGTGGTGACGTCGACGGGGCGCTCGAGCTGGCCGTCGGCGGCACCGATCCCGCCGACGTGGTCTCGCTGCTCGAAGCCGTGGAGCACATCGCGCGCGAGGGCCGCGCTGCCGGAGCCGGCATCGGCATCAGTGACGAAGCCCGGGTGCGGTTCGCCGCCATCGCCCGTGAGCTCGCGCACCTGAGGCGCGGCCTGACGGACCCGCTCCTCGACGTGATCCAGCGCGTGGTGGCCACAACCGGGCTCGACGTCGAGCTGGCGACGCAGGCGGGCGAGCATCGGTCGCGCGGGGACGGGCTGTCCGCCTTTCTCGACGTGGCCGCCTCGTTCAGCGACCTCGACGGAAACGCGTCACCACGGTCCTTCCTGGCATTTCTGCGCGCGGCCGACGACTACGAACGTGGTCTCGAGACGGCGGCGCCGACGACGGGCGACTCGGTCAAGCTGCTCACGGCTCACAAGGCCAAGGGGCTCGAGTGGGATGTCGTCGTCGTCCCTGACCTCACCCGCGGTGTCTTCCCCAGCATCCGGGCGGCGCCTCGATGGACCAGCAACGGCCACGTCCTGCCGACGGCACTTCGCGGTGATGCCGAGGACCTGCCCGACGTCACCGAGTGGACCGGTGCCGGCCTGAAGTCCTACGTGAGCTCGGAGAAGACCCGGGCCGAGCTGGAGGAACGACGACTCGGTTATGTCGCCGTCACCCGCGCCAGGCGGTCGCTCGTCGCGACGGGGCACTGGTGGGGACCGACCCAGAAGAAGCCGCGGGGCCCCTCCGACTACCTACTCACTATCCGGGAGCACTGCACCGCAGGGCCGCCCGGCGCGGGCACGGTCGTCGCGTGGGCCGCGGATCCGCAGGCCGGTGCGACCAGCCCAGTGCTGGCACGCGCACCGGGGGAGTGGGCGTTTCCTGCGCCGCTCGAGCCCGTCGCGCTGCGTGGGCGCCGGGTGATCGCCGCCCGGGTCCACGAGCTGCTGCAGGCAGAGCACGAGATCGGCGCGGACGCCGCGGTGACAGCCCGAACCGACCGACCTGGTGCGCCCGAGGTCTCCGGTCCGCCGCAGCCGGCTGGTGCGCCCGACGTGGCCCTCACCGCCCAGGAGCAGGAGGTCGCGAGGGCCTGGGAGCGCGACGCCACGGTGCTCCTCGAGGAGCTGCGTCGCGATCGACGTCGTCACCTCGACGTGGAAGTCCCCACGAGCCTGTCGGCGTCACAGCTGATGCGTCTCGCCGCCGACCCCGACGGGCTCGCCCGCGAGCTGGCGCGGCCGCTGCCCAGGCGGCCGGCACCGGCTGCCCGGCGTGGCACGGAGTTCCACGCCTGGGTCGAGTCGCGCTTCGGGGCTCAGCCCCTGCTCGATCCCCAGGATCTTCCCGGCGCGGCCGACGAGGCGATGGGCGACGCCGATCTTGCAGAGCTGCAGGCCGCATTCCTGCGCACCTCCTACGCATCGCTGGCGCCCCACATCCTCGAGGCACCCTTCGAGCTCTATCTCGGTGGGCGAATCATCCGCGGGCGCATCGACGCCGTCTACCGTGACGCACTCGGTCGCTACGAGGTCGTCGACTGGAAGACGGGCAACGAGCACGCCGACCCGCTACAGCTCGCGATCTACCAGCTCGCCTGGGCGGAGCTCGCCGGAGTAAACCCCGCCGACGTGACTGCGAGCTTCGTCTACGTCCGCTCGGGCCTCGTGGTGCGTCCCGGCGCGCTGCCCGACCGCCTCGAGCTCGGGCGGCTACTCACAGATCCCGGCCGCTCCCGTCGCCTGGCAGACCCGGCGATCGACCTCACGCCGATGTCGTCAGCGACGACTGCAGCTCGGCCCAACACCTCTGCGGCGTCGCCATCACCGAGCGGCAGCTCCTGAGACGAGGTCGACCACGAGCGCGCAGTGGTCCGAGATCGCCATGGCCCGCGCGGTTGCCGACCCGACCGACCATCCACCGAGTCCGTCGCCGAGGACATGGTCGAACTGCACTTTGGGCGCATGTGCCGGATAGGTCGCCGCGCGGGCCAGCTGCGTCCAACCGCTCAGGATGGTAGGCAGCGAGCCGGGCAGGTTGAGGTCTCCGACGAGGAACCGCGGCGCAGGCAGCTCCGCACGGGCCCATCGCACGATCGACCGCAGCTGGTGGGCGTTGAATCCCGGGACGAAAGACAGGTGCGCGTTCACGACCGAGAACGGCCCTTCCGGCCCGGCGATCACCGCTCCGACCGCGACCCGCGGCTCATCGGGGATGAGCATGACCCGCGCCCCGCGGCCGTCGGGAACGAGCAGCGGCAGGCGCGCGGGGGCGGCGGAGAACCGGCGCACCACCCATCGAGTCACAGGCAGGCGCGAGACCAGCCCCACGCCGTACGTCGTCACGTCGCAGCCGCCACCCGCCACCTGCTCGCCGGCGACGTCCCCGCCGATTCGTTCGTCCTGGACCCTCGCCGGCTGCCACGTCCGCACCGGACCGGGTGTGCCGCGCACCGAGGGCACGAACCGCCACCACCCCGCTCCCAGCGCAAGGGCCGCCTCCCGGGTCTGGTCGACACCGGCGGAGCGGGGCTGGTTGTTGTCGACCTCCTGCAGCCCGATGACGTCGGCGTCGAGCGCAGCCATTGCGGCGCGCAGAGCGACACCGGAGGGGTCCGCAAGCGTCTCGGCGTCGGCGGGACCCAGGGTCATGCCGTGGAGCAGGTTGGCGGTCGCGAGCCGCAGCCGAGCCACGATGTGACGCTACCCGCCGCGCTCGACCAGCGCATTCTCGCGCAATCGGGACACATAGGCTCGGGAGTCATGCGCTCCCCGAGCTCCTCCAGAGTCAGCGGGAATCTCTTCCTGGCCCGGGCCGAGCTGGACCGCCGGGCCGAGTGGCGCACCGAACCAGAGCTGCTCGCCACGGCATGGCACGACCCTCGCTCGAGGCTCCTGCGTCTGGCGACCGCGGCGCGCTTCCCCGTCGAGCGGCTGGCCGACGATGCGACCGGCCTGCGTCTCACCGGCACGACCGACGCCGACCTCACCAGGGCGTTGTTCCTCGGCGTCGATGCCGATGCCGTCGCCTACTTCGCGCTGCTCCCGCCCGACGAGCCCGATGCAGATGCAGATCCCGCAGGCACCAGCACCCTGCGCGAAGTGGGGGCGCTGCTGCCGGCCCGCGACACCGGCATCGCCGTCAACGCCACGGCGCTGGCCGCCTGGCACGCAACGCACACGCACTGCCCGCGCTGCGGGGCGCCGACCCGCATCGTCGCCGGCGGGCACGTACGCGAGTGCACTGCCGACGCCAGCCAGCACTATCCCCGCACCGACGCCGCCGTGATCATGGCGGTGGTCGACGCCGACGACCGCCTCCTGCTCGGCCGTCAGGCCGGCTGGCCGGAACGGCGCTTCTCCACGCTCGCGGGCTTCGTCGAACCAGGGGAGTCGCTGGAGGCTGCCGTACGCCGAGAGGTCGCTGAAGAGGTCGGCGTCGTCGTCACCGATGTCGCCTATGAAGGCAGCCAGCCGTGGCCGTTCCCGGCTTCGCTGATGCTCGGATTCACGGCCACCGCACTCACAACGGCCATCCGCGTCGACGGCGAGGAGATCGCGGAGGCGCGCTGGCTGACCAGGCATGACCTCGCCGAACAGCTGCGCTCCGGAGAGCTGCGACTGCCTCCCGTCGTGTCCATCGCCCGGCGCCTCATCGAGGCGTGGTACGGCGAGGAGCTCCCCGGCGAGGACACCTGGCGTTAGCCGCCCGAGGCGCAACCGGAAGCGTTTAGGCACGTCACAGGGTCGGAAAGCGTTTTCCCACCCTTCCCAAGCGTGACCAGATCGTGATCGATCCTGGCTGCGCAGAATCTTGTCTTAGTCGACAGTGACAGTTAACGTCTGCGTCGCCGGTTGCAGTGCTACCGGTTGCACGGCCAACTTGGGGGAGGTGCTCGACATGGCAACACTGGCTGATGTCGCTCGGATGAGCGACACCTCCCGCTCGACCGCGTCGCGCGCCCTCAACAACGACCCCCGCATCAGTGCACCGACCGCCGAGCGCGTACGCCGGGTGGCCGTCGAGCTCGACTACCGCCCCAACGTCGCCGCTCGCTCGCTCACGACCGGCCGCTCCGGCATCGTCGGCCTGGTGTTCCCGACCCAGCGGCTGCAGGGCGATCCCTACGGCGCGCAGGTCGTCAGTGCCGTCACATCGGCGGCCATGCGCCGCGATCATGCGGTGATGCTGTGGCTCTCGCACACCCGCCCCGGCAGTGCGGTCGAGCAGGCGTTCATGAGCGGTCTGATCGACGGCCTGATCATCTCGATCGTCGCGCAGGTGGACCCCTGGGTGGACAGCATCATCGACAGCGGCCTGCCCTGCGTGCTGCTCGGCCGCCATGCCACGCGCACCGGTGCCAGCTTTGCCTCCGTCGACAACGTGGCCGGCACCCGTGCGCTCATGGCTCACCTGCTCGAGTGCGGCTACCGGCGCATCGCGATGATCCGCGGGCCCATCGGCAACACCGACGCCGACGAGCGCTACGCCACCTACGTCGATGCGCTCGGCGGGGTCGACGAGATCGACCCCGACCTCGTGGCGGTCGGTGACTATACCTACACCGGTGGCTATGCCCATGCGAGCCAGCTGCTTGCCCAGCGACCGGACTGCATCGTGGGCGGCAACGACCACACGGCCTTGGGGGCCATCGACGCCATCCTCGACGCGGGACTTCGCGTTCCGTCTGACATCGCTGTGACCGGGTGGGACGATATGCCGGAGCTGCGGCGACCTTCTGTGGGTCTCACCACGGTGCACCAGGACGTCGAGGCGGTGGGCAACGAGGCTGTTGCCGCGCTCCTCGAGCTCCTCGGTGGCGCGCTGGGACCCCTCCATCGCGTGCTGCCGACCTCACTCGTGGTCCGGCAGTCAACGAGCCGACTGTCGTCTCTGGGGAGGCAACTGACCGGCTGACCTGTCGAAAGGGCCGGCGGCCTGCCAGCCGACGACCCTTTCAGTCCCCTCGCGAATCCACACCTGTGTCGGCCTCTCGGTCGCCACAACGCGTCTCCAACGCGGATCCACTTAATTCAAAGGGAGCACCATGCTACTTCGCGGCACCTCCGTGCCCAGAGCCTCACGC
>CAXSDR010000064.1:0-21552 GCA_964236445.1 uncultured Motilibacteraceae bacterium | reverse complement strand
CAGGTCAGACGGGTGGGCCGCCAGGGGCTCGAACCCTGAACCCGCGGATTAAAAGTCCGCTGCTCTGCCATTGAGCTAGCGGCCCAGGGCACACCAGGCCGACCCAGAGGCCGACCCGTCATTCCCGGCCAGCAGCCTAGTCGTCACCGAGCGGTAGTTCCGGCGCGAGGCGTCGCAGGGCCGTGAACGTCGGGACCAGGGCGTCGTACAGCCCGGCGAAGACGGGGCGGAGCGCCGCGTACGTCGCCGCAGCAGCCGGATCGGGCCGTACCGTCTGCGCGATGTGCACGAGGTCGGCCGCCACGTCGATCGAGGCGACCAGGCCGAGGGCCTCCATGCCGAGCAGTGCGGCCCCGAAGCTCGACCCTTCGTGGCCCGACGGGAAGGCAACGTCCATGTCGAGCACGTCGGCGAGCAGCTGTCGCCACAGGGGGCTCCGTGCGAAGCCTCCACTTGCCCGCACCTCGCGCACCTCGTTGCCCGCCGCCCGCATCGAGTGCAGGACCAGCGCGAGCTGTTGGCACACGCCCTCGAGAGCGGCACGGACGAGATGCTCGCGACGGTGGGCACCCGTCAGCCCGACGTAGGCGCCGCGGGGCAGCGAGCTCCAGTGCGGTGCCCTCTCACCCAGCAGATAAGGCAACATGACGAGCCCACCCGAGCCGGGGGGTACGCCAGCGGCAAGTGCCAGCAGTGCCTCCTCGGGCTCGTCCCCGAGGTCTGGAGCAAGCGCGTCTCCGGCCCATTGCAGGACCACGCCACCGTTGTTGATCGCGCCGCCCACGACCCAGCGATCCTGCGTCAGCGCATAGCAGAAGACCCCGCCGAGCGCGTCGACGCCGGGCTGCTCCACCATCACCCGCAGCGCGCCACTCGTGCCGATCGAGCACGCGGCGACACCGGGGTGCACGGCACCGAGGCCGAGGTTCGCCAGCGGTCCGTCACCGGCGCCGACCACGATCGGTGTGTCGGCGGCGAGGCCGGTTCGGCGTACGGCGTCGGGCGTGAGCGAGCGGAGAACCATCGTCGTCGGCACGAGCTCGGGCAGCTGCTCGGCGACGATCCCTGCCAGCTGCAGGGCTTCGGGATCCCAGGCGAGCAGATGGATGTCCATCAGGCCGCTGCCCGACGCGACCGAGTGGTCGGTGACCAGCGTCGCGCACAGCCGTAGGAGCACGTAGTCCTTCATGCCGACCCAGTGGCTCACGCTCTGGCACAGCTTGGGCTCCTGCTCGCGGAACCAGACCAGCTTGCACAGCGGCGACATGGGGTGGACCGGCGTTCCCGTGCGCCGATGCAGCGCCAGCCCGCCCACGCTGGCCCGCAAGCGCTCGGCCTGCACGCTCGCGCGCGAGTCGGCCCACGTGATCGACGGTGTCAGCGGCTTCCCGTCGACGTCGAGACCGATGAGGGCGTGCATCGCGGTGCTGAACGAAAGCCCCGCAACTCTCAGCCCAGCAGCCCCCACCGAAGCGACAACCGTCGAGACCGTCTCGACGACCGCAGCGAGGATCTGCTCGGGATCCTGCTCGGCATAGCCGAGCTCCGGCTCGTTGAGTGGATAGCCGACGGAGTGCGAGGTGACCGCACGCCCCGCGACGTCGAAAGCAACCGACTTGGTGCTCGTCGTCCCGATGTCGACGCCGATGACGACCGTTCCGCTCGCGACATCGGGCGCGTCAGATGACGACACTGAGACCCAACACGCCGATGAGCCCGCAGACCGAGATGATGCACTCCATGACGGTCCACGTCTTGAGGTTCTGCAGAACCGTGGTTCCCATGTATTCCTTCACCAGCCAGAAGCCCGCGTCGTTGACATGGCTCAGGAAGAGCGAGCCGGACCCGATCGCCAGCACCATCAGCGACACGTGCGTCTGGCTCTGGATTGCCGCGACGGGGGCGAGGATGCCGGAGGCGGTGACGGTCGCCACTGTGGCCGAGCCGGTCGCGACACGGATCAGCGCGGCGACGATCCACGCGAGCAGGAGCACCGAGAGACTGCTGTGCTCGATGGCCTTCGCGATGACCTTGCTGATGCCCGTGTCGATCAGAACCTGTTTGAAGCCACCACCTGCGCCGACGATGAGCAGGATACCCGCGATGGGCGGCAGCGACCGGTCGAGCGAGATCGACACAGCGGCACGGTCCATGTGGCTGGCACGGGCGAGCAGCACGATCGCAGCGATAACGGCGAGCGTCAGTGCGATGAGCGGCGTGCCTATGAAGTCGAGGAAGGTCTTGAGGGCCGACTTCGAGTCAGGAGCGACGATGTCGGCGATGGATTTGCCGAGCATCAATATGACGGGCAGCAGGATGCACGTCAGCGTGATCGCAAAGCTGGGTCGCGCCCGGCGCTCGCGTGGCGTGCCGTCGTCATTCGTCGCCTCACCGTCCTCCTCGCTGACATAGAGCTCTGGCACCGGGACATCCACCCAGCGAGCGGCGTACGTGCTGAACAGCGGTCCGGCGATGATGACCGTCGGAATAGCCACGAGCACGCCGAGACCCAGTGTCAGTCCGAGGTTCGCCTTCAACGCAGCGACTGCGACGAGCGGGCCGGGGTGAGGCGGCACGAGGCCGTGCATGACCGACAGGCCCGCCAGCGTCGGGATGGCGATGCGGAACAGTGGGAGCCCGGAGCGGCGCGCCACCAGGATGATGACGGGAATGAGCAGCACGAGACCGATCTCGAAGAACATCGGCAGGCCGATCAGCGCACCGACGAGCGCCATCGTCCACGGCAGCGCCCGCGGGCCCGACCGCCCGACGATCGTGTCGACAATCTGGTCGGCGCCGCCGGAGTCGGCGAGCAGCTTGCCGAACATCGCCCCGAGGGCGACGAGCAGACCCACGCTGGCGACCGTCGACCCGACACCGGCGCTGAAGCTGGTGGCGGATGCGGCGAGCCCCAGGCCGGCTCCGATGCCCACACCGATGGAGCCGATCGTCAGCGCGAGGAACGGGTGGATCTTGAGCCAGGTGATCATGGCGACGATGACGATGACGCCCACCACGGCTGCCGTGACGAGCCGCGCATCACTGCCGACAGCCTTGGTTCGGGCGGCGAACGCGAACGCGGAGGTCACGGACGACATGACGCAGCTCCGTAGGTCATGGCCGCGACGGTGCGGCGACCCGACGCTATTCCTCCTGACCCGACAGGTCCACGTCTGACCGTCCGGCACGCCGACGACTCAGCCGAAGCTCCCGCTGCTGAGGGTGATCGCGAGCAGGCAGACCAGGGCCAGCGCGCAGACGACGTAGACGGCGACCGCAGTGCCGAACGCGACGAACCCTCGTCGCAACCACACCGTGGCGTCGGCGTTGCATGACAGGACGACAAGCAGGCTCAGCAGGGCGACGAAGCCCAGTTTGGGCGCGACGGCGAGGCCCACGACGCCCCCGACCGCAGCCAGGAGACCCGCACAGAGGCCAGGCAACACGATCCGCGCGGGGGTTGTGATGGCCACAACAGGGGCGTACGGCTGATGGGACATGGCTTCTCCTAGGTGCTGGGTGGTTGGGGCGTCGTCATGACCAGCGGGCCACGGCAAGACACAGTCCGAGCGCGAAGCCCGGCAGCAACAGGGCGAGGTAGAGCGGGAACAGGAATGCGGTCCGGCGCGTCAGGTGCGAGAGCGCCATCAGAAGAGCCGCACCGGCGCCGATGCGGAGCCCTCGAACCGTCAGGGCGGCGAGCAGCACCGGCACGAGCGGCAAACCGAGAGAGCCCGCGCCGGTGGCATAGATCTTGATAGGAATCCCGGAGAAGGCCTGCCCCAGAACGCCTGAGACACCCTGTCGGGCAAGCACATCGTTCACGTGTGCACGCATTCTCGGCGTCGTCAGCGGCTGCAGCACCGGCAATCCGTGCCGTGCCAGCGTCCAGCTCGCGGCGACGCCCACCATGCTTCCGGCGACCGATGCCACCGCCAGCCGGACGCCCGGCCTGGGTGATGCCTTGATGAGCACGGCGAGCAGCAGCTCAGGCAGCAACGGCCAGAACACCGCCTCGCTCATCCCCCACAGGAACGCGACGAGCAAACCCACGCCGCTCCCGGCGAATGCAGCCACCCGCCGGCGGAGCATCGAGTCGGGACGGTGCGCCGGCACCTGGTGCAGACGAGCGATCTGGGCTCGCGCCGTCGACGCGATCTCCGGCGCGTTCGCGTCCAGAGGGGCACCGAACCTGACCGCTACGCCTGCCGGACGTGCGAGCCCCTTCACGGGAAGGAGGCGGCGCGTGCCCGTGATCGAGACCGGCACGACCGGCACGCCCGCCGCTGCAGCGAGACGAAACGCGCCCGAGCGGAACTCGGCGATGTCCCCGTCGCGCGACCGGGTGCCTTCGGGAAACAGCACAACGGTCCGGCCGTGGCGCAGTGCCTGACAGACGCCCATCAGGTCGGCCGTACCGCCGCCGTTGCGTCGTACGGGAAACGCACCCATCAACCCGCGTGCGACGGTGCGGTGCCAGCCGTCGGTGAACCAGTAGTCCTGGGCAGCGGCCACGAGCGGGCGGGACAACGCAGGCAGAGCCGCGAGCAGCGCGGGCGCATCAGCGTGCGAACTGTGGTTCGCCACGACGACGCAGCCGCCCGTGGGGCGGGGCCCGTCCACCGTCATGCCACCGGTGACCCCGAATGTCGCGCGCCACAGCAGACGACGCAGTGCCGACGCGACAACGCCCGCCGCCGGCGCTGCGTCAGCGATCGAGCGGGAAGGGATCAGGAGCGCTGTCGTGGTCACGCTCTACCTTCACCCCCAGCCGGTGGGTGCCGGACCCGGCGGCGTACTCACTAGCAGCGAGTAGGCCTACTCAACGTTCAGGTGAGCACAAGGACCAGCGGCAGCACGACCAGCATGCTGTCGATGCGATCGAGCAGCCCGCCGAACCCAGGAAGCCAGGTTCCGGCATCCTTGACGCCCGCCTGTCGCTTGACCATGGACTCGAGCAGGTCACCGAACAGGCCCCCGAGCGCGACGACGAGAACCAGCGCAACACCGAACTTCCCCACGACCGCGAGCAGCAGGACGGCGCCCGCGAGCGCACCGACGACACCACCCCAGGTCTTGTGGGGAGACAGCGCGCAGAGGCCCGCACGTGCCCACCTGAATCGCCGCAGACCACGACCACCGCACCATGCCGCGACATCAGCGGACCCTGTTGCGAGGAGGACCACGTAGGCGTGCTGCCCGAGCAGCACAAGATGGGCCAGCGGCCAGCAGATCCACAGGACTGCGACGGCGGCCGCGCACGTACGCCGCCAGCCGGTCTCGACATCTCCCTGCAACACCGGTGCGACAGCCGTCGCCAGGGCGGCGAGCGGTGCGTAGGACAACAGGTGCGGGTCGAGGACGGCAGCGACCGGGGCGATCAGCGCAAGCGCGGTCAGGACCCATCGGTCAGCGACGGCGAGTCGGGTGAGGGCCGCGTACTCCGTGACGGCGACAACGCCCAGTGCGGCCGCAAGGACGCCTGCGCCCACGGGCCCGATCCACAGCGGCAGGGCGACTGCCGGCGCGATGAGCGACCAGGAGAGCCAGCGCCTGCGGAGCTCGCGCTCGCCGGTGAGAAGAACTCCCAGCCCCGCGACCGCGAGGGCGATCGCGGTGACGAGGTACGGCGAGACCGTCATCGGGCGTCCGACAGCTCGCGGCAGCCACGGACGAGCCGTGAGCCGGCGGTGGCCAGCGACCCGATAATGACGACCACGAGCAGCACCGGCCAAGCACCCGGCCACAGGGCACCGATCGAGAGGGCCGCACAGCGCTCGGTCTTTCCGAACGGGCCGCCGTTGGCGCGCAAGCCACCGGCTGCGGCGACACTCAACGACGCGAAGGTCGGCAGCATGGCGGCAGCGAGCGCCAGCAAGGCGAGGGAGGGCGGTGCGACAAGAGCGACGGCGGCGAGCACGACGACATCGCAGACACGGTCACCCACCTCGTTGAGCACAGCTCCCACGGGTCGGCTCACACCTCGCGCGCGCGCCACCGCGCCGTCGAGGTTGGCACCGGCCAACCGAGCCGCGAGCAGCAGGGGCACCGCATAGCCGACCGGGTGCCAGGACGACGCCGCGACGAGAGCGACACCGGCACCACATGCCGCGGCGATCCCCGCTGCCGTGAAGACGTCGGGGCTGATCCGGCGGCTCACCGCCCACCCGACCACGCCGCCGAGACGGCGGGTGTACCACGGTTTGAGGGCGTAGAGGCCGGACGTCAGGGGCGCGTGCGCCGAGGTGCTCATGTCGCCACGGTCGCCGTCGGGCCAAGCTGGCGCGTCGGCTGCGCTACTCAACCGTGCTGAGTAGCGAGGCTCAGGTTGCGAGCGTCGAATGTCAGACGGAGCCCCCGAACCGCTCGGTCCGGATCCGCGAGCTGTCATGCCCCTGCGCCAGCAGCAGGTCGGCGACGGTCTCGACGAAGGACGTCGGTCCACAGACGTAGCAGATCGGTCGCGACGCGGCGGGCAGCGTCGACGCCGCGACGTGGGCCGCGGTCAACCGACCCACCGGTCGAGCGCCACCGGGCGTGCGGGTGAAGACGTAGTCGATCGACAGGTCCTTTTCTGCCGCAACCTGCGTCAGCTCGTCGCGGTAGAACACCAGGTCGGGTGACCGCACCGAATAGAGCAGTCGAAAAGGGACCGAGTTGTTCGCCGCGATCCGCGTGCGCACCATCGCCATCAGCGGCACGATGCCCGACCCGCCGGCCACGAGCTGGACGGGCGCCGGCTGAACCGGTGTCCAGACGAACCAACGCCCGAGCGGGCCTCGCACCTCGACGCGATCACCGACGTGGACCTGTCCGACGAGATAGGGAGAGACCTCACCGTCCTCGAACCGCTCGACGGTGATCTCGACGGTCGAACCCAGCCAGGCCGACGCGATGGAGTAGGAACGTGAGGCGGTGTAGCCGTCAGGCGCGGTGAGGCGTACGTCGAGATGCTGGCCCGCGTCGTGACCCGGCCACTGCGCGACGTCGAGCACCAGCGTCGACGCAGACGCGGTCTCGGCCCGCATGGCGACCACCGTCGCAGCCCGCCACGCGAGCACATTCACTCGTCCGCGTAGCGCTGCTCGAGCCACGGGTCGCCGTAGTTGTGATAACCGAGCTGCTCCCAGAACCCCTGCTTCTCCTCGCGGTGCAGCGAGATCGCGCGCACCCACTTGGCGCTCTTCCACAGATAGAGGTGCGGCACGAGCAGTCGCGCCGGCCCGCCGTGCTCGGGATGCAGCGGGCCCCCGTCGTAGCCGAACGCGATCCACGCCTTGCCCCCGCGCAGGTCGGAAAGCGGCAGATTGGTGGTGTAGCCGCCATAGCAGTCGACCAGCGCGTACGCCGCCGTCATCTCGACGTCAGCGAGCAGAAGGTCGAGCGACACACCGCGCCAGGCGGTGCCGAACTTCGACCACTGCGTGACGCAGTGCAGGTCGACCACGACGTTCTCGGCCGGCAGCGCCTGCAGCGCCGCCCAGTCCCATCGGCGGGTGACCCCCGCGTCGTCGGTGACGGTGAGCTCCCAGCTCTCGAACGCGACCCTGGGAGTCGGTCCCGCCGAGAGAACGGGAAAGCCCTCCTCGCGGTATTGCCCCGGAGGCAGGAGCGGCCCTTCGGAGCGACGGCGGCCACCGAACCCTGACGAGACGATTCCCATCCGGGCAGGCTAGCTGCGCGACGTCGCATCGGCGAGACGTAGGTTCTGGGCATGGCCGACACGACGACGGACGGCAGCTATGCCCGTGACTCGCGCTATCTCGATGCGCGTATCACGGCAGACGGCTCCAGCGGCTGGCCTGCGGGGCCGGGGCGCTACCGCCTGGTCGCTGCACGCGCCTGCCCCTGGGCGAGCCGCGCAATCATGGTGCGACGGCTGCTCGGGCTCGAAGAAGCAATCTCGCTCGGACTCGCGGGGCCCACGCACGACGAGGACAGCTGGACGTTCGACCTCGACCCGGGAGCTGTGGACCCCGTCTTGGGTATCGCGAGGCTCAAGGACGCCTATGAGCGCGCAGTGCCCGGCTATTCACGAGGTATCACCGTGCCGGCCATCGTCGACGTGGCGAGCGGCGCCGTCGTGACGAATGACTACAAGCAGATGACCGTGGACCTCGAGACCGAGTGGACCGCGTACTTCCGCGACGGCGCACCCGACCTCTATCCGGAGGCGCTGCGACCGGAGATCGACGAGATCAACGAGCTCGTCTATCGCAACGTGAACAACGCCGTCTATGAGGCAGGCTTCGCCACGGCGCAGAACGCCTACGAGGAGGCCTACGACCGGTTGTTCACCTGTCTCGACGTCCTCGAGGCGCGGCTCGCCTCCCGGCGCTATCTCGTCGGTCAGACCATCACCGAAGCGGATATCCGGCTTTTCACTTCGCTCGTACGCTTCGACGCCGTCTATCACGGCCACTTCAAGTGCAATCGCAACAAGCTCACCGAGCTGCCCGCACTGTGGGCGTATGCGCGTGACCTGTTCCAGACACCGGGCTTCGGGGACACCGTCGACTTCGACCAGATCAAGAGGCACTACTACGTCGTTCACCGGGAGATCAACCCGTCGGGCATCGTGCCCGCCGGACCGGGCGCCGCCGGATGGCGGTCGCCGCACCTGCGGGAGACGCTCGGCGGACGACCCTTCGGCGACGGTACGGCACCGACGCGGTCGCCGAACGCGTGAGCCGCACGACTTTCGTCGCGCTGGGCGACAGCAGTGTCGAGGGCCTCGACGACCCCGACGGTCGAGGCGGGTTCGTCGGCTGGTGCGACCGCCTTGCCCAGCACCTGGCGGACGACCGGCCCGACGTCTTCTATGCGAACCTCGCGCTCCGGGGCAAGACCGCGCCCGACGTCATCGCGGAGCAGCTTGCCGCTGCGGTCGCCCTCGCACCTGACGTCGTGGCCCTGCTGTGCGGCGTGAACGACCTGCTCCGCCCCCGCTTCGACCCGGCGCTGCTGCAGCGGCGGCTGGAGGAGATGTTCGCCGCGTTGCGGGCGACCGGTGCGCAGGTGATCACCTACACGCAGCCTGATCCGATCCGGCTCAGCCCGCTCGTGCGCCCCCTTCGACCACGGGTCTTCGCCCTCAACGCGGCCACCCGAGCGGCCGCGGCACGCCACGGGGTGCACCTGCTGGAGCTCGAGCCGGTCGCGCTGGGCGGGGACCCGCGGCTGTGGTCGGTGGACCGGTTGCACGCCAACACGGAAGGTCATCGCAGGATCGCCGCAGGGTGCGCCGAGGTGCTCGGCCTGCACGGAGCCTCCGGCGACTGGGCCGCGCCGCTCGGCCCTGAGCCGATCACGACGTCGCTGGCGCGCGCGGCTTCCCAGGCGCGGTGGCTGCGCGACCACCTCGGTCCCTACGTCATGCGCGGCCTGCGGCGCGAGTCGCCCAGCGCCGGCGTGACGGCCAAGCGGCCGGTGCCCACGCGCGTACGCCCCACATAGCGACGCGGGGAAGACGGCGAGGGCCGCCGCTGTTTGCAGGCGGAACGACCCGACTCGAGAGGCGCACACCGTGGAACTGGGCATCACCACCTTCGCCGAGACCTATCCGGACCCGGACGGCCACACCATCTCTCACGGTGAGCGCCTGCGCGACGTCGTCGAGGAGGTCGAGCTCGCCGAGCAGGTGGGGCTGGATGTCTACGGCATCGGTGAGCACCACCGGGCCGACTTCGCCGCGTCGGCCCCGGCGATGGTGCTGGCCGCCGCCGCCGCGCGTACGTCGCGCATCCGGCTCACGAGCGCGGTCACCGTGCTCTCCTCCGCCGACCCGGTGCGCGTCTTCCAGGACTTCGCCACGCTGGACCTGCTGTCTTCGGGCAGGGCAGAGCTCATGGCCGGGCGCGGCTCGTTCACCGAGTCGTTTCCGCTGTTCGGCTATGACCTCGCGGACTATGACGCGCTGTTCGTCGAGAAGCTGGGCCTCCTCCTGGCACTGCGCGACAACGAGCGGGTGACGTGGGAGGGGAGTTTCCGCGCGCCGCTCGTCGACCAGGCGGTCTATCCGCGGCCGCAGCAGGACCCGCTGCCGGTGTGGATCGCGGTGGGCGGCAACCCGGAGTCGATCGTGCGCGCCGGCGTCCTAGGGCTCCCCGTCACCCTCGGGATCATCGGCGGTCAGCCGGCGCAGTTCGCTCCGCTGGCAGACCTGCACCGCCGGGCCCTGGCTCACGGCGGCCACGACGCGAGCAGCGCGCCACTGGCAGTGCACGCGCACGGCTTCGTCGCCGACACGACGGAGCGCGCCAAGGCAGAGTTCTACCCGTCCTACCGCACCACCATGACCGCGGTGGGCCGCGAGCGCGGCTGGAGCCCCGTGACTGCGCAGGCGTTCGATGCGATGGCCGGACCCGCGGGCTCGCTCGTCATCGGTGACCCCCGCACCGTGGCCGACAAGATCCTCATGATGCGCGAGATCCTCGGCATCGAGCGCTTCATGCTGCACGTCAGCGTCGGGACACTTCCGCACAAGGACGTGCTGCGGGCCATCGAGCTGCTGGGCACCGAGGTGGCGCCCCTCGTCCGCGCCGCCCTTCCATGATCATGAGCAGGCCCGTTGCTGCTCTCGCAACGGAGCTGCTCATGATCATGGAAGGGGGTGGGCCACCTGCTCGGCGGCCAGCTCGGCGATCTTCGCCTTCTCGGCCTTGTCGATGAGTCGGGCGCGCAGGGCGTCGCGCTTCTCCTCGAACCGCTTGGCCTGCGTGTCGAGCCTGGTCATCATCTGGGCGAGCTCCTCCCGGGCTGCCTCGCCGTCAGCGTCGAGATCCTGAAGGTCCCACACCTTCCAGTGCCGCAGCACCGGGGACAGCACCTCGTCATGATGGATGCGCACGTCGTAGATGCCAGCGACCGCGATCTGCATGGCCTTGCGGCCGAAGTCCTCGATCGTCGAGCCCGGCATCTCGAAGTTGCGCACGACCTCGGTCACCGCCCGCATCGTCCTGCTCGGCTCGAGCTCGAACGCCGCCGAGAGCAGGTTGCGATAGAAGATCATGTGCAGGTTCTCGTCCTTGGCGACGCGCTGCAGCAGCTGGTCGCACATCGGGTCCTCGGTGAACTTGCCCGTGTTGCGGTGCGAGACCCGGGTCGCCAGCTCCTGGAAGGAGACGTAGGCGACGGAACGCAGGAGGTCTTCGTCCTGCTTGGTCTCAAAACCCTGCCCCATGTGCGACATGCGCGCCCGCTCCAGCGCCACCGGGTCGACCGCCCGCGTCGCCAGCAGATAGTCCCGGATGGCGATCGCGTGCCGGCCCTCCTCCGCCGTCCAGCGGTGCGTCCACTCGCCCCATGCGCCGTCACGACCGAAGACCGTCGCTATCTCGAAGTGGTAGCTCGGCAGGTTGTCCTCGGTCAGAAGATTGACCACGAGCGCCGTACGCGCCGTCTCCGACACCCGCGACTGCGCGGGGTCCCATGCGACGCCGCCCATCAACCCGTCGAAGTTCGTCGCCTCGCTCCAGGGGATGTAGTCGTGCGGCATCCACTCCTGCGCCACAGTGATGTGACGCTCGAGGTTCTGCTCCACCACGGGCTCCAGCGCGTGCAGCAGCTGGACTGTGGTGGGGTCGGACTGAGCCACGCGTACCTCCGGGAGCCTCTTACGGTTACGTAACCGTAGCAAGTTGTCGGGGAAGCCGCCATGAGACGACCCCGGGCCGACCGTGTAGACATCTCGTTCGTGCAGCCGCCTCCGCCCCGCAGCCCGTCTCGCGCTGCCTTCGTGCGCAGCATCCGCATGATCATCCGTCTGGTCTGGCGGGTCAGGATCGAGGGGGTGCAGAACGTCCCGCTGTCGGGGCCGGTGATCCTCGCGTCGAACCATCTCTCGGTGCTGGACTCCTATTTCCTGCCCTTCATGCTCGACCGGCATGTCACGTTCATGGCCAAGGCTGAGTACTTCACCGGCCGGTCGCTGCGTGGGCGGCTGTCGCGCCGGTGGATGACCTACCGGCGGCAGATCCCGGTCAAGCGCGGCGTCGGCCGTGACGCCCTCGACGCGATGGACCTCAGCCTCGAGCTCGTCCGCAAGGGCGGAGCGTTCTGCATCTATCCCGAAGGCACCCGCTCCCCCGACGGCCGTCTCTACAAGGGACGTACGGGCGTGGCCTGGCTCGCCCTCATGTCGGGTGCACCCGTCATTCCCGTCGCCATGATCGGCACCGAGCACGTGCTGCCACCAGGCCGCAAGGTGCCCACGCTGCACCGCATCACCATCCGCTTCGGCGATCCGCTGGACCTGCGCGAGTTCACCGGACAGGCCACGAGTGCGCGCGCCCGCCGGCAGGTCACGGACCTGGTGATGCGCCACGTCGCGGAGCTCTCGGGCCAGCAGCTGCTGGACCTGCACGCGCCGGCCAAGGCCCCCGTCGGCTAGCTCCGTGCCCGATCCCAGACCTCATCCGGCCTGCCGCAGCTGCCATTCTCACCGGCAGTGCAGCGGTCGTGGTCGACAAGCGTCTCGCGGGCGACGGCGTCGGCCTCGTGTAGTGCGGGCTTTCATAGCGACACCGTCTGACCTGTGGCAGCCGAGCTGCGGGCGGCCTCGAGGATGCGCAGACCCAGGAGCGAGTCGGCCGCATCCACCGGAGGAGCGGCACCGCCGGCCACGGCGGCGACCACCCCCTCGTAGAACCGCTGATAGGCACCAGGCTCGGTGGGCACGACGCGGATGTCGTCACCTGCGCCGAATTTCCCGAAGTGCGATTCGGCAATCGCACCCCACCCTTCGCCGCCAGGGGCAGCCCCGGCACGCAGCGCCGCCTCCTGCGGGTCGTGCCCCTCGCAGACGTAGGCACCGCCACTGCCCAGGACGCGAAACCGCGGACCGAGCTGGCCCGCGACGGCGCTCGCCCAGAGGTGCGATCGGGCGCCGGTCGCGTGGGTCAGCGCCACGAAGACGTCGTCGTCGGTCTGGACGGTGGGTCGGCGCGCATCCACCTCGGCATAGACGGACACCACCGGGCCGAGGAGGACCAGCGCCTGGTCGACGAGGTGGCTGCCGAGGTCGTAGAGCAGGCCCCCGGCGTCGTCTGGCGAGCCGCTCTCACGCCAACCGGGCTTCGGCTCGGGCCGCCAGCGCTCGAAGCGCGACTCGAAACGCGACACCTGACCCAGGCTTCGGTCCTCGACAAGCCGACGCACCGTCAGGAAGTTCCCGTCCCATCGCCGGTTCTGGAAGACCGTCAGCATGATTCCTCGAGCAAGCGCTGCCTCGACGAGCTGCTCGCCCTCGGCTGGGGTGACCGCCAGCGGCTTGTCGACGACCACCGCAAGACCGGCATCGATCGCAGCGGCGGCCTGCGACGCGTGGAAGCGGTTGGGTGTCGCGATCACCACGAGGTCGAAGTCCTCGCGGTTGTCCCAGATCTCCTCGGCCGTGTCGAGCACGCGCGCGGTGGGATGCTTCGCGACCACGGTCGCCCGGCGCTCCGCGTCCCGGGTCACCACCGCATCGAGCCGCAGCCCGGTCACCGTCTCGAGAAAGGGAGCGTGAAAAGTGGATCCGGCGAGGCCGTAGCCGATCAGCGCCGTACGCAGCGGTGCTTTCTCCGTCATGGCCTGATCCTGCCGCAGTCCTCAGGTCGGCAGCCGGAAGGGGCGCTCCACCTGCTCGTCACGCTCGAAGACCTGGGAGGCGGGGCCGACGATCAACGGATCGGGGGTGCCGACCTGCTCGAGGTCCTTGTCCGCGTAGTCGATCGTGCTCAACACGTGGCGCATCGCCTCGGTGCGAGCACGCTTCTTGTCGTTGCTCTTCACGACCGTCCAAGGCGCCAGCTCGGTGTCGGTGTAGGCGAACATCGCTTCCTTCGCGGCGGTGTAGGCGTCCCACTTGTCCAGCGAGGCCAGATCGGTCGGCGAGAGCTTCCACTGGCGTACGGGATCGATCTGACGGATGACGAAGCGCGTCCGCTGCTCGGACCGCGACACCGAGAACCAGAACTTCACGAGCAGGGTGCCCGAGTCGACCCACATGCGCTCGAGCTGCGGCGCCTGTTTGAGGAACTGCACATATTGCTCGTCGGTGCAGAAGCCCATCACCCGCTCGACGACCGCTCGGTTGTACCAGGAACGGTCGAACAGGACGATCTCGCCAGCGGCGGGCAGATGGTGCACGTAGCGCTGGAAATACCACTGCGACTGCTCGCGCTCGCTCGGTCGGTCGAGCGCGACGACCCGTGAGCCGCGCGGATTGAGGTGCTCGATGAAACGCTTGATGGTGCCGCCCTTGCCGGCAGCGTCGCGTCCCTCGAAGACGATGGCGACGCGCTGGCCGGTCTCCTTCACCCAGTACTGCATCTTGAGCAGCTCGATCTGCAGCAGCCGCTTGCTGCGGTCGTAGTCGCTGCGGTGCATGCGGTGGTGGTAGGGAAAGTCCTCCAGCCACGTGTCGATGGGCGAGCCGTCGGCCTTGAGCAGCACCGGGTCGTCGTCGTCACTGTCGTCCACCCGCAGCTCGCCGAGCTCCTCGACCAGGTCACTCTGCTCGAGCGCGCGCTGCAGGTTGAAGGTCATGTGCTGGTCGTACCCTCCGTCGAACGATCTCTCACCACCGATGCGGCACGCTGCCATGTCAAGGTGACGACATGACCAACGCCGCATGGACGACAGGGACCTGGCTCAACGAGCCGGTCCACCGGATCGACGGTGCCGACCTCCTCGTCGAGGCGGCGAAGGGTTCGGACTTCTGGCGGACCACGTCGTACGGCTTCGTCCGTGACAGCGGTCACGCCCTGCTCCGCCCGCTCCAGGAGGGCGAGGCGGCGACGGTGAGCTTCGTCGCCGACCTGCCCGCGCTCTATGACCAGGCGGGGGTCCTCGTGCGCGTCGACGGGTCGACGGGTCGACGGGTCGACGGGTCGACCTGGGCGAAGTCGGGCGTGGAGACGAGCGACGGCTCCCCGCAGCTAGGCGCCGTCCTGACCGCACCGAACTCGGACTGGTCGATGGCGCCGGTGCCGCAGTGGGCCGGTCAGACCGTCACCATGCGGGTGTCCCGACTCGGTGATGCGCTGATCTTCCGGGCGCGGGCGGCCGGCGGCGACTGGCAGCTGGTGCGCGTCGCGCACCTCGACCCGGCAGCGGCGGCATCCGCCGGGCCCTACTACTGCTCGCCTGAGCGCGCCGGCCTGACGGTGCGGTTCACGGGCTTCTCGATCGGCCCCGGCGACCGTTCGTTGCACGAGCCGACCGCAGCCCCTCGGCGGCGCCGCTCCCGCCGGACCGGAAACAGGCGCGTGAGAGGCTGCCCCGGTGAGCGACCGACAGGTTCCCGCGCCCGCCGACGAACAGACCGTCCTGGTCCTGGCGGGCGGGGCGTCGCACGAGCGCGAGGTCTCCCTGTGGTCGGGGCAGCGGGTGGTCGACGCCCTCGCGCGCTCGCCGCACCATGCCGTGCTGGTCGACCTCGACGACGGCGCGATCGCCCGCCTGCACGAAGCCGCGCCCTGCGTCGTCGTCAACGCCCTCCACGGCCCGCGGGGTGAGGACGGAGTGGTGGCCGAGGTGCTCGACGCGCTCGGACTGCCCTACGTCGGGTCGGCCCCCGGGCCCGCGCGGCTGGCCTATGACAAGGTGACGGCGAAAGCGCTCGCCGTGCACGCGGGCATCGCGACCCCACCGTCGCTGTCGTTCCCGCGACAGAGCTTCGAGGAGCTGGGAGCACGGGCCCTGCTAGACCTGGCGGTCGCCTCGCTAGGGCTCCCCCTCGTCGTCAAACCGGTCCGCGGCGGCTCGGCCCTCGGCCTCAGCATCGTGGCCACGCGGGCCGAGCTGCCGGCCGCCGTGCAGCGCTGCCTGGCCTACGGCGAGGACGTGCTGCTCGAGCAGCACGTCGACGGCATAGACGTCGCCGTCTCGATCGTCACGCGCAAGGGCTCGCCGCGGGTGCTGCCTCCGGTGGAGCTCGAGGTGCCGTCCCACCGGGTGGACTATGCCGCCCGCTACACCGCCGACCAGGTCGTCATGCACGCGCCACCGCGGCTCGCCGACGACGTCATCGCCCGTTGCGAGCGTGACGCGCTGGCCATGCACGAGCTGCTGGGGCTCTCGGGCCTCACCCGCACCGACTTCCTCGTTGACGGCGAGGGCAAGGCCTGGTTTCTCGAGATGAGCACGAGCCCCGGTCTGACACCGACCTCGATCCTGCCCGCCGCGGTTGAAGCCGCCGGGACGACCATGGCCGAGGTGCTGCTGGACGCGATCGCCGATTGCGTAGCGGCCCGCAACGGGCAGTGAACGGACTTCCCTCGAGGCTGTCCAGCCGCGCGCCTGACGCGTGAGGGTGGACCATGACCAGTTCGCCGCCTGCCGTTCGACGCGACGTCGAGCCGTCCCGGGCCACGCGGCTGGGTGCTTGCCGCCGGTGCTGTCGTGTCAGCAACCCTTCCGCTTTCCCCCGGCCGGCTCGTCATGGCCGACTGGTCCTGGCGGTCATCGCCCGGCGTACGGCACCGGTGTGGTGGGTGTCGATGTCGTGGACCAGCTGGAACGGTCCGCCCATCAGGTCGTCGTGATCGACGCGAGCAACCGGGCCACGGCGAGTAGGCGCTCCGCGGTGCGGTTCTTTCACTCGGCGTTGCAGCAGAAGAACGAGATGTTGAGGTGGCCGGTCGCGTCGAAGTAGGCGCGGCGGTTGACCGGGTCGTCGAGGCCGATGGCCGAGGAGAGGCCGTGGCTGTAGACCGAGCCCGAACCCTGGAAACCTGCGGGCTGGCGGCCCTCGGAGTAGGCGAGGTAGGCCAGCCCGTCCGTGCCTTGGAACGAGAGGTAGTTGTCGGCGTACTGCGTCCCGATCGACGGACCTGTGAGCGAGCCGACCGGCAGGTCGACGGTTCCGCGGTTTGTCAGCGTGGTCGTGCCGTTGTAGGTCGCGACCTTGACGAGGTGTGCCGAGTCGGTGCCGGACCAGGTGATCATCATGCCCAGGCCTGCACTGGTCAGGTCGTAGGCGAGGCTCGGGCCCGCGACCGATGTGTCGGGCAGGACGACGGGCGCGGTGAGGCTCATGGTGTGCGTCGTCGCGCACGTGCTGCTGTCGAGCCGGGCGATGTTGAGGTGCGCGGACTCGTCGACCCACCCGACGAAGCGCGCCCCGCTGGGGTCCTGGGCCAGGGCGGGCGAGTGCGGGGTGGTGATGCCGGCGAACGCGGTGCGGCACGTCACCGACGTGCCGTCGAAGAAGGCCGCGGTGAGCGTGTTGCCCGCGTTGCCCGCGGGCCACGCCATGAAGACGCCGGTGCTCGACTGTGGGGTCGCGCCGTCGGCAAGCAGCGCGGGGCCCTCGTTCTGTGGGCTCTTCTCGCCGTGGAGGACCTTCTGGATGCGTGCGCCCTCGCTCGTGGACCAGCCCAGGTTGAGGTCGCGGGCAGCAGGCGTCCCGGACGACCCCGTCCAGGCGATGTAGAGCCGCGACCCCACGGGAGCGAGCGCCGGACGGCCGCTCCCGGTGTTGCCGAGCTGCTGCGCTGAGGCGCTGGACGCAGCGCAGACGCCCGCGGTGAGGGCAGCGGCGCAGGCAACGCCGAAGGCCAGGGCGATGCGTCGATTCGACATGGCGAACTCCTGTGTGGCAACTGTGGGCACGGGTCCGGAAAGCGCTTGCCGTTACCTTGCTGGAACGCTCCCCGTGCTGTCAATGGGTGATCCACATCGACCTGACGGCGTCTGCGGTGGTGCTCAGCGGGGCGGCAGCGAACGCACGTACGCAACGCCCTGCGCGACCCAGCGCTCGAGCTCGGCGTCGGTCTCGACCGCCTCGGCGTCGACTCGGAGCCAGCCATCCAGCTGCCGTCCGCGCATCTCGAACCTTGCCACCCACGGCTGCGCGACGAGCGAGTCGGTGCGTGCAGGGTCGACCCGCAGCAGCAGGCCCCCCTTGCTGCCGGCGCTGACCGCCATGTGGCCGGCGAGCAGGAAGGCGAGACCGCCGAACATGCGCTTCTCCGTCAGGTCGGGCTCACCGGCGAGCACGTCACGCAGACGCTGCGCGAGCACTTTCGTCATAAGCCATGGCTGGATCATCCCGACACGGCTGCGTCGTCGTCCAGGCTGAGCAGGCAGCTAGCCGAGCTTGCTGGCGATCGCGCCCGCGCTGGCGAGGGCCCTGCCGTCGGCGCCGCTCGTCACGGGAACGTAGGTCGGCACCCGCGTGGCCTCCTCGACCATGCCGAGGATGACGTCGGCGTTGCTGACGCCGGCAGCACGCCACAGATAAAGGCCGAGGGAGCCCGGGATCGTGTTGATCTCGTTGACCCAGAACTCGTCACCCTCAACGAGAAAGTCGATGCGGGCTGCACCCCGCACGAGTGAGAGGTCCGCGATGCGCAACGCAGTCTCACTAAGCCGCTGCTGCAAGCCCGCGTCCAGCAGTGCGGGGAGCTCTCGCTTGGCGCTCTCCATGCCCTGCCCGCCCAGGTATTTCTGCTCGTAACTGTAGATGCCTGATCCGTCGTCAGCGCCAGTGCGAGCCGGTCGCTCGAAGGCGGACAGCGCAGGGTCGCCGACGAGCCGCACGGCAACGTTCACGTCGTACGACGCCTTCCGGAACGGTTCGACAACCGCACCAGACTTCAGGTGTGGTGACGTTGAGAGCAGGGCGAGCGCCGTCTCGATGTCATGCACGACCTCGATGCCGATCGACGATCCGCCGAACCGGGGCTTGAGGATCCACGGCCCGTCGAAGTGCCAGGAGCGGCCGGCCGAGGTCAGTGCCGCGCGAGGCAGCGCGGGCAGGCCCGCCGCCTCGACGACGCCGCCGAACGCGAGCTTGTCCATGCCGAGTGCGGCACCTGCCGCGCTCGGTCCGGTGTAGGTCACACCTGCCAGGTCGAGCATCCCCTGCAGCCGACCGTCTTCGCCGGCACCACCGTGGCAGCAGTTGACGAAGACATCGACATCGAGCCGCTTGGTGCGACCCATGCTGCGCACTTCAGCGAAGCCTTGTTCACCTGTCGACAATGTCAGCGGACGGGCCTTCGCCGGAACGCCTTGCACGAAAGCGGGACCTTCGAGTGCAGCGTCGACGGCGAAGAAGTCACCGGTCTTGGTCCAGTAGACGGCTTCCGGTTCCTGCCCGGCCTGCCCCAGGACCCGGGCTGCCTGCAACCCGGTGAGGATGCTGACGTCGTGCTCGGGCGAGGGCCCGCCGAACAGCACACCGATCGCAGTCATGCGGTCTCGCCTCTCGTCACTGAGTTCACGCGTAGTGGTCCGGCAGGTCGTTCTCATAGAGCACGGCATCGCCGGGTCCCAGCGTCGCACGCACCCAGGCCACGGCAGCCTCCCGGTCGGCAACGACGTGCACCTGCGCGCGTCCGCCGGTTGCGCCGTCGACGAGCGACCGTCGGTTGGTGCGGCCCACCACGAGGACATGGTCGAGACGTGCGGCGGCCGCTGCTGCGAACTCACGGTTGGCCTCGTCCTGCTGCGGACCGAGCTCGACCATGCCCGGGGTCACGAGTACGCGCAGACCGGGGCCTTCCAGGGACGTCAGCTGCCGCAACGCCGCGGCGGCTCCGGCGGGGTTGGCGTTGTAGGTGTCGTCGATGATGCGTACGCCGCTGGGCAGCGTCGAGAGCACGCTGCGGTGCGCTGGGACGGGCAGGGAGTGCAGGCGCTGCGCGATGCGGTCGACGGGCACGCCGAGCTCGAGTGCGACCGCGACCGCACAGGCGACGTTGGTGGCGTGTGTGGCGCCCCCCCCGATCGTGGCGATCTCGACGTCGTCGACCGACACCACCACCCGGCCGGTCTCGTCGTGCCAGGCGCGGGTGCGCTCGGTGCCGCTCTGCCCGCCGACCTGGACGAGCCGGGCACCCGGCTTGACTGCCGCGGTCAGCAGGTCGACATGAGGCGAGGCGGCATTGACGATCGCCACGTCTGCGGTGTCGAAGATCTCCGACTTGGCACGAGCGATGTTGTCCGTCGAGCCCATGCGCTCCAGGTGCACCGGGCCCACGACGGTCACGACGGAGATCGTCGGCTTGAGCCACGCGCAGATCTCGCGGATCTCCCCCGGCCCGTAGGTGCCGACCTCGGCCACGAGCACGTCGGTGCCCGGCGCGAGGTGCTCGTTGATCGTGCGGCTCAGCCCGGCGAGGTTGTTGAAGGAGGCGGGGCTGGCGACGGAGGCGACGGTGCCGGTCAGCAGGTGCTGGACGTACTCCTTGGTGGAGGTCTTGCCGTAGGAGCCGGTGATGGCAACGACTTCGGGAGAAACAGCATTCAGGCGAAGCTGCGCGCGCGTCAGGAAGACCTTGGCCTTGCGGCGCTCCAGGGGGAGGCAGAGCCAGAGGGCGAGGTCGACGAGGTAGGGCAGCATGAGCAACGGAAGGGTCAGCACGAAAATCTGATCGACAGACACGGTTGCGATCACGAGCAGCAACCACACGCCGCTCAGCACCGCCGCGAGAGTCTTGAGCCGCGTCGTCCACCGGAGCGGTGACGACCGTCCCCTAAGCCCGAGACCGAGTGGTAGAGCGGCGACGAGCACGGCCACGACGACACAGGACCACGGCCACCAGAGCGCCACGACGACGGCCACCACCATGAGCGCGAAGAGCACCGCGTTGGCGCGGGTCGTCTTCACGAACCAACGCCGAGCGAACAAGGTCACAGACCCCGGGTGGTAGTGCTCGCGCTGCGCGACCCTCAACCAGCGCAGCGAAGCCACCGCGGCCGCCGCGAGCATGACAACGACCAGGACCGGATCCCTCACGCCGACTCCGCCGGCAGCAGCGAACGCACCGCAGCGCCCAGCGACGCGGGATCACGGGTGGGCACGAAGTGGTCGACGCCAGGCAGCACCTGCAATGTCGATCGTGCCAACAGCGTCCCGGCTTCGCGGGCCACCGCCACGGGTGCAGCGGTGTCGTTCTCGCCCCACACCAGCCGCACCGGGCAGGCGGTCGCCCGCAGCTGGTCGTCGTAGGACTCGTTGATCACCCGGACGAGGACGTCGCGCATGACGCCCGTGGCTGCCTGGTAGTCAGCCGATCCCCGGCGCGTCCGCAGGGCCGCCATCCGCGCGTCGGGCAGGAGCCCGCGCCGGTTCAGGGCGCGCGCGACACGGAACGAGAGCGCGGGCCCGGGTGCGGCGCCGGCCCGGCGCAGCAGCGGCACGCCGGTCAGCACCAGGCCGCGCACGAGGTCCGGTCGGGAGGCGGCGAGGTGCACGGCGACGCGACCGCCGAAGGAGTGTCCCAGCACCACGAGCGGCCCGGAATCGGCGACGAGGTCGTCGAGGACCGGCGCGAGGAATGCGGCGTAGTCCGCCGACCCCCACGCCTCGGGCGGCACCGGAGAAGCGCCGAAGCCCGGCAGATCGAGAGAGACGGCGGCCAGCCCGCCGAGCGCGGGCACCAGGTCGTGGCGGTCGCGACGCCAGCCGTGCAGGGCGACGACGCACGGCGCCCCGGTGCCGACCCGCTCGGCGAAGAGCCGGCCAGCGGCATAGGAGGTCAGCACGCCAACCTCCCGAAGCCGCCGTGCGGACCACCTGCCACGGGGACGAGAGTCTAGCCAACCCGGCCGACC
>CAXSDR010000063.1:7673-21613 GCA_964236445.1 uncultured Motilibacteraceae bacterium | reverse complement strand
GTGGCGCAGAACCTCAAGCTGCTCGACAACATCTGGATGCTCGCCGTGCTCTACACCGCAATGAACCTTCCGATCGCCGTGTGGATGATGCGGTCCTTCCTCGCCGAGGTGCCGGGCGAGATCCTCGAGGCGGCGGCGATCGACGGCGCGAACCTCCGGACCATCTTCCGGCGGATCATTCTGCCGCTGGTGTCACCGGGCATCGCGGCCACCGCGCTGATCTGCTTCATCTTCAGCTGGAACGAGATGCTGTTCGCGCGTGTGCTCACCGGCGTCGTGTCGCAGACCTCGCCGGTGTTCCTGACCAGCTTCGTCACCAGCCAGGGCCTGTTCCTCGCCAAGGTGTGTGCGGCTGCCACCGCGATCTCGCTTCCCGTGCTCATCGCGGGTTTCGCGGCGCAGGACAAGCTGGTCCAGGGACTCTCGCTCGGAGCCGTCAAGTGAGGGCCGCGGTCATCCTCGGTGTCGGTCAGGTCGAGGTCACGGACGTGCCTGACCCGACGCCCGGACCACGTGAGGTCGTGGTCGCCGTCGCCGGTTGCGGAATCTGCGGCACCGACCTGCACATTCTGCAGGGAGAGTTCGCGCCGACTCTGCCGGTGATCCCGGGGCACGAGTTCGCTGGTGAGGTCGTCGCCTTGGGCTCGGCCGTGACGGAGCTCGGGCTGGGTGCGCGTGTCGCGGTCGACCCGTCGCTCTACTGCCACGAGTGCTACTACTGCCGGCTCGGCAAGAACAACCTGTGCGAGCGGTGGAACGCGATCGGCGTGTCCGTCGCGGGTGGGGCGGCTGACTTCGTCGTCGTTCCAGTGGCCAACTGCGTCGTCCTTCCCGAGGGGATGCGTACGGCCGACGCCGCGCTGATCGAACCGCTGTCGTGCGCCGTTCGGGGTTATGACGTGCTCAAGAGCCAGCTCGGGGCACACGTGCTGATCTACGGCTCGGGGACGATGGGTCTGATGATGCTCGAGCTGGCCAAGCGCACCGGAGCGGCCAGCGTCGACGTGGTGGATCTCAACCCTGAGCGATTGCAGACAGCCAAGCAGCTCGGGGCATCGGCGACGGCTGCGTCGCCCGACGAGATCGCTCGGCCGCGCAAGTGGGACCTCGTCATCGATGCGACGGGCAACGTGCGCGCGATCCAGGATGGCCTGAGCCGGGTGGGGAAGGGCGGCACGTTCCTACAGTTCGGCGTGTCCGACTATGCCGCGCGCGCAACGATCGAGCCCTACAAGATCTACAACCAGGAGATCACCATCACCGGCTCGATGGCCGTGCTGCACAGCTATGAACGTGCTGCCGAACTGTTCGCGGCCGGCGTGCTGGATCCTGACATCTTCATCAGCCACCGATTGCCGCTGTCGGACTATCCCGAGGCCATCTCGCAGTTCCAGGCCGGGGTCGGCCGCAAGATCCAGGTGCTGCCTGGGTCGTGAGCCGCGCGCTCGTCCTGCGACACAATGCAGGGATGAGTGACGACGAGCTCGATGCTCCGCCGAGACGTCGTTGGCTGCTGCTTCTCGGGCTGGCGGTCGGGGTGCTGGCCGTCCTGTCGTTGATCGGCTACTTCGCGTTCACCTGGACCCTGAGCACCGTGCTAGCCACGCCGCCGTGCAGCGTGCAGGCCAAGGACCTCGCTTCCCGGCTCGGCACGACTTCTGTGCTGGCGCAGCCGCCCGGCGGGGCAGCGCAGGTGAGTCGCTATGTCAGGTGCGGCGACGGAGCCGGCGACAGCCCGGGAACCGCGGTGTTCACAGGCGCCACGTTCCAGACGGCGGTCTCGCGCAGTCGGCTGGTGGCCGAGCTGGAGAAGTCGTCGGCCCTGGGCACGTGGCGACGTGGTCTGCACGGGAATCTCGACGGTACGACGCCGCAGGACGTCAAGAACGTCGCCTTCGTCGAGACGACGTACGCCGGTCGCGGGATCTGCGTGTCGCTGTTTCAGGACGCACCGCAGGATTTTCGGGTCGAGCTGTCGGCGTCGACGGTGGCGGACGTCAGCTGTCCCGGCCCGAACTGAGCTGCAGCCGAGCTCGGGCGACGCGTGTCAGGAGTGACTCGAGGACGTGGGCGCAGCAATGCAGGGTCGCGGCTCGGAATGGTGGCACGTCCTCTTGGATCTTTTGGCTCAACCGTTATGAATGAGCCCCCGCCGCTCACGCGTTGGTTCGGCTCAGCGCCAGCCGAGCTCCGGTGCGACGTGTGTCAGAAGCGATTCGAGCACGTGAGCGCAGTAGTCGACCCCGAGCTGGTTAGGAATCGTGAGCAGCAACGTGTCGGCTGCGGCGATGGCCTCGTCTTGGGCCAGTTGCTCGATGAGCTGGTCCGGTTCGCCGGCGTACGTCTTGCCGAAGCGCGCTTTGGTGCCGTCGAGGAAGCCGACCTGATCTTGCGACCTGGCGTCCCGCCCGAAGTAGGCGCGGTCCATGTCGTTGACGATGGGGAAGATGCTGCGGCTGACGGAGACGCGTGGCTCGCGGGAGTGACCTGCACCGGCCCAGGCCTTGCGGAAACGCTCGATCTGCTCGGCCTGCAGCTGATGGAATGGCACGCCGGTGTCCTCGGCGAGAAGCGTCGAGCTCATCAGGTTCATCCCCTGCTCGCCCGTCCACTCGGCGGTCTGGCGGCTCCCAGCTCCCCACCAGATGCGCTGGCGCAGACCTTCGGAATGCGGCTCGATGCGGAGCAGGCCGGGTGGGTTCGCGAACATCGGGCGCGGGTTCGGCTCGGCGAAACCTTCACCGGTGAGCATGTCGAGGAAGGTTTGCGTGTGCTCGCGGGCGAGGTCGGCTCCGTCGCTGCCCTCGGCGGGGTTGTAGCCGAAGTAGCGGTAGCCCTCGATGACCTGCTCGGGCGATCCCCGGCTGATCCCGAGCTGCAACCTCCCGCCTGAGATCAGATCGGCGGAACCGGCGTCCTCGGCCATGTAGAGCGGGTTCTCGTAGCGCATGTCGATCACGCCGGTCCCGATCTCGATCGTGCTCGTGCGTGCGCCGATTGCCGCGAGAAGCGGGAAGGGTGAGGCGAGCTGGCTAGCGAAGTGGTGGACCCGGAAGTACGCCCCGTCCGCACCGAGATCCTCAGCGGCGACCGCCAGATCGATGGACTGCAGCAGCACGTCCGAGGCAGAGCGGGCCTGGGAATGCGGGGAGGGCGACCAGTGACCGAAGGACAAGAACCCGATGCGCTTCATGAGGATCAGAACGTCTGCCGGTCCGCTGCTCTTCCCGATCTCACACCGTTCGCGTGATCAGCGCCCGCTTCACTTCCTGGATCGCCTTCGTGACCTCGATCCCACGCGGACAAGCCTCGGTGCAGTTGAACGTGGTGCGGCAGCGCCACACACCCTCGCGCTCGTTGAGGATCTCCAACCGCTGCTGAGCGCCGTCGTCCCGCGAGTCGAAGATGAAGCGGTGCGCGTTGACGATCGCGGCCGGGCCGAAATACTGCCCGTCCGTCCAATAGACCGGGCACGACGTGGTGCACGCCGCGCAGAGGATGCACTTGGTCGTGTCGTCGTAGCGCGCACGCTGCTCTGCTGACTGCAGCCGCTCGCGCGTCGGTTCGGCGCCCTTCGTGATGAGGAACGGCATGACGTCCTTGTAGGCGTCGAAGAACGGCTCCATGTCGACAACGAGGTCCTTGAGCAGCGGCAGGCCCTTGATCGCCTCCACGGTGATCGGCTTGTCCGGCGACAGGTCCTTCACGAGCGCTTTGCATGCCAAGCGGTTGCGGCCGTTGATGCGCATCGCGTCGGAGCCGCACACGCCGTGGGCACACGAGCGCCGAAAGGTCAGGGTGCCGTCGATCTCCCACTTGACCTTGTGCAGCGCGTCGAGCACCCGGTCCGTGGGCTGGCACGGCACGACATAGGCCTCCCAGTGGGGTTCGCTGTCGAGCTCTGGGTTGAATCGGCGGATCTTGAGGGTGACGTCCACTAGTACTTGCGCTCCATCGGCTCGTAGCGAGTCTTCGTCACCTGCATGTAGTCGAGGCGCACCGCGACGTCGCCGTTCTCGTCGACCTCACGGTGGGCCATCGTGTGGCGCATGAAGTTGACGTCGTCGCGGGTGGGGTAGTCCTCGCGGAAGTGACCGCCACGCGACTCGTTGCGCGCCTTCGCCGACGCCACGATGACCTCGGCGAGGTCGAGCAGGAAGCCGAGCTCGATGGCCTCGAGGAGGTCGGTGTTGTAACGCTGGCCCTTGTCCTGCACGGAGATCTGGCGGTAGCGCTCCTTGAGCAGCGCGATGTCGGCCTCGGCCTGCTTGAGCGTGGTCTCGGTGCGGTAGACCTGCGCGTTGAGATCCATCGTGGCCTGCAGCTCACTGCGGATCGCCGCCACACGCTCGACACCGCCGGGTCGCCGCATGCCCTCGACAAGCTCGACGACATAGGCCGCAGGCTCTGGTGGCAGCTCGACGAACTCGTTGGAGTTGGCGTAGGCCGCAGCGGCGAGACCGGCGCGCTTTCCGAAGACGTTGATGTCGAGCAGGCTGTTGGTGCCAAGCCGGTTGGCGCCATGCACCGAGACGCAGGCAACCTCGCCGGCGGCGTAGAGCCCCGGAATCGTTGTCGTGAAGTCGATGCGGACCTCGGCATCGACGTTGGTCGGGACGCCGCCCATCGCGTAGTGCGCGGTGGGCACGATCGGCACCGGCTCGGTGTAGGGCTCGACACCGAGATAGGTGCGTGCGAACTCGGTGATGTCGGGCAGCTTCGCGTCGATCTGCTCGCGGGGCAGGTGCGTCAGGTCGAGGTGGACGTAGTCCTTGTTGGGGCCGCAGCCGCGACCCTCGCGGATTTCGGTGTGGATGGCGCGCGCGACCATGTCGCGAGGCGCAAGGTCCTTGATCGTCGGTGCATAGCGCTCCATGAAGCGCTCGCCCTCGCTGTTGCGCAGGATGGCCCCTTCTCCGCGCGCAGCCTCCGAGAGCAGGATGCCCAGCCCGGCAAGCCCTGTCGGGTGGAACTGGAAGAACTCCATGTCCTCCAGCGGGATGCCGCGGCGCCACGCGATGCCCATGCCGTCACCGGTGAGGGTGTGCGCGTTGGACGTCGTCTTGTAGACCTTGCCCACACCACCTGTGGAGAGCACCACCGACTTCGCCTGGAACACGTGCACCTCGCCCGTGGCCAGCTCGTAGGCGACGACGCCTGCGGTGCGGCCCTCCACCATGAGCAGGTCGAGGACGTAGAACTCGTTGTAGAAGTCGACTTCGTGCTTCACGCACTGCTGGTAGAGCGTCTGCAGGATCATGTGGCCCGTGCGGTCGGCGGCATAGCAGGACCGGCGTACGGGGGCTTTGCCGTGGTCACGGGTGTGGCCACCGAACCGGCGCTGGTCGATGCGGCCCTCGGGAGTGCGGTTGAACGGCAACCCCATCTTCTCGAGGTCGAGCACGGCGTCGATCGCCTCGCGGCACATGATCTCCGCGGCGTCCTGGTCGACGAGGTAGTCGCCGCCCTTGACCGTGTCGAAGGTGTGCCACTCCCAGTTGTCCTCCTCGACGTTGGCGAGGGCGGCACACATGCCGCCCTGTGCCGCGCCGGTGTGGGAGCGCGTGGGATAGAGCTTGGTGAGAACTGCGGTGCGGGCTCGCGTGCCGGACTCGAGCGCAGCCCGCATGCCGGCGCCGCCGGCGCCGACGATGACCACGTCATAGCGGTGGATCTGCATGGTGAGTCTGCGCTCTCAGCTGATGTTGGGGTCGAACGTGAAGATGACGAGGGTGCCGAGGAAAAGCACCAGGACCGCTGAGACGTAGAGCGTGCCCTTGAGCAGGAGCCTGGTCGAGTCGTTCTCGGCGTAGTCGTTGACGATCGTTCGCAGTCCGTTGACACCGTGCAGCTCGGCGAGCCACAGCTGCAGGAGATCCCATGTCTGCCAGAACGGGCTCGCCCACCGGCCTGACACGAAAGCCCAGTTGATCCGCTGCACGCCGCCGTCGAGCACTAGCATGATCAGGAGATGGCCGAGAACGAGGAAGACGAGAAGCAAGCCTGACAGCCGCATGAAAAGCCAGGCGTAGAGCTCGAAGTTGGATCGTCTGGATGAGCGCTCCATGCGCCGCCGGTTGCTGCCGGGGCTGCGGGGCGCCTCGAGGCGAGGCGTGGTCGTCGGTGCGACGCTCTCGGCGACCATCTCAGCCTTTCCCGAACAGATAGTGCCAGGTGTGTTGGGTGATGGGATAGAGGAATCCAGCCATCATGATGAGCCACACACTGACCACGGCCCACAGCATTTGCCGCTGATAACGCGGGCCCTTGGCCCAGAAATCGACGGCTATCAATCGAAGCCCATTGAAGGCGTGGAACATGACAGCTCCGACGAGGCCGACCTCTGCCATGTTCACGATGGGGTTCTTATAGGTCGCGATGACGCGGTCGTAGGCATCAGGGCTGACCCGGGTCAGTGCGTTGTCGAGCACATGGGCGAACAAGAAGAAGAAGACAAGCACGCCGGTAACGCGGTGGGCAACCCAGGACCACATACCTTCACGACCCCGGTAGAGCGTGCCCGCCGGCGCCTTGACCATCGCGTCTCCAGACTGGAAGGCTGGGAACGAGCACGCGCGACCGATCAGGAGCCGCTGCGACGTCTCGGCCGGGCAGGTGCCCGGCGTCCTCATACTAGCCGCGGGCGCGCCACCGGCTCCCCGAGCGGCCTGAGTCGCGTATCACGTTCACGGCGCCGACGGTTGACGTTCTGGGACGGGAGACGACCAAGCCTTGCGCTGCGTAGCCCGGCGCATGTCCGTGTTGCTGAACGAGCACTTCCCACGCGGGAACGTGGGCATGAGATCTGTTGAACCATGGGCGCTACCGGCTTGCGAGCCAGGGGAACGCATCAGTCGGCGGGGCCGCTCGAGCGGTTCCAACGTATCAACGCAGATTCATGCTCGCGCAACGATCAGCTCCTTTGCTGCCACGTGGTGGCGTCCTCGCGGGGGACTGCGTGAAAGGCACTGCGGAGAGGCGGGCGTCCACGACAGTGTCCGCATCCTGCTGGCCACCTTCGACGCGATGCCGCCGTCTCCGGCTCAGGCGCGCGGGAACTGTTGGAGGGGTTCGAGTGCTACGACGCAGAGGTCAAGGGTCGGATCACGTCCTGACAGGCATCGCTCGCGACGATCACGTCGGAGCTTCCGCAGCCGTCGGAGGTGACCGCTCACGTCTCGCGTCGCCACTCGTGGACAGCTTCCAGTGAGCGCAAAGCGTGGGCCGAGCTGACTGCGCGCGTGCAGAGACCACCCACTTGGGTGACGCCGCCCGGCACGAGGACCGCAAGCATGAGGGCATGGCCCCGAGCAGCACGAACGACGCTGGTGGCGCGCTCGACGCCGGCTCCGGCTATGACCATGCGCTCGACCAGCTGGTCGGCCTCGGTTTCGGCTTGGCGACGCTCTATCTCGTGCACGGAGGGCGGCTACGCGTCATGGCCGCTCGTGGGCGCCCCGTCGTGCGCGACGGGCTCCCTGTGCACGTCGACGCCTCCTCCCTCGGCCGCGTCACCGCCGTGCCCGAGGGGTTCCGGCTGCGTCAGCCGGTGCGCGTCCGGGATCGCGTCGTGGGCCTCCTGGAGGTCGTCAGACGTGAGTCGCTGCCCCACGAGGACCCGCGCTGGGTGGTGGTGCGCGATCTGGCGTCGGACCTCGAGCTCCAGCTGCGTACGCCCGCCGACCCGGTGAGCCCGGTCGCGCTGCGCCGTTTCGCTCGTCACGCGGTCGGCCTCACGGCGGCGGCGACCTGGGACGAGGCCATCGCCAAGCTCACGGACGCCGCGCTCGACCTTGGAGGCATGAGCAGCGCGGTCGTCGCCGTGCCCGAGCGCCACGACTCGGCGGCTTCGCGCTGGCGTGTGTGCGCGGCTGCGGGTCCCCTGACCCCGGCGCTGGCGGCGGCTCCGTCAGAGCTCTATGCCGACCTGGTCACGGCGACCGGCACGGGTGCCTCGCTCTGGAGCACGGGAGCGGGCGGCGTGCCTGGGGAGATCGACGCCGTGCCCCATCCGGGCGCTGCGCTCGAGGCGCTCGGCGCCGTAGCGACCTGTGTCGTGCCCCTCGTGGCCCAAGGGCAGCGCGTCGGGGTCGTGGTGCTCGCCGACGAGGTCCCGGCCCACGTTGCGGGCACCGCGGCAGCGGAGGTGCTCGAACTCCTGGGCGCGCTCGGTGCGGGGGCACTGCGGACCCTCGACGCGCTGCAGGCCGTGTCGGACATGGCGACCCGTGATCCCCTGACGGGCCTCGGCCACCACGCGGCGTTCTTCGACGACCTGCGTCGCGCGCTTGCCGTGCCGGGATGCGGGACCGTGGCCGTCGTCACGCTCGACATCGACCACTTCAAGCAGGTCAACGACACGCAGGGGCACCTCTGGGGCGACGGTGTGCTGCGTTCGACAGCGGAGGCGATGTCGGGAGTGCTGCGGGGAGCCGACCGTGCCTACCGGCTCGGCGGCGACGAGTTCGCGGCGATCCTCATGGTGGAGGACGCGGCTCATGCGGCGGCGATCGCGCACCGGGTGCTGCACGGCGTACGCGCTGCCCTCCTTCCCGTGACGGTGAGCCTGGGGGTCGCGGTCACCGTCCACGGCGAGACCGGCGAGGCGCTGGTGGGCCGGGCCGATGCGGCGCTCTACGTCGCCAAGCGTGCCGGCCGGGACGGGGTCACCGTCGCCGCGCATGAAGCTGTGACGCTGCGTGACGTCGTTGGTCTTCCCGACGCTCGAGCGGACCTCGTCGACAGCGGATGCGCCGAAGGTGCCGCCGCAGTTCGGTAGTTTCCTCCTGTGGACATCGCACGCGCCGCGAACGTGGCCTCTGACGTTCATCCGGGCGGCGACCACCTGACCGTCGGCGGCCTCAAAGGCGAGGTGACGGCTCGCATGGCGACCTACGAGCCCGAGCTGCTCGCGCTGCGACGCGACGTGCATGCCCACCCGGAGATCGGGCGCGCTGAGTTCCGCACCACGAAGGTCCTGTTCGACCGCTTGGAGCGTGCCGGCCTGGCGCCGCGCCTGCTCCCCGACTCCACCGGGCTCACCTGCGACATCGGCGACGGTGACCGCGCCGTCGGTCTGCGCGCGGACATCGACGCCCTTCCCGTGGCCGACCTCAAGGACGTCCCCTATCGCTCGGTCGTGCCCGGCATGGCGCACGCCTGCGGCCATGACGTCCACCTCGCAGCCGTGCTCGGGGCGGGGCTCGTGCTCGGCGACCTCGCACGCGCGGGCAAGCTCGCCGGCCGGGTGCGGCTGATCTTCCAGCCTGCCGAGGAGCTCATGCCCGGTGGTGCCCTCGACGTGCTCGCCAGCGGGCGCATCGACGATGTCGACGAGGTCTTCGCCCTGCACTGCGACCCGCGGCTCGAGGTGGGCAGCGTCGGCGTGCGGATCGGTGCGATCACCGCGGCCTGCGACCGGCTGACGGTGCGGCTCTCGGGTCCGGGTGGGCACACGGCACGCCCGCACCTCACCGCAGACCTCGTCCACGCGCTCGGGAAGGTGGTCACGGAGCTGCCCGCCGCGCTCAGCCGCCGCGTCGACCCGCGCGCCGGGCTGAGCCTGGTCTGGGGGCGCATCGCCGCCGGGTCAGCGGCCAACGCCATCCCGATGAGCGGTGAGGTCGAGGGCACCGTGCGCTGCCTCGACAGCGCCGTCTGGCAGTCGGCGCCCGAGATGGTGCGCGGTCTCGTCGATGCCGTCCTCTCTCCCTATGCCGTCACCGCGCAGGTCGACTACCGCCCGGGCGTTCCACCGGTCGACAACGACGCCGCGTGCACCGAGCTGCTGGCAGCCGCGGTGCGCGCGGTCGAGGGTGAGCAGAGCGTCGCGGCGGCCGAGCAGAGCCTCGGCGGCGAGGACTTCGCCTGGTATACCGAGCAGGTGCCGGGCAGCATGGGACGCCTCGGCACCGCATGCCCGGGTGACCGGGTGATCCATGACCTGCACCAGGGATCCTTCGATGTCGACGAGCGGGCAGTCGCCATCGGGGCACGTGTGCTCGTCGCGACAGCGCTGTTCGCGACGCACTCCGTCGGGCCGGACAGTGTCTGACGGAGCCGCCGCGATCGACTGGGAGTCGCTGCGGTCAGCGGCCGGCGCCGCGGCGCGCAACGCCCATGCGCCCTACTCGCGCTTCCCGGTCGGGGCGGCCGCGGTCACGTCCGACGGCCGGCTGCTGGTTGCGTGCAACGTGGAGAACGCGTCGTACGGCCTGACGCTGTGCGCCGAGTGCGGCATCGTGTCGGCCCTGCACGCAGGCGGCGGCGGCCGGCTTGCGGCGATCGTCGCCGTCGGGGGACACGGGCAGCTGTTGGCACCGTGCGGGCGCTGCCGCCAGCTGCTGCTCGAGCATGGTGGAAGCGGGTGCCGGGTGCTGCTCGAAGGCGGCGACGTCACCGTGGCAGAGCTGTTGCCGCACGGTTTCGGCGATGCCGACCTGCGCCACGAATGGGAACGGACGGGCGACGCCGGCTAGTCGCGCTTGTATTTGAAGGGGTCACGCACCGGCGGGTCGACGAGCTCGGCTCGAGGGCAGGTCGCGAGCGTGAGCCCGCTCCACGACAACGCGTCGTCGCAGAGGCCCTCGACGTTCCAGCCGCCGTCGACGCCGCGCTCGCTGACGGTTGCCTTGTAGAGCATGATCTCGTGGCGGTGCGGACTGTCGTAGGCCACGGCGATGGAGCCGACCAGGAACGACGTGCCACGCGTACCGCCCGGGCCGTTCCACGGGCTGTCATAGCGCTGCCACAGTGACGAGGTCGCGTTCCAGACGCCGCCCGAGGCCACATCGAGGCGACGCAGCTGCTCGAGCACCCGGTGTGCGGCGCGTTCGTCGAGGACCGCCGCCGGGCGGATGATGCGTACGTCGTCGCCCGCCTTCACACCCATGACCTCCGCATCGACCGGCAGGGCCGCTGCCTTGAGGGCTTGCCCGCCAGTGTCACGCAGGGTCGAACTCAGGTGCGGAACGTGAGGCCGACCCTATCGGCTGGTCGATGCGGCGATCCGTTTAGGCGCCTGTCGCCGGGCACCCGTCGCCCGTCACCAGATGAGCCGACTGCCGGGAGAAACTCGATGAAACTGTCCACGTCCGTGCCCGCTGTCATCACGGCAGCGCTCGCCTTCGGGCTCGCACCCGCGTCGGCCTACGCGGCGCCCGCGCCCGCCGGTGCTCACAAGGCGGCCACCGCTGCACAGGCGACCGCAGTCGACGCCACGTGGTTGCGCGCCGCTGCTGCCGCCGACCTCTTCGAGATCGCGAGCGGCACGCAGGCTGTGAGCAAGGCGAGCACCGCCGGGACGAAGCGGATCGGCCTGCAGATCCGGGCACAGCACACCGTGCACCTGAAGCAGGTCCGTGCTCTGGCGGCGGCCCGTCGCGTGACGTTGCCCACCGCTGTCCTGCCGCCCGACGCGGCCGTGGTGGCCAAGCTCGATGGGCTCAGCGGTCTGGCATTCGACCGCAACTGGTTGCGTACGCAGGCTGCTGCCCACCGGCGTACCTATATCGCGACGGGCCTTGCGCGTCAGGTGAGCCGTGACCCGCAGGTGCTCGACCTCGAGCGCCGCACGCTGCCGGTGGTCAAGATGCACCAGATCGAGGTGCTCATCGCCTTCGGCGTGCTCGCGCCGGCGGCGACGGTGACGGGTTCACCTGCTGTGTGATTGCAGGTCGGGTGAGGGACGGGCAGGAGGTCGTGGGGCAGGATGCGCCCGTGAGCACCGGCCCGCCCCTGACGCCCGGAGGCAGCGCGCCGGTCGACCCGCCGGGCGGGGTCGAGGTGCACCGCAGCGAGCTCGGCCGCGTCTGTGCCCTCGCGTGGCTGGTGCTCGCGATGTTGCTCGCGATCGACGTGGTGCATCGGGGGCATGGCAGGTCTGCCGCGCTCTCACTCGTCGTGCTCGGCCTGCTCAGCCTCGGGGTCTATGCCCTGGCCTGGCGCCCGGAGCTCGTGATCGACGAGCAGGCCGTGACGCTCGTCAACCCCTTGCGCACCGTGCGGGTGCCATGGCGAGCCGTCAGCTCCGTCGGTGGTCGGTGGTCGCTGGAGATCCGTACGCAGGGGGGCACCTACGCCGCCTGGGCATCCGGTCCGCGCCCCAGACGTCGGCGCCGGCCGTTGTGCTATGCGAGCGACGCACCGGAGCTGCCGGACGAGAGCCGGGTGTCGCGGCGCGTGACAGCGCGTTGGGAGGACGTCGTGTCCCGCCCGGTCGCAGGAACCGCTGAGCCGGTGGGGCTGCACTGGGACGGTCCGCTCCTGCTCACCGGCTCGCTGCTGTTGGCGATCCTGGCGGCGCTGGTGGTCACGGGCTGATGATCCGCCGGCGACCGGCACCCCTGCAGGGACAGGATGCCGTTTCGGCCGCGTCAGATCTGCTCCGATGCCAGGAGGCTGGACAGCATCACCGCGCCCAAGACCACCACGCCGGTGCTACCATTCCTCATATCTGATTCGATCGATGCCGCTCTCGCAGAGCGGCTCCCGAACCGAACCGCTCGCCGAGCTCCCGCGCTACGGCCGCGACTTCACTCAGGGCTACAACCCCCCACGAAGTCCATACCATCCCCCCGAAATACACCAGCGTAGCGTGAATCGAACGCGGGACAGGTCCGAAAACTCACTGGCAGAGGACACCGAGCGGAACCAGTGGGTCGCCTTGTCACAGCGGAATGTCACAATCAGCCCCGCTCCTGCTTGACAACCCGGGACCATGATCACCAACGATGTCATGCAACAGCCGGGCTAGTCGGGAGAATCAGACGAGCGCCGTCACGACATCTGTAATGCAAGAGGTGTGCAATGTCGGCTACAGTTCGAGCGTTCTGCCGATGTTGCTCGTGGCATGTCGCCATCGGCTGGGAACGGCGAAGTGACCGGTGGGCAACTCAACGAAAAGGTGTGAGTATGGACGCGTCCGCAGTTCCGGTGTGGGGTCTCGTGGCTCTGGGTTTGTTGATCGTCGTCGAGATCCTGGTCGTCGTGATGGCTCTGGTCGATCTGTTCCGACGGCCGATTGACCAGGTAGTCTTCGCCAACAAGTGGATCTGGGTCGGAATCATCTTCTTGGTGAACCCCATCGGCGCGATCATCTACCTGGTGGCCGGTCGTAGGCCAGCCGTTCTCGGCGACGATGCGGCGCGCTCGCGTCCATCATCCAATCGCACCGCCAGTGTCGCCGATAACCTCTACGGGCCACTCGACGGCACCGACCGGCCATGAGCTGCGCGATACGGACAGCCGAGCTAACCAAGGTCTACGGCGAGAAACGTGCCCTCGACGCGGTAAATCTGGTTGTCGAGGAAGGCTCGATATTTGGGTTCCTCGGCCCCAACGGAGCCGGGAAGACGACGGCTCTGCGCATTCTAGCTGGGCTCGCGCGTCCCACATGCGGTTCCGTGCAGATGCTCGGCCAAGACGTAGCCGCGACCGGCAACGCGGTACGCGCACAGATCGGCTTCCTGCCTGACGTGCCTGGCTTCTACGAGTGGATGACAGCGCAGGCGTTCCTTCGTTTCGCTGGAGGTCTGTTCGGGATCCAGCGTCGAGTGCTCGACGAGCGTCTCGAGATGCTGCTCGACCTGGCTGGACTCTGCGATGTGGACACGAAGCTAGGTAGCTACTCCCGCGGCATGAAACAGCGTCTCGGTGTAGCCCAGGCCCTGATCAACGCACCGAGGCTGCTGCTGCTCGACGAACCAACGAGCGCGCTCGACCCAATGGGACGCAAGGAAGTTCTGGACATGCTCGTATCGCTGCGTGGGCGCACCACCGTCTTCTTCTCCACGCACATCCTTGCCGACGTCGAGCGTGTCTGCGACACGGTGGCGATTCTTTGCCGCGGTCGCGTGGTAGCCCAAGCGCCGATCGAAGAGCTCAAGGCGCGTTACGCACGGCAAAAGGTTGAAGTCGAGGTCACCCATGGTGCCGACCAG
>CAXSDR010000063.1:4572-7573 GCA_964236445.1 uncultured Motilibacteraceae bacterium | reverse complement strand
CAGATCGCACAACAGACGTGGGTAACGGCGCTCATGCAGAAGCCCGGAGGCGCGATCGTGATCACGGTGACGGACATGGACGCAGCCCAACGGCAGATTCCGGCCATGGTCGCGGCACTGCGGATGGGGTTGTACCGCATGGAAGCAGGCGAGATGGGACTCGAAGAGGTCTTCGTTGAGCTCGTCGGAAACGGTCAGCCGTGAGCGGACTTGCGGTGTTTGCGCATAAGGAGGCCCGAGAAATCCTCCGAACCTGGCGAGTCTGGGTTCTGCCCGGCATCCTGTTGTTCTTCGCGCTGACCGGGCCAGTGGTCGCTAAGTTTACTCCCCAGTTCGTGGGCGCCGTGGCTGGCGACCAATTCAAAGGGTTGGTGATGCCGACACCGACCTACCAGGACGCCTACGCGCAATGGATCAAGAACCTGTCGGGAATCGCTCTGTTCGCGCTGATCATCATCTACGGAAGCATCATCTCGTCCGAACGCAGGAGCGGGACAGCAGTTCTGGTGCTCACCAAGCCGGTCTCGCGGAACGCATTCATCATGGCCAAGGCGGTCGTCCACTCGGCGTTCCTTGCAATCCTGGTGATTGCCGGGTCCCTTATTACGTGGGGGGTCACTGCGGCGGTCTTCGGGCAGGCACCAGGATCTGCGCTATGGTCCGCTTCGCTTGTGTGGCTCGTGTTCGGCGTTCTCTTCATCGCCTTGATGATACTTTTATCTGTGCTTATCGACTCGGCTGCGGGAGCGGCGGGCGCCGGACTTGGTGCCTACGCGCTGGCGTCGATTGCGACGATCTGGAAGCCCCTGGGAACGTATTCACCGGTGGCTCTCATGACGGTGCCCCGCTCGCTGCTGGCCGGGAAGGACGCCGCCGTGCTGTGGCCCGTCCTGACATCGCTCCTGCTCGCGGTTGGGCTCGTCACACTCGCGGCGCTCGCGTTCCGCCGGACCGAGCTGTAGGGGCTGGGTTCAGGGGGGGCGAAGTGTGTCGGTCACCGCGCTCGGGGGGGTGGTCTACCGCGCGGGCGGCGCCGACGCGGCCGCCTGCGTGCGGGCGTGCCCGACCGAAGGCGTTGGCGGTGGCCTCACCCTGGGAACGCGGCTCCAACGAGAACCTCAACAGGATCCTTCGCGAGTTTTTCCTCAAATCCACCGACATCACCGCCGACCCAGAATACCTCGCCGCCGTCGCGGGTGAAATCAACGACCGATCCCTGTAAGACCAAGGCTGGAAGAAACCCTCCGAATTATTCGCTGAACTCCTTCAAAGCGCTTCGACTGTCTGATTTCGCCCGACGTAGTGCACGCCCCGATCCCACCGATCGCCATGGCCGATCGCTGGCGTTGGAGGGACTGGCCCGCGAGCAGTGTTTCGCGAGTACCGGCTCCGACGAGCGCCGGGACCTGCACATGAGTGTTCGGTTCTGCGGGGATGGCCGAGGCTTCGCGAGGCAGCCGAAGTCCAACCGTCCCTTATTGTGGAACGGCGCACGGACGCTTGAGGCGGTCGTCGGTGGTCCAGGCCGAAATCGGCTGTGTTCATGATCGTTCTGCCGCTTGTGGGGTCCCTGCCCGGACCACCTCCGAGCTTGCGGCATGCGAGTGCGACGAGGCTGAGACGGCTCAGTGCCCGGCGGTGTTGTACCGGTAGACGATCGTTTCGCGGGGTTGCATTCCGACGCGTTGGTAGAGACGGTTGGCGGCCTGGCGCGACGGGCGGGAGCTGAGGTCGACGGTGCACGCGCCGCGCTGCTCGGCGAACGTGATGGCGGCGCGGGTCAGCGCTTCACCCACGCCTCGTCGCCTCGCGCCGGCATCGACGACGACGTCCTCTATCCAAGCGCGGGTTCCGGTTGGGATGACGAACAGCACGACGCTCAACGATCCCACGATCTGGCCGTCGATTCGGGCAAGGAGCAGGGTGGTGCTGCTTGAGGCCACGATCTGCGCGAGGAGGTCGGCGGTGATGGTGGCTGCCGTGGACGAGAGCTGGGGCAGCAGGCGTGCCCAGGCATCGACCAACTCCTGGTCGACCTCGCCGACCACTTCGATCAGAACGTCCTGCTCGGTCACGCGCCCAACCTCACGCTGAGCGAGAGCTCTTGGGAGGCCGTGTGTGCGCCTGTCCCCTGACGGGGCGACCAGGTGTGTGTCCCGTGAGGGAACGGCGTACGGACGCTTGAGCCGGCAGTGGGCGGTTCACGCGCAGACTCGCACCGGCTCATGATCGTTCTCCCACTTTTGGGATCGGCCCATCCTGTTACGCGACAGCGGCACCCCGGAAAGTGAACCTGGCTGCGCCCTGAGCAGAGGCTGTCTGCGCCGCGCTGCACCCGGCAACGCCACGAACCGCTTCGACTCGACCCGGTCTCCGCCCGCTGACACGCGTGTGCCGAGCGCAACGGGGGCTCGCGGCGCGAGCCCCCGTTGCGGCTGTCAGCTGGGTCAGCTGGTGAAGTCCTGGGTCATCCAGACCGTTCCGCCGGCGTCGCGGTAGATGTCGACGCCGATGAAGTGGAAGCCCGAGCTGAGCAGGTTGCGCCGGTGCCCGTCGTTCGGTGCGACCTCGGCCAGCATGCCGTCGGTGAGCTCCATCGCCATCGATGTGATGGCGGCCGCCGTGTTGGGCACGAGACCTCCGGTGGCGATGTTCTCCCCTGCGGAGCTCCAGGAGACGCCCTGGGCAGTGATGCGGTCACCGAACGCGGCCTCGCCCGGGCACTGGTGCGAGAGTCCGCACCCGGCAGCCATCGTGAGGTCGTGCTGGTGGGCGCTGGCGTTCAGGCCGGCGAGGACGGCATAGGGGGGCAGGCCGTTCGCAGCACGCACGGCGTTGATGTGCGCCACGACCTGGGCAGCCGGGTCGCTCGAGGGTATGGGCGTGGGGATGGGCGTGGCCGTCACGGTGGGCGTCGGCGTGGGGATCACCGTAGGTGTAGGTGTAGGCGTCGGCCTGGGCGTGGGGATCACCGTGGGCGTGGGGGTCACCGTGGGTGTGG
>CAXSDR010000063.1:0-4472 GCA_964236445.1 uncultured Motilibacteraceae bacterium | reverse complement strand
GTGGCGGTCGGCGTGGGCCTTGGCGTTGCCGACGTCGTGGGGCTCGGGGAACCCGTGGGGTGCGGACGACCGCCCCAGGCCTGGCGCCGGACCTGCCCGGCTGGCAGGGCGCGCGCGGCGGACGAAGGTGGCAAGGCGAGAGGCTCCTGCGCCTGCCGGTGCCAGCCCATGGCGTACGCAGGGCGGAGGCTGCCATGCGCGAGGGCGGGACTGGCGACGGTGAGCGAAGCCGCGACGGTGCCGAGGACGGCGCAGCCGACGAGGACGGGGCGAGTGAAGTGACGCACAGGCAACTCCGGGGGAGGGAGTGGTGCAAACGGGCAAATCGGACGCACGGACCGTAACAGCGGCCGCTCGTCTTGGATAGCCCCGACAGCGGCTCGTGTGGGCTCGGCTTCAGCCGGTGAGGTCCTGGGTCATCCACACCGCGCCGTGGGGATCGCGGTAGACGTCGACGCCGATGTAGCGGAAGTCGGTGTCCAGCAGGTTCTGGCGATGGCCGTCGTTGGGCGGCACCTCCGCGAACATCGTGTCGGTCAGTCGCAGTGCCATCGCCGCAATCGCTGCTGTGGTGTTGGCGACGGGCTTGCCTGTGCCGACGTTCTCGCCCGCCGACTGCCACCGCACCCCCTGCGCGCTGATGCGGGCAGAGAACACCGCCTCCCGCGCGCAGCGGTGCGACAGGCCGCAGCCCGCAGCCATGGTGAGGTCGTGAGCCCGGCCGCTCGCGGCTAGACCAGCAAGCGGGCGGTAGGCCCGAAGACCATGGGCGAGGCGTTGGGCGTTGATGCGGGCGATCACCTGCGCCGCCGGGAGCGCAGTGGTGGCGGGCTGCACCGGGTCGACTGGCGCCGACGGCTCGGCGTATTTGCGCGCCGGGCTGGGCGAGGGTGCGGGGTCCAAGGCCGGTCGGGGCGTCAGGGGGAGGGCCTGCTGCAGCAGATGACGCGCCGCGGGGGGTAGACCGCCTGAGGCGCGGTGCGGGCCAGGTCGCCCGCCCTCGTAGGCGAAGGCCGGGCCTGCCGCGACGAGCGCGAGGCCGAGCGTCCCCAGCGTGGCGCAAGCGGCCACGCCGGACCGCAGGAGCGAGAGCACAGCCACCTCCGAGACAAACCGAGACCCGGCAAAAAGGACGAACAGGACAGTAGCAGAGCGTCACCATATCCATGATCGACAAACGTACACAGCCGCCACGGTTAACAGTCCGTTACGAGATGATGAGCCTGGCGGCGGCCCGGTCGGCGCCGGGGGAGGGCAGCGTTGCAGGCACGAGTTCAGCTGCGGTCTCCCGGGGCGTTGGTCCGGGCAGAGCCCATGGGACAGGCTGGGGCGATGACCACCGCCTGGATCGCCCCCACCCCGCCTGCGCTCTGCGACGGCCCACTGACGGGCGTCGACCGCCCGATCCTCGAGGGGTTCCTCGCCTGGCAGCGCTACACCCTGCTGAGCATCTGCGCAGGCCTGACGGGGGAGCAGCTCGCGCAGCGGTCCGCGGCACCGTCGAACCTGTCGTTGCTCGGGCTGGTGCGCCACCTCGCCAAGGTCGAGCGCATCTGGTTCCGCCAGCGTGCCGCAGGCCAGGATCTCGAGGGCCTCTACGACCCTGGTGACGGCAGGTCCGCCGACTTCGACCGGCTCGAACCCGCTCACGCCGAGGCCGACTTCGCGCGCTATGCCGAGGAGTGCCGGCTCGCTGACGAGGCGGCCGGCGGGCTGTCGTTCGAGCACACCGTCGACGTCCACGGCGAAGCGCATTCGCTGCGGCTCATCTATGTGCACATGATCGCGGAATACGCCCGACACAACGGCCACGCCGACCTGCTGCGGGAGCGGATCGACGGGACGACCGGACGCTGAGCCGTCAGCTCCGGGCTAGAGCGGGCTAGAGGACCCGGAGCCGGCCGAGGTCGCCGCGCGGCATCGACATGAGCGGGCCGGCCGTCGCCATCGCGGCGTCCAGCTCGCCCGCCTCGGCGGCGTTGAGCCCGATGCCCTCGCCGACGTACAGCGCGAGGGTGGTGCGGTCGGCGTCGCCCGAGACGACGATCGCGGTGTCGGCGCCGGCCGATGCCATCGCGGGCGCGATCGAGTCGACCTTGCCGGCGAGGTAGGCGACCTGCAGCCCCGCGCCGAGCAGGATCTCGGCCATGTCGTCGATCAGCCGTGCCGACAGCACGTCCTGGTCGCGCACGAGTAGGAGGTGACCGTGGCCGCGGGCTCGCAGGAAGCCGGCGAGGGCGCTGGCCAGCTTGGCGACGGTGACGCGGTTGAGGTGGGCAGGCCCGGCACCGTGGGTGCCCACGAGCCCGTGCGGCGCGACGTGCAGGCGGCCCTGGAACCGCTGTGCCAGACCACGTGAGTCGCCGGCCTTCAGCAAGGCGATGAGCTCGTCGCGGGTCTGTGGGTCAGGGTCGTCGGCGAGCCACGCCTGGGCGACATCGGTCATGTCGACCGTGTCGTCGCTGTGGCGGTGCTCGTGCGAGGCGAAGTTCTCCGCCTCGGTGCGTGCCTGCTCGCGGTCCTCGCGGCGCAGGGCCATGCCGGTCGCGTCGTCGCCCGTCGTCTCGCTCATGGCCAGAAGTCTCACAGGCCCTAGGTCGACGAGCAGGGCCGGGTGCGCAGGTCCATCACATAGTCCGGCGGCGCTCCCGCCGCCCAGGCGGCCTGCGCGATGCCACCGAGGTAGCGCGCCGTCGGCAGGCCACCTTCGTAGTCGTCCACCACATAGATCGTGGCCTTCTCCTCGCCCTGCAACGTGTTGACGCGCACCGTCACCTTGCGAAAGCTCCCCAGCGCCACCCCCTCCCAGGCGTCGAGCTGGCGCTCGTCCTCAGAGGACAGGTCGTAGAGCGCGACGAACACCTGGTGCTCGGGGTCGTTGTCCTCCACGACCGTGGCGAGTGCGCCACCGGAGGGCGTGTGGATGCCGGCGAAGGTGAGGCGCCAGCCGCTGAGCCAGCCCGTGCCGCGCTGCGGCGAGTGAGGGGCTCGCTGGGCCATCTGGTGGACGTCGAGGTTGCTGCCGTACGCGGCGTAGGTCGGCACGGAGGCCAAGCGTAGGGCCCACGCCCGGCGTGGAGAATGGGGACGTGTCCAAGTCGCAGCGCATCGTCATCGTCGGGGGCGGACCAGGGGGCTACGAGGCGGCGCTGGTGGCGGCCCGGCTCGGGGCCCAGGTGACCGTCGTGGACCGCGACGGGCTCGGCGGGTCGGCGGTCCTCACCGACTGCGTGCCGTCCAAGACTCTCATCGCCGTCGCCGAGGTCGTGGCTCTCGCCGGCCGGTCCGGCGAGCTGGGGGTGCGCACGGACGGCAGTGCCGGGGTCGACCTGGCGGTCGTCAACGGCCGGGTCAAACGGCTCGCTACAGCGCAGTCCGACGACATCGCCGCGCGCCTGGCCCGTGAGGGCGTACGCCTCGTGCGGGGCACCGGCTGCCTCGACGGCCCCGGCCGCGTGCTCGTCACGCCCGGTCATGCCGGCGGCGAGCCCGAGACGGTTGCCGCCGACACGGTCCTGCTTGCCACCGGCGCCCACCCGAGGGTCCTGCCCGACGCGCAGCCCGACGGCGAGCGCATCCTCACCTGGACCCAGGTCTACGACCTCGACGAGCTGCCCGAGCACCTCGTCGTCGTCGGCTCGGGCGTGACGGGCGCCGAGTTCGCCTCGGCCTACCTCGCCCTCGGCTCGCGCGTGACCCTGGTCTCATCCCGGGACCGCGTGCTGCCCTCGGAGGACGCCGATGCCGCGGGCGTGATCGAGGAGGTGCTCACGCGCCGCGGCATGGTGGTGCTCGCCCGCTCCCGTGCCGAGGGCGTACGCCGCACCCCCGACGGTGTCGTCGTGTCGCTGGCCGACGGGCGCACCATCGAGGGCAGCCACTGCCTGCTCGCGGTCGGTTCGGTGCCCAACACCGTCGGGCTGGGGCTGACCGAGGCAGGCGTGACGCTCGACCGGGGTGGCTTCATCGAGGTGGACAAGGTGTCGCGCACCGGCGCCCCCGGGGTCTATGCCGCGGGTGACTGCACCGGCGTCCTGATGCTCGCGTCGGTCGCCGCGATGCAGGGGCGCATCGCCATGTGGCATGCGCTCGGCGAGGCGGTGGCACCGATCAACCTGCGCGCCGTCTGCGCGAACGTGTTCACCGACCCGGAGATCGCGACGGTCGGCTGGTCGCAGGCCGAGGTCGAGGCGGGCGAGATCGACGCCGTCATCGTCAAGCTGCCCCTGGCCACCAACGCGCGCGCCAAGATGCTCGGCATCACCGACGGCTTCGTCAAGCTCATGGCCCGTCGTGGCACGGGCACGGTCGTCGGCGGCGTGGTCGTGGCGCCGCGCGCCTCCGAGCTGATCCATCCGGTGGCAATCGCCGTGTCGCTCGGCCTGTCCGTCAACCAGGTGGCGCACGCGTTCACGGTCTATCCGTCGCTGTCCGGGTCGCTGGCCGAGGCCGCGCACCAGCTGAACCGCAAG
>CAXSDR010000062.1:3218-21688 GCA_964236445.1 uncultured Motilibacteraceae bacterium | reverse complement strand
CCGAACTCGAACTTGCCCGGCACTACGAGCAGGATGTTGGACCCGAGTCCTTCGACCTCCGACGTGACCTCCTGCTTGGCACCGCTGCCGATCGCGACGAGGACGACGACGGCTGCGACGCCGATGATGACGCCGAGCATGGTGAGAGCCGAACGGAGGCGGTTGGCGCGCAGCGCGTCGAGTGCCACTCGGAAGGCCTCGGCCGACCTCACGCGGGCGCCATGACGGCACCGGGCTGACCGGTGTCGAGCTCGACGACGCCGTCACGCACGTGCACCTGACGGCGAGCCTGCGCGGCCACCGCGATGTCGTGGGTGACGAGCGCAATGGCCACACCGGCCTCTTCGTTGAGCCGGCGCAGCACCTTCATGACCTCGTCGCCCGTGCGCGTGTCGAGGTTTCCGGTGGGCTCGTCAGCGAGCAGCAGCGCCGGATCGCCCACCAGGGCACGGGCGATGGCCACCCGTTGCTGTTCACCTCCCGACATCTGCACGGGCCGGTGCGTGAGCCGGTGTCCGAGACCCACCTGCTCCAATGCGAGCACCGCCCGGCGGCGGCGCTCGGCCCGCCCGACACCGCGATAGACCAGAGGCAGGCCGACGTTGTCGACAGCCGTGGTGCGCGCCATCAGCTGGAAGCTCTGGAACACGAAGCCGATGGTGTGGTTGCGCAGATCGGCGAGCTCGTCGTCGTTCAGTGTCGCGACCTCGCGGCCGCCGATGCGAAGGCTTCCGGCGGTGGGCCGGTCGAGACAGCCGAGCAGGTGCATGAGCGTCGACTTCCCCGATCCCGACGGTCCGACGATCGCGACGAACTCGCCGCTGTCGATGCGCAGGGAGACGCCGCGCAGCGCGTGGACCGAGACGCCCTCGAGCTCGTAGGTGCGGGTGACATCCCGGGCTTCGACGGCCGGCGCGGTCACGTCAGCCGCTGTCCCTGGTGGACGCGGTCAGCACCCCGCACGACCACGACGCTGCCCTCGTTGACGCCTTCGGTGATCTCGACGGCGTCCTCCCCCTGCGCGCCGAGCCGCACGGCGCGTTGTTCGAGGCGCCCGGCCTGCACCAGCCACACGGTGTCGCGCTGCCCGTCACGGATGACCGCGGACACGGGAACGCTGACGACGTTCTTCGCCGTGCGCACCCGAAGGTCGACGACCGCGCTCATCCCCGGCCTCGGCGTCGGAGCGACGGAGCCGTCGTCGGCCGTTCCCGCATCGAGCCGCAGGCGTACGCGGAAGCTCACGCCACCACGTGCCGAGGACACCGGAGCTGGCTCGACCGCCGTGACGGTTGCCCCATAGCTGGCACCCGGAACCGCATCGAGCTCGGCCGAAGCATGCACCCCCGGCGCGACGAGCAGCACGTCGGTCTCGTCGACGTCGGCAGTCAGCGCGAGCTCCGACGAGTCGGTCACCGTCGCCAGAGCCGTGCCGTTGCTGACCGGAGTGCCGACCTCGATCGCCCCGGAGGTCGCTGCCGAAGAGCCGCCCCCCGCCCCACCGAGCACCGATGCGGCCTGTCCCTGCAGGGCCGAGGGCAGCGAGCTCAGCACGCCCGAGAGGTCGCCGCCGGAGGCGCCGGGCCCGGCCGCCGAAGCCGGGCCGCCGAGGGCCACGACGCCGCCGATCGGCGAGCGGATCGTCAGTGCGCCAACCGCCTGCTCGGCGACGGAGACGGCGGCACGGGTCTGGATGCGCTGCGCGCCGGCGAGCGAGCCGAGCGCCTTGCTCAGGCTGCCGATGCCGGCATCGAAGCGCGCGACGGCGTCGTCAGCCGCGCTGCGGGCGGCGGTGTACTGCGTCTCGGCCGACACCACGGCGGTCAGTGCCTGTGCGCGTGCTGTGGGATCGGGAATGGCGTTGGCCGCCGCGCGAGCCTGGTCGAACCCCGACCTCGCCGCCTTGTCGGCGGCCACCTGCTGCGGGCCCAGCCCCGATGCCGGCATGTCGACGGTGCCTGCCGACCTCGCCTGTGCATCGGCGTCACGGGCCTGGCGCAGCTGGCGTTGGGCGGTGGGAGAGGCGAGAACGGCGAGCACCTGCCCCGCGCGTACGCGCTGACCGTCGCGCACGGCGAGCGACGCGACGCTGCCGCTGGTGGGACTCGTCAGGGTCGCGGTCGCGCGAGCGGCAACCGCGCCCGGCGCCTCCACGACCTCCTGCACCGTGGAACGCCCGACGTGCGCGGTGGCCACACCGGTCACGACGGGGCCCCGTCGCACGAACAGCACGCCGCCCACAACCGTTGCCAGGATGGCCAGAACGACCACGGTGACGACGATCGATCTCCTGGAGCGCACCGGTCGAGCCTATGCGCGGGCCTGCATCAGCGCCCGTTCAACCGGTCATGTCGAGAGCTCCTGCGCGAGCTCGCGCGACCTCACTGCAGCCGCGCCGAGCGCGTTCGCGAACATGGCCCGCAGCCCCGCTCGCTCGAGCTCGGCCAGTGCCGCTGCGGTCGTGCCGCCCTTGGACGTCACCGCCTCCCGCAGCGCAGTGGGGCTCTCGTCGGTGTAGCGCAGCATCGCCGCGGCACCTGACGCCGTCTGCACCACGAGCTGTGTCGCGATCTCACGGGGAAGCCCGAGGTTCTCACCGGCGTCGATCATCGCCTCGACGACAAGGAAGAAGTAGGCCGGGCCACTGCCCGACAGCGCAGTCACCGCGTCGAGCTCGGGCTCGGTGACGCGCAGGGTGTGACCGACGGGCTGCAGCAGCGCCTCGACCGCGACGAGGTGCTCCTCGGTCGCGGCAGCACCGGGAGCGAGTGCGCTCATCCCCTCACCGACGAGCAGCGGCGTGTTGGGCATCACGCGCACCACGGGCACACCGGGGGCGAGCCGCGACTCGTAGAACGACATCGGCAGGCCGGCCGCCACGGACACGACCAGGCACTCGCTCCCGACGTGGGCCGCGAGCTCGGTCAGCAGCTCAGCCATGTCCTGTGGTTTCACCGCGAGCACGATCATCGATGCGCCGGCGACGGCATCGACGTTGCTGGCGACGGCGATCCCGTAGCGCGCCGCGAGCTCATCGGCGCGGTCGGCACCCCGCTCGGCGACGACGATGTCGTCCGCCTCGCAGCCGGCTCGCATCATCCCGGCCAGGATCGCCTCACCCATCCGGCCGCCACCGAGCAGGGCCACGCGCCCACGTCGTGCAGTCATGCGAGCAGGTTAGGGCCAGGGCTCGACGTACAGCTCACGCAAGACCTCGACAGACCGCCCTCCGGGCAGGATCGCGTGGCCGCTGTCGGCCTTCCGTGCCCTTCGGCGCGACCCTGAGCGCCGACTCGTGATCATCTCGAAAAAAGACCTGCGTAGGTCTCGACACGCGAAGTTGTCGCACATAGTGTCGACTCGAAGCGCAATACCACCGGCTTGATCGTGATGACACCTCCGCAGTCGGGTTTCGTCTATCTCGACAATCACCCGAACCTGGGAGAACGCTGTGAACGTGAAGAGGGTCTTCCTGACGTTGTCTCTGGCGCTCGCTCTGTCGCTGAGTTGCGTTACCGCGGCCGGAGCTGTTGTCCGAGGGCAGGCATCTTCGAGTCTGAACGGCCAAGTGCAGATATACGTCGCCAGCGGAGACACGATCGGGAACGCCGAAGACTACATATGTGTCGGTTCATTGATAAGTGTCAAATGGGTGCTTACAGCCAAGCACTGTATCGTGGAATCGCATGCGGACATCGATAATCTCGGCTTGATGATCGGCGATAAACGGCTCGGGCATGGAACGATACACTACGTCGACTCCATCCACCTGAACACGGACACTGACACTGCCCTTCTCGAACTCGAAGACGAAGTAAGTAACCCCTCACTGGTGATTCCCTATGGGCTGGGAACGCCCGCGGTCGGCACCAACGTCGCGATCCGTGGCTGGGGGTCCGATCCTTCTGACGTTCTGCAGGTAGCCACCATGAGCACCGTGGACACCCGGTGGACCGGTGCCGGCGAGGGGAACCGGCTGTTATTTCGAGAGATCGGACAGGGCGCAGCCACCGCTGGCGACTCGGGCGCGGGGATCTACCTGAAAGGAAAGATTTACGGTGTTGAGAGCACGACAACAGACAACGACAATCCTGCCGAGGCTTCCGCTGTACCCACCGATGACATCGCGGACTGGATAAAAGCGACGACCGGAGTTGCTGGCACCAACTCTTCACCCCTCGATCTGCGCCTGCTGCCGTTGGGCGACTCGATCACGTTCGGTGCCGAGAGTTCCACGAAGAACGGCTATCGCGGTCCGCTGCGTAGCCTCCTCATCAGCGAGGGGTTCGGCGCGGACTTCGTGGGTGAGAATGCAACCGGTGTCATGTACGACAACTACAATGACGGCTGGCCCGGCTATCGGATCGACAACGTCGACGCGTTCGTGGACAGACCCGTGACCAAGTTCCGCCCAAATGTGATAACGCTCATGTTGGGCACCAACGACATGAACCAGAGCTACGCCCTGGCGACCGCCCCTGACCGGCTCTCCAAGACCATAAACGACGTGCTGGCTGCCGCGCCGGATGCGACGGTTCTCGTCGCCACCCTGGTCCCGTCGACCGACCCTGTCGTGGAGGCGAATATCGCCGCCTACAACCAGCAGGTGCCGGTGGTGGTGCAAAACCTTGCGACCCAGGGCAAACATGTTGCACTGGCAGATATGAGTGCAGTCACTACGGCGGACCTCGCCGACAGACTGCACCCCAATGACGGCGGCTACCAGAAAGTCGCCGACGCCTTCAACTCTGCTGTGCAGAACGCGGTGGGCGCCGGCTGGATCTCCGCGCCGGCGGACTGTTCCACGATCGGGGCCGGTTGTTCGGACCCGGCTATCGTGGCGGGGAGCGCGCCCGACGGGACCGATCCGAATCCTCCGGACACCGGCTGGCCTGCTGCCCCGCCTGTGACGCCGGTGCCGATCTCCCGACCGGGCCCGCCCGCCAAGGCACCACAACCGGCGCTGCCCGCCAACGGCTGGGCCACGCCGGTGATGATCGCCGGCGGCGCCGCAGCCGGGGACACCGTGCGCTACAGCGACATGGATGGTGACGGCAAGGCCGACTACCTCATCGTGGATCCCACCACCGGAGGCATCTGGGGATACCTCAACGACGGCGCGGCTGCCGGCCCGACGGGGTGGAGCGCAGCGCACGAATTCGCAGGCGGCGCAGCGCCGGGTGCCACGGTCCGGGTCGCCGACATCAATGGTGACCGCAAGCTCGACTACCTGGTGGTGGACCCTTCGACCGGCGCGGTGCAGGCCTGGCTGAACAACGGAACGGACGTCGCCGGTGCCGGCGGCTGGATTCCGGAGGGGCAGGTCGCCGCAGGCTTCGCACCCGGGGCAACCGTCCGTTTCGCTGACATGAACGGCGACGGCTACGACGACTATGTGGCCGTCGACCCGACGACGGGAGGTCTCGACGTAGCCCTCAACAATGGCACCGACGTGGCCGGTGCCGACGGCTGGAAAACGCTGGGCTCCATCGCCACCGGAAAAGGCGCCGGCGCGGACGTCCAACTCGCGGACATCAACAATGACGGCTATGCCGACTATCTCGTGGTGGATCCGGCGACCGGAGCCGTGAAGGCCTGGCTGAACGGCGGAGGGGCTTCTGCTGGCGGCTCGTGGACATGGACGGCTTTGGGCACGATCGCCGATGGGGGCGGCACCAACGGCTGGCCCGTGCAGTTCGCCGACATCGATGGCGACGGCGCGGCCGACTACCTCGTGGTCGCCCCCAGCAACGGGGCGACCTGGGCCTGGCTGAACAAGGGCGGGACTTCGCTGATACCGACGCTCACCGGCACAGGAGGCTGGGTCGCCGCGGGCCACGTCGCCGAAGGAGGCGATCCCGGCACGGTGCAGTTCGCAGATGTCAACGGCGACGGCAAGGACGACTACCTCCTCGTGGGTGCCGCCAACAATGTCACTGCCTTCTACAGTGACGGACCAGGCCGCGAAGGCTGGAAATGGACCGCCGCAGGGCAGGTGGCCAACGGTATCGTCGGTGACGGCCTGGGCGTCCACATGACGGACATGAATGGTGATGGATATGCCGACTACGTACGGTTCGATCCATTCACGGGAGAGACTCGGGTCTCGCTGAACACGCAAACGGGAACTGCTAGCGGGCAACCGTCCTGGAAACCAGATATGGAAGTCGTCCCCGCCAGCAGCGAGACCACCAACTACTACACGTTCGCGTCCGTCAGCGGACTTCCCTCGGCTGATCTCATCACGGTCAACCCTGGCACCGGCGCCTTCGCGGCGTGGTTCAACCTCGGGTTGAATGCCTCGGGCACGTGGGCCTGGGGCGAGGAAAGCATCCTCGTGCATGGAAGCAGCACCTTCGACAGCGCAATGACTGTCGACTTCGCGGACATCGACGGCGACGGGCGCGACGACTACCTGGCAGTCAACCCGAGCACGGGAGCAACGTTGGCGTGGATCAATCACGGTGGCGACCCGGCCGGCGCCGACGGCTGGGTCTATAGGGGGCAGATCGCTTCCGGACAGTCCGCAGCCGGGGACCGCGTCACCTTCGGCGACATCAACGGGGACGGACTCGATGACTACCTCGTGGTGCACCTCGACAACTCCGTCGACGCCTGGCTGAACAACTCGGCAGGCGCACACTGACCAGCAGCGTGCGACGCCGGGGCACGCAAGCCATCGGCCCCAGCCACAACGAGTGAATAACACGTGTTTGGAACAGGCCACCATCACCGCCAAGGGCAGAGTCCGCAGGCTTCTCTGCGACCTGCGGCTGGAGGGAGTGAGGAGCGAACGACAAAGCTGGGTCTGGGGCCCGGGAAAGCCAAAGATCGAGACACTGGGCGCTGGCTGGGAACTGGGCGCCGAGTGACCTCGGCTCTGGCCGAAGTGCAGCGTGAGAAGCCGTCTTTCGCTGTCCGGAGCCGCCTCTCGCTGACCTGCCGCGCATCGAATAAGACCGGGCTACGTGCGTGAGGCGACGTAGGCGCGCCAGCCCCCGTGAGAGGTGACGTCCGGGGCATCGTCCACTGCGGCCGCCTCGCACAGGAACCCGAGCGACGACGAGCCGTCGTCGAGTTCGACGCGACCGAAACCCAACGGCGACGGGAGGCCTGCGAGCAGGGCAGCGATAGCCGCCGGTGGCAGCAGCCACCGCTCCGCGGCGATGCTCGCGCCGTCGTCGTTCACGCGCACGAGACCGGGTTTCGGTGGCGTCGTGGGCAGCGCGTGGAGCCGGTAGGCGGCCGCCGTGCGCACGGGACCGACGAGCCGGGCGCCGCGCGACGTCAGCTCGTGGTTCAGGACCATCCCCGACAGATGGGCACCGACGACGACGAGCCCGATGCCAGGGGGCGAGAGCTCCATCGCGGCCGCAGGCTCGTCGAGAAGCCTGCGAGCGACGTCGGCGACGACCGCGTCATGGAACGCGGGCGCCAGGATGGTCACACCGAAGTGGCCGCCGTCTGCCTCGCCCGCGGGCACGGCGACCGCGCACATGTCGAAGAGGTTGGTGAAGTTCGTGAACGTGCCGAGCCTGGCGTTCGTGCCCAGCGGATCGCGCGCTACCTCGGCGATGGTGGGCTGGTGGGTCGTGGTGGGGAGCAGGAGGACGTCGCAGCCCGCGATGGCCGCACCCCCCGCGTGCCGCAGCTCGCGCAGCAGCACCGTGTCGGATAAGAGGGCGTGCGCGGGTACGTCGCGGGCCCCCAGGACGATCGTTCGCACGCTGGAGTCGACCTCGTCGGGATGTGCCTCGACGAACGACCCCACGGCGGCATAGCGCTCGGCGACGAACGCACCGTCGTAGAGCAGCCGCGCTGCGTGCAGGAACGGCTCGATGTCGACCTCGACCAGCTCGGCGCCCGCCGCCTCCAGCTGTTTCGCTACGGCCCGGAACGCCGAGCGCCACTCGACCGAGAGGCCGCCGAGCGCCTCGTCGCGAGGCACCGCGACCCGCGGCACCGGCGGGGCTGCGAGCGGTGCGTCGGCAGGCCAGGCGCGCGTCGTCGCGTCACTGCCGTCGGTGCCGTCGGTGCCGGAAGCGGACAGGACCTGCGCCACCTTCCCGGCCTCCGCCAGCGTCGCGGCGAACGTGGTCACGCAGTCATAGGACGGGCAAGCGGGCACGACGCCGCGCGTGGGGATGAGCCCGTGCGTCGGCTTGACGCCGACGATGCCTTGGAATGCGGCCGGGACGCGCCCGGAACCCGCCGTGTCCGTGCCGAGGGCGATGTCGACGATGCCCAGCGACACGGCAACGGCCGAGCCGGAGCTGGACCCGCCCGACACCCGATCTGGACTTCCGGCGTCGCGTACGGCGCCGTAGGGGCTGCGGGTGCCGACGAGACCCGTGGCGAACTGATCGAGGTTGGTCTTGCCGAGCACGACCGCACCGGCGTCGAGGAGTCGTTGCACCGACGTCGCCGACCGGGCGGGCACATAGCTGAAGGCAGGGCACGCCGCCGTGGTCGCCAGCCCTGCGACATCGATGTTGTCCTTGACCGCAGCGACCATGCCCGCCAGCGGCAGGACGGCACCACCGGCCACGGCCGCGTCGATCGCAGCGGCCGCCGCGAGCGCTGTTGCCTCGTCGAGCAACGAGATCCACACCTCCGGCCGGTCGACCTGCGCGATGCGGGCGTACGCGGAACGCACCCGCTCGACCGCGCTCATGCCTGCGTCCCGACCGGTGCGAGAACGACCAGAGCGGTGCCGGGGTCGACCTGCGAGCCGGCGTCGACCAGCACGTCGAGGACGTGTCCGCTCATCGGAGCCGTGACAACGGTCTCGAGCTTCATCGCTTCGAGGGCCACGAGGGCCTGCCCCTCGGCCACCACGTCACCCACCCGGACATCGACCCGCCAGACGTTGGACACGAAAGGAGCCTGCACCACGGCACCTCCGTCGGGCACGGCGACCTGCTTCGCGGCGTGGCGGACGACCGTCGGCTCAGGTCGTGGGTCGAACTCCCCGGCTGCCGTCCACGCCTCCCGCTCGGCGGTGAACGAGGCGCTCTGCACCTCGCGGAAGTCGGCGATCGACTCGGCGTTGTCCTGGAGGAAGCGGGTGTAGTCGGCGAAGGCGAACTCGCCGTCGTCGATCCGTAGGTCGAGGCGCCCCGCTGCGACATCGGCGCGCATGTCGAGGAGCTCCTCGGCACCGACCGGAAACCAGCGAATGCGGTCGAAATGCCGCAGCAACCAGGGAAACCCCTCTTCGAACGGGCCGGACTGGCGGAACCTGCTCCACACCTGCACCGTGCGCCCGACGAACTGGTAGCCGCCGGGGCCCTCCATGCCATAGACGCAGAGGTAGGCGCCCCCGATGCCGACGGCGTTCTCCGGCGTCCAGGTGCGGGCGGGGTTGTATTTGGTGGTGACCAGCCGGTGCCGAGGATCGAGCGGCGTCGCCACGGGCGCACCGAGATAGACGTCCCCGAGGCCCATGACGAGGTAGGACGCGTCGAACACCGTGCGATAGACGTCGTCGACGCTCGCCAACCCGTTGACGCGACGGATGAACTCGATGTTCCACGGGCACCACGGCGCGTCGTCACGGACGCCGGCCATATAGCGGGCGATGGCCTCACGCGTCGCGGGGTCGTCCCAGGAGAGCGGCAGGTGCACCTCACGACTGGGTACGCGCAGGGCAGCGGTCGCGGGGAGCTCGTCCTCCACGGAACGCACCACCTCGAGCATGCGGCGCACGCTCGAGGCGTCGGGATCGAGGTGGATCTGCAACGACCGGATGCCGGGGGTCAGGTCGACGACACCGGGGACGCCATCAGCGGCAAGTCGTTCGGCGAGGGCGTGCACCCGCATGCGCAAGCCGATGTCGAGCGTCATCGGGCCGTACTCCACCAGCAGGTTGTCGTCACCGCTGCGGCGGTAGGTCACGGCGGGCATGGCGTCGCCACCGTCGCGGCGCGCGAGCACGCCGTCGTCGCGCTCGCTCAGCGCACTGGCCATCACCGGGCGCGGTGACGACAGCAGCGCGGGGGCCGGCTGGCGCAACGTGGCCGCGTCGTGCTCCGTGACGGGCACGAACCGGACAGTGTCTCCAGGCCGCAGCTGACCGAGCTTCCAGCGCTCCGCAGTGACGATCGTCGCCGGGCATACGAAACCACCGAGGCTCGGCCCGTCGGGTCCGAGCAGAATGGGGACGTCGCCCGTGAAATCGACCGCACCGACCGAATAGGGGGTGTCGTGGATATTCGACGGGTGCAGCCCCGCCTCTCCGCCGTCGGTGCGCGCCCAGGACGGCCTCGGGCCGACGAGGCGCACACCGGTGCGGGCCGAGTTGAAGTGGACCTCGAAGCGAGCGGCGTAGAAGGCATCGATGTCGTCGCGGGTGAAGAAGTCGGGAGCCGCGTGCGGGCCCTCTGTGACGGCGAGCTTCCACGCGTAGGACAGCTCCGGGCGGCTTGCCGCTGCAATCGCGCCCACGATCTCTGATGTGGGCATGTGCGTTCGCAGGACGTCGCCCACCCGGAGCGCGCGACCGCCGTGGCCACCGAACTGACCGAGGGTGAACGTCGCGGCGCTGCCGAGATAGAGCGGAATGTCCAAGCCGCCCCGCACGAGCACGAAGGACCGCAGCCCGGGTCCCGTCGCGACGCCGACATCGAGCACACCGCCGGCGGGAACGAGCAACGGTTCCCACTGCGCGACCGAGCGACCGTCGAGGGTGACTGTCGCCGGGGCACCGGTCACGCACACGTGCGTCGCCGAGCTGAAGCGCAGGGCCGGCCCGTCGACCGTGCACTCGAGCCCCGGCGCCCCCTGCTCGTTGCCCAGTGCGAGGTTGCCGAGCCGGAAGCTCAGATCGTCCATGGGTCCCGAGGGCGGGACGCCGACCTCCCACATGCCCACACGGCCTGGCCAGTCCTGCACCGTCGTCATCGTGCCGGGGCGTACGACCTCGATCCGTGGCTCGTCGTCGTGCACATCAGCGAGCGTCGCCGTCGTGTGATCCGCAGAGAGCACCGACGGCGCGAGCACCGCCGCACGCAGCAGGCCCAGGTTGGTGACGATGCCGTCGACGCGGGTGCGCGAGAGTGCCTCGCCGAGCGCTGCAAACGCGGCCCTGCGCGTGTCACCGGTGACGATGACCTTTGCCAGCATGGGGTCGTAGGACGACGTGACCTCGGTGCCGGTCTCGACCCACGTGTCGACCCGGACGTCGTCCGGAAAGCTGACGTGTGTCAGCAGTCCGGCGCTCGGCATCGAGCCGTGCACGGGGTCCTCGGCATAGACGCGCGCCTCCACCGCAAAGCAGCGAGGTGCCACCCGGTCGGCGTCGAGCAGGTCGTCGACGACCGTCACGTCCCCCTGCGCGAGACGCAGCATGCGCTCGACGAGGTCGACGCCCGTGGTCTGCTCCGTGACCGGATGCTCGACCTGCAGGCGCGCGTTCACTTCGAGGAACGACGCCTCGCCGCGCGCCGCGTCGTAGACGAACTCGACGGTCCCGGCGGAGCGGTAGTCGACGGAGGCACACAGGGCCGCGGCCGACCGGTGGAGCTCGGCCCGCAGCGCGCCGGGCAGGTTCGGCGCCGGCGCCTCCTCGATCACCTTCTGGTTGCGACGCTGCAGGCTGCAGTCACGGTCGCCGACCGCGGCGACAGTGCCGAGACCGTTGCCGAAGACCTGCACCTCGACGTGGCGGGCGCGGGCGATGAAGCGCTCGAGAAAGACTCCCCCGCTGCCGAAGGATGCCTGCGCCAGACGCTCGACGCGCGCGTAGGCCTCGAGCAGCTCGCCCGAGTCGCGGCACGCCTGCATTCCGATGCCACCACCGCCGCCGGTCGCCTTGACCATCACGGGGTAGCCGATGCCCGCTGCTGCCTCGAGCGCGGCGTCGACGTCGCTCAGCAGGTCGGTGCCGGCCGCCAGCGGCACCCCCGCCCGCCGGGCGACGTCACGCGCCGTGTGCTTGGTGCCGAAGACCTCGAGCTGGCCCGGAGTCGGGCCGACGAACGCGATCCCCTTGTCCTCGGCGGCGCGCGCGAAAGCCGCATCCTCGGAGAGGAAACCGTAGCCGGGGTGGATCGCACCGGCACCCGCGCTGCAGGCCGCGTCGAGGACTGCCTCGATGCGCAGGTAGCTCTCCCGTGCGGGTGCGGGGCCGAGGCGTACGGCCGTATCCGCCATGCGGACGTGTGGCGCCGTACGGTCGGCGTCGGAGAACACCGCGACCGTGCGCAGCCCCATCGCCGTGGCTGTGCGAAGGATGCGGCAGGCGATCTCACCGCGGTTGGCGACGAGGAGGGTGTCGAACACGTGGGCGCCCTCTCAGGTTGCGGTGGGAGCTGTGACGATCATGCGCACCGGCGTGGGTTCGAAGCCGTTGCAGGGGTTGTTGACCTGGGGGCAGTTCGAGACGAGGACGAGTACGTCCATCTCGGCACGCAGCGCGAGACGCAGGCCAGGTGCGGAGATCCCGTCGACGATGCCGAGGGCGCCGTCCGGGTCGACAGGGACGTTCATATACCAGTTGATGTTGCTGACCAGGTCACGCTTGCCCAGACCCCAGCGCGATCCCTCGGCGAGGAAGTTCTCGACGCACGCGTGCTGGGACCTCGTGTGGTGGCCGTAGCGAAGGGTGTTCGACTCCTGGCTGCACGCACCGCCGATCGTGTCGTGCCGGCCCACCTCGTCGGCGACGATCGTCATCAACGGCCGACCTTCACCGGAACGCAGGATGCTGCCGGTCGTCAGGAATATCGACCGCTGCGCGGCGAGCGTGTCGGGCGCGCTGTAGCGCTCGGCGGTGTCGGCCGCGTTGTAAAGCAGGCAGTCGACCGCCTGGTTGCCTCGCAGGTCGACGATCGTCAGGACGTGACCCGCCGGAACCACCGTGGACCAGGGGCTGCGGGCAGGGACCGTCTCGTCACGCGTGACGACGCCGGCCACGAGTGCATCGTCGCGACGGGTGGCGATGGTCATCGAAGCCCTCGCGCATCGGCGTAGTCGGTGGTGTTGCGAAACGCCCGCTCCGTCTCGGGCGACGCCCGCCACAGCGGGTCGGCGGGCGAGGTGGGAGCGCCGCGCCATGCCCTCACCTGGAGTGGGCTGCAGGTGTAGGCGTCACGGTCGTCGAGCGGGTGAGGAACGTTGGCCACCAGAACGACGAGCGGCAGCTCAGCGCGCAGCTCGACATGAGCGCCCGCACCCGCGCTGCCGGTCGAGCTGAACGCTCCTGACGCGTCGACGCGATGGCCCTTGAAGAAGGAGACGCTCGGCCCGATGTCGCGCCGGTCGAGACCGTGCTTCGCGCCGGCCAGGACGAAGAGCTCACGGCCGGCGGGCGACGGACCCTCGGGCGAGCCGTCACCGTAGCGGTTCTCGTTGTGCAGCCGCGACGAGGTGCCGCAGAGCGCGTCGTGGTGCGCCGAGGTGTCGCGGACGAGCGAGGCCAGCACGCGACCCTGGTCCGAGAGCAGGAGGTGACCGATGCCGAGATAGGCCTGCCAGAGGACCTTGACGGTGTCCGCGACATTCAGGCGCTCCCACGGCTGGTCGACATTGAAGAGCAGGACGTGGGCGCACGCGTCGCCTGCGAGGTCGGTCAGCCGCAGCGTCGTGCCGCGCGCCAGAACCTTGGCGGCATAGCTGCCCGCGGCGATCGTCTCGGCCCAGACGAGATCCTCCTGGCGCGGGGCACCGCCGAGGACCGCCGTTGCCGTGGCCGGGACGGTCGGCATGCACTCCACCACCGTGCCGCCCTGCGCACGGGCATGTGCCCGCGCGCCCGCGGTCGCGCCGGTCGCGCCCGTCATGCCGACTCCGGCGAGACCACGCTGCTGTGTCGGGGGAGCTCGATGACGCGGTGAGGCCGCACTGCGGCGAAGGTCACCGCGCCCACGACCAGCGTGCCGATCACGAACAGCGGTGCGAAGTAGTGGAGATACCAGTGGGCACCGGCGGGGTCGTAGACCGCGGCGCGCGGCCAAGCCAGGTTGGCCGCCATCGCGATGCCATAGCCGACGGCAATCGCGTTCAACGGCACACCCCAGTGCCCGAGTGCGAACAGCTTCTTGCCCTCGTCGGTGCGCTGGTGTTCGTCGACACCTCGCGGCCAGCCGCGAAGTCGCTGCATGAGCAGTGGGATCGTCACCAGCAGGTAGGCGGTGTAGAGCAGCACGATGCACACGCTGGCGAGCGCCAGGAACAGCGCGGCCTGACCGTAGTTGACGAGCAGCACCAGCACAGCGAGGACTCCGACGACGACAGCGGGAAGCACGGGCGCACCCGTGCGCGGTGACACCTTGGACAAGGCCGCCGAGAACGGGAGCGCCCGGTCACGCGCCATCGAGAACACCATGCGCGAGCCGGCTGTCTGGATCGCGAGGGTGCAGACGCTGATCGCGATCGCGACGTCGACCAGCAGGATGCGCCCGCCGACGTCACCGAGGCGGCTGGTCAGGACGTAGGGCAGGCCCTGGGTCGCCAGCTTGCCGTCGGTGAGGCTCGGCGCGGCGATCAGAGCTGCGAAGATCAGGAACGCACCACCGATGCCTGAGGCGGCGACAGCACGCAGGATCGTGCGCGGCGCGGTGCGGCGGGGATCCTTCGTCTCTTCGGACAGCTCACCGGCGCTGTCGAACCCGACCATGACATAGGCGGCCATGAGAGAGGAGATCAGGAAAGGGCTGAGATAGCCGAGCCCGGTGCCCACTCCTCCCGTGTGCAGGACGACGCCGGGGCCCCGCTCATGTCGCGTGAACAGCGCGACGACGACGGCGATGACACCGAGGAGCTCGAGGGTGACACCCGTGCTGTTGATGAGCGACATCAGCCGCACACCGATGGCGTTGATGGTGGTGGTGACGGCGATCAGGATCGCGCCGAGCAGGACCGCGTTGGATGCGCCGCTGTGCGAGGTCAGCGACGGGTCGCTCCCGACGAGCTGGAAGCCCGACCAGATCGAGGGGAGGACGACCTGCAGCGCGATGGCCGCCGCGGCCACGGTCACGGTCTGGGCCAGAATCATCACCCAACCCGCGAACCAGCCGACCGTCTCGTTGGAGAGCCGGCGGGACCACTGGTAGATGCAGCCGGAGATCGGGTAGCGCGCCGCGAGCTCGGCAAAGTTCATCGCGACGAGGTACTGCCCGGCGAACACGATCGGCCAGGTCCAGAAGAAGGCCGGACCACCGAAGGAAAAACCGAAGGCGAACAGCTGGAAGACCGTCGTGAGGATCGAGACGAACGAGAACCCCGCCGCGAAGCTGGCGTAGGACCCGAGCCGTCTGTGCAGCTGCTGCTCGTAGCCGAAGCCGCTGAGGTCGTGTGCGTCCGCTGCGACATCGGGAGCAGAGGCAGGTGCCGACTGCACTGCCGAGGGTGGAACCATCACGGGCCTCCGGATGTGCGACCGCGGAATACCTGTCGACTGACAGGTGGTGTTGAAACTGTGCGGGTCCCGGGTTTCCGTGCGATATCGCGTCGCCCCGGCTCCGTAACTTCGAGGTAAACGACTCCTCACGACTGACGCTCGCGGCGAGGGCAGCCGGCAGCACCATGTGAAAGAGTCCGACGCATGGCATCTCTTTCAGGAGTCGCCGCCGGCGTTGCGGGGCGCCCGCGGCGTGTGCCCGCTCGCGAGCCCGGCCGCGGTCGCCAGGACGTGCTCGACGCCGCTGCGCGGCTCTTCTCCCAGAAGGGCTATGCCGCGACGTCGACCCGCGCCATCGCCGACGCCGCAGGTGTTCGACAGGCCTCGCTCTACTACCACTTCGCGAGCAAGGAGGCCTTGCTCGCCCAGCTTCTCGACCGCACGGTGCAACCTTCGCTGGCGTTCGTCGAAGTTTTGGCCGACGTCAAGGCTTCTCCGCTCACCGCGTTGCACGCCCTGGCGACGTACGACGTCGAACTCCTGTGTTCAGGTTCGTGGAATTTGGGTGCGCTCTATCTTCTGCCCGAGCTGCGCAGTGCACCTTTCGCCGGCTTCCGTGCCGATAGGGCCAGACTGCGCCATGCCTACGCCTCGCTCGTGACAGCCGCGGGCGTAGATGCCGTGATGACGGACATGGTCTTCGGGCTCGTCGAGAGTGTGATCATCCTGCGGCTCGAGCACGACGATGTGCACGCGTCGGTGGTCGCCCTGCGCATCGCGGACTCGTGCCTTCGACTGCTGGGTGTCGCTGATCGGGACATCTCGCGCACGCGCACGGAGGCCCAGGCGCTGCGCCTCGACGGCTGAGCTCGACGCGAAGACCGAGGGCCGGCCCAGGCGCTGAGCTCACCCGGGGCGAAGACCGTCAAGGACAGTTCGGAGCATCGGCGCCCGGTCGTGCACGTCCCCGTCGATGGCGGCAACCGCAACGAGCAGCTGCAGGACCTGCTCGATGGTGATGTCACTTCGGATCTCGTGGCGGTTTCGCGCGGCGTCGAACAGGGGTCGGCCGGCAGCGACGACCCGGGTCCTGGTGTCGTTGAAGACGGGGCTGTCGCTCGTGACGTGGGTGAGCAGCTCAGCGCCGACATGTTTCTTGCTGGACGCGAATGCGAAGAACTGTTCGAGCCAGGTGCGGAGCGCGTCGGCGGCGGACACCTCGACGCTGGAGCTCGCGGGGGTGAACGCCGCGTCTGCCTCCGCCGCATACAGCGCTTCCAGCAGATCGAGTCTCGTGGGGAAGTTCCGGTAGAGCGTCGCCATGCCGACGCCCGCGCGCCGTGATATCGCGGCCATCGACACAGCCCCGTCCGTCTCGGCGAAGGTGGCCCTGGCCGCCTTCAGGATGCTCTCCCGGTTGCGTCGAGCGTCCGCACGCGTGGCGGATGAGGTCGATCTCAGCGGCTCGTGCTCCAAGTGGACAACCTCTCCGCTACAGTGGATATGGACAGGCTGTTCGTTTGTCCAAGATAGCTGATCCCCGGGGACGTCCGCCGGGGTATGTGGAGGAGTTCTCATGACTGACACGATGGTCGCCCTGGTCACGGGCGCGAACAAGGGCATCGGGCGGCAGATCGCGGGACAGCTCGCCGAGCTCGGCCACACGGTCGTCGTCGGTGCGCGTGATGCGCTTGCCGGCGAGCAGACCGCCGCTGAGCTGCGCGACGCCGGCGGGGACGCGGTCGCGGTCGTGCTCGACGTGACCGACGCGGCATCGATCGACGCGGCTGTGGCTGTTGTCGCTGATCGCTTCGGTCACCTCGATGCGCTCGTCAACAATGCCGGGATCAGCGGCCGGCCGGGCGCTGACTTCTCGGGTCAGCTTCCTGGGTCGGCGAACGTCGAAGACATACGCGTCATCTTCGAGACCAACGTCTTCGGTGTCATCGCCGTGACAGCCGGCTTCCTGCCGCTGCTGCGGAAGTCGTCGGCACCCAGGATCGTGAACGTCTCTAGCGGCGCGGGATCGCTGACGAAGACGTCCGACTTCGACAACCCGGACCCGATCGCCTTGGGCTACGTCCCGTCGAAGACGGCGCTCACGTCCCTGACCATTCAGTACGCCCGAGGGCTCGCACCAGAGGGCATCCTCGTGAACGCGGTCTGCCCGGGCTTCGTCGCCACGGACCTGAACCACTTCCGCGGCGTCCGCAACACGACCGAAGGCGCCACGCAGGCCGTGCGGATGGCCACCATCCCCGCCGACGGGCCGACCGGCACCTTCACCGACGACCAGGGACCGGTGCCGTGGTGACCGCTGCTGCCTGCGCACCGGCCTTGCCAAGACACTCAACGCCCAGGAGTCCCCCGTGCACATCTTCCTCACCGGCGGCACCGGCTACATCGGATCTGTGGTCGTCCGCGAACTGATCTCCGCGGGTCACGACGTCGTCGGCCTCGCCCGGTCCGACCTGTCCGCGGCGAAGCTCGCGGCGCTCGGAGCGCAGGCCCGGCGCGGTGACCTCGACGAGCTCGACGGCCTGCGCCGGGCGGCGTCTGAGTCCGATGGCGTCATCCACCTCGCGTTCGACAGCGATCGGATGTTGGCGGGCGACTTCGCGGGCGCCGTGTCCACGGACCTCGCCGCCGTCGAGGCAATCGGAGAAGCACTGGTCGGATCCGGCAAGCCGTTCGTGGGAACCTCCGGGACACTGATGCTCGCCGGCCTCGGTCGCACAGGGACGGAGGAGGACTTCCTGGAGACGGGTCCTCGATCGGACGCAGAGAACTTCATCATCGGCCTCGCCGATCGCGGCGTCCGGTCCGCGGTGGTCCGGATCCCGCCCATCACCCACAGCAGCACGCTCGGCCGAGCGGCCTTCGCGGCCTTCGCGGCCAGGCTGATCTCGATGGCGAGGTCGACCGGCATCGCGGGGTTTCTGGGCGGCGGCGACAACCGGCTGCCAGCAGTCAATACCGCGGACGCCGCTGTGCTCTACCGACTCGCCTTCGAGCACGCTCCCGCAGGGTCCAGACTGCATGCCGTTGCCGAGGATGGCGTGCCCATGCTGGACATCGCCGAAGCCGTCGGTGAGAAGTTGCACATCCCGACGCAACCCGTGGCCGCGGA
>CAXSDR010000062.1:0-3118 GCA_964236445.1 uncultured Motilibacteraceae bacterium | reverse complement strand
GGCGCTGGTCGTCAACGATCCTGCAGCACTTGCTCCTCATGCCGTACGCCGCCGTAGCGTCGCGGAGCCCAGCACGAGTCCCGCCACTACGCACCCGGCCACCACGCCGACATCGCGCGCGAGGGTGCCGGTGACGGTTGAGGATCGCGTCACCTGCTGCATCGCGTCCACGGCGTAGGTGAGGGGCAGCACGTCGGACGCCCACCGCAACGGCGCGGCCATCGTCTCGCGTGGAGCGAGCAGCCCGCAGAGCAGCACCTGGGGCAGCACCACGGCGGGCAGGAACTGCACGGCCTGGAACTCGGTGGCCGCGAACGCGCTCACCAGCAGGCCGAGGGCGACTCCGAGCAGGGCGTCGACGACCGCGACGAGCAGCAGCAGCAACAGGGTGCCAGCAACGCCGAGGCCGAGCACGAGAACCGAGAGACCCGTGGCGACGACGGCCTGGACCACCGCGACGGCCCCGAACGCGAGCGCATAGCCGAGCAGCAGCGACAGCTTCGAGAGGGGCAGGGTGAGGAGGCGCTCGAGCGTGCCGGACGTGCGCTCGCGCAGGGTGGTGACGGAGGTCACCAGGAACATCGACACGAACGGGAAGATGGCGAGCAGCGGCCCGCCGATCCGGTCGAAGGTCTGCGGCTGACCGTCGAACACCAGCGCCAGCAGGCCGATCAGCACGCACGGCACGACGATCAACAGCGCAACGGTGCGCGGATCGTGCCGAAGCTGTGCCAGCACCCGGCGCGTCGTCGCGAGCAGGGCGGTCATGGCGCCACCGCTGCGGCGCTCTCGTCGATGAGGGTGAGAAAGGCGTGCTCCACGTCGGGCGCGCCCGTGCGACGCAGCAGGACGTCGGGGGGCTCATCGGCGAGGAAGCGGCCCTCCCGCATGAGCAGCAGGCGCTGACACCGCTCCGCCTCGTCCATGACATGACTGGACACCAGAAGCGTGGTTCCGCTTCGGGCGAGCTCCGCGAAGATGTGCCAGAGGTCGCGCCGCAGCACGGGGTCGAGCCCGACCGTCGGTTCGTCGAGGACGAGCAGTCGCGGCGTCCCCAGCAGTGCCGCCGCGAGCGACACGCGGGCTCGCTCGCCGCCGGAGAGGCTGCCGGTCAGCATGTCGAGATGCTCACCGAGTCCGACGTCGCGTACGACGCGCTGCACGTCACCCCTGGGCGCACCGAGCAGCGCGGCGAAGTAGCGCAGGTTTTCGCCGACGGTGAGGTCGGCGTAGATGCTCGGCGACTGCGTGACATAGCCGACGCCGGAGCGCAGGGCGGGCGAGCCGGCAGGCAGGCCGAGCACCTCGACCGTCCCCGAGGCAACCACCTGGACGCCGACGATCGAGCGCAGGAGCGTGGACTTGCCACAGCCGCTGGGCCCGAGCAGCCCCGTCACCGAGCCAGCAGCCACGCTGCACGAGATGCCGGGGAGCACTACCCGCCGCGCACGGCGTACGACCAGGTCCGTGACGATGACCGCACAATTCATCATATGATGAATATGCGCCGGCGGCAGGCCGTCGTCAAGCCCCAACGAGATGAAGCTGCAGGGCCGGCGCGACGACCGCGACGATCTCGTCCTCGCTCGCCGAGGCCATCGGCTCCACCCGGACAACCCATCGCAGCACGGCCATGCCGAGCAGCTGCGCGATCGCCATCTGTGCGTGGAGTCCCGGCTCGACCACGTCACGCGCGTGCAGGGCCGCCGTCAACGGGCGCAGCAGCGCGTCAGCCACGAAGTCGCGCAGCAGGCCGGCGGCCGCGTCGCTGGCCATCGCCGACACGAGCAGGCCCAGGATCGGCTCGCGCCCCGACGGCTCCCCCCACACCCGCAGGAACAGCCGAGCCAGCCGCTCACCCAGCAGCTCTGGATCACCGGCGAGCGCGGCCGGCAGCACGCTGCTGGGCGTCGCCGGCAGGTGCATCGCTGCGACGAAGAGCGCCTCGCGGTCGCTGAAGTAGTGGTGGACGAGCGCGGGGTCGACCTCGGCCGCGCGAGCCACCGCCCGCATCGACGCCGACGCATAGCCACGCCCGATGAACTCGGCGCGCGCCGCCGCGAGGATGCGCTCCCGGGCGTCGCTCTCACCCACCGGTCGGCCGCGCCCGCGCCGGCTCTGCCGGCCGCGCTCAGTCACGGAACAGGCGCCGCGAGATGGCTGCGCGCGTAGGCCAGCGACTCGACCACGTCGCGCTCGCGCTCCTCGCGGTTGAGGGCGCGCCTCGTGCTGATCTCCACGACGACCGAGCCGGCGAACCCGCGCTGGACCAGCCGCTGCAGCACGCGGTCGCAGGGCTGGCTGCCGCGTCCCGGGACGAGGTGCTCATCCTTCGACGAGCCGAGCCCGTCAGCCAGGTGCAGGTGGTTGAGCCGCGCGCCCATCGCCTGGAGCATCGCGAAGCCGTCGACGTTGGCTGTCGCCGTGTGGGACAGGTCGAGCACGAGGTGCGGCACGTCGAGGTCGGTAGGATCCCAGACGGGGGCGTACGCCTGCACGGTGCGCCCACCGGCACGCCAAGGGAACATGTTCTCGACGGCGAGCGCGACCTCGGTGGTCTGCTGCAGCCGTGCCAGCCCTTGCACGAAGTTCTTGGCGTAGTCGCGCTGCCAGCGGAACGGCGGATGGATGACGACCGTGGTCGCGCCGAGGCGCTCCGCGAGGTCACGCGACTTCTCGATCTTCACCCACGGGTCCGCGCCCCAGACCCGCTGCGTCAGCAGTAGGCACGGCGCGTGCACCGACCGGACGGGCAGGCCGTGGCGCTGCACCAGCGACTCGAGCGCGTCGCCGTCCTGGGTCACCGGGTCGGTCCACACCATCACCTCGACGCCGTCATAACCGGCGGCGGCCGCGAAGGCGAACGAGGCATCGGTGTCGAGGGGGAAGCACGACGCCGTCGAGAGTGTCACGTCCACTGCGGTCGGACTCGCCACGTCAGGAGCAGGCACCGTCACGCAGGAAGCCTAGTCAACGGCTCTAGGCTGTGGGGCGTGCCCGAGGTCCCGCTCGACTTTGCCCGTGCCTTCGTGGAGTTCGCCGACCCGGCCGACCCGGCCCAGGTCTTCCGCTGCGACCTCACCTGGCTGACGTCGAGCTGGACGTGCATCTTCGCCGC
>CAXSDR010000061.1:20108-21786 GCA_964236445.1 uncultured Motilibacteraceae bacterium | reverse complement strand
GCGGGGAGGGGCGGGGCGGGGCGGGGGGAGGTGGGGCGGGCTACCTCGCCGAACGCCACGTCCGCTCGAACGGCAGCCGCCACGCGTGCGGCGCGACGAGCTGATGGATCGCGTTGGGACCCCAGGAGCCGACGACGTAGGGCTTGACGGGCGGCGGGTCGTCCAGCAGCGGCATGGACCGCTCCCAGAGGCTCTCGATGCCCTCGGCCGTGTTGAACAGCGTGTGGTCACCGCGCATCGCGTCGAGGATCAGCCGCTCGTAGGCCTCGAGCACATCACCGGCATGGCCTGTGTCATGCGTCGAGAACTGCATGCTGAGCTTGTCGAGGCGCATGCCGGGGCCCGGGCGCTTGCCGTAGAAGGACAGTGACACCTTCGTCTCGTCGGCCAGGTCGAACGTCAGGTGGTCCGGTCCGTGCGTCCCGACACCGGAACCGGCAGGGAACATCGACTTCGGCGCCTCCTTGAAGGCGATGGAGATGATGCGCTGGCCCTCGGCCATCTTCTTTCCGGTGCGCAGATAGAACGGCACACCGGCCCAGCGCCAGTTGTCGACGCGCGCCTTGAGCGCGATGAACGTCTCGGTGTCGGACTCGGGGTGGACACCCTCCTCGTCGCGGTAGCCGATGTATTGCCCGCGCACGACGTTCTGCGGGTCGATCGGCAGCAAGGAGCGGAAGACCTTGTTCTTCTCCTCGCTGATGGCGCGCGGCTCCAACGCGGTCGGCGGCTCCATCGCGACGAACGCCATCACCTGGAACAGGTGGGTGACGACCATGTCCTTGTAAGCGCCGGTCGCCTCGTAGAAGCCGGCCCGCCGGTCGAGCCCGAGGGTCTCGGGGATGTCGATCTGGATGTGGTCGATGAAGTTGCGGTTCCAGATGGGCTCGAAGAGGCCATTGGCGAAGCGGAACGCGAGAATGTTCTGCGCCGCCTCCTTGCCGAGGAAGTGATCGATGCGGAAGACTTGGCGCTCGTCGAAGACGCTGTGCACCTGCTCGTTGAGCCGGATCGCGCTCTCGAGGTCGGTGCCGAACGGCTTCTCCATGACGACGCGCGAGCGCGCGACGAGATCTGCATCGCGCAGCATCGTGACGACGGCGAGCGCGGCCTTCGGGGGAACGCTGAGGTAGTGCAGGCGGTGTACGCCCTCGCCGAGTGCGGCCTCGGCCTCGGCGACCGCAGCGGCCAGCGCCTCCGGTCCGGCGCTCTGCGGCACGTAGCGCAGCTTGCAGGCGAACGCGTCCCACTGCGCCGGGTCGAGCGTGCGGGTGCTGAACTCGGTCACGGCCTCGTGCGCGAACGTGCGGAACGCGTCGGAGTCCATGTCTTCCAGCGACGTCGCGACGACCTCGATATCGGGAGTGAGCGCCGACAGCGCGAGGTGCGTGAGCCCAGGGAGCAGCTTGCGCCGTGACAGGTCGCCGGTCGCGCCGAACAGGACGACGACGTGCGGGGCGATGTGCTCCGCATCGCGGTGGCTGCGCTGCGCGTCGGGGCCGGGGTAGGCGATGCTCTGGGCGTTGACCATGGGGGGATGCTGCCACGTCACCGGGCGTCTCATGCACGCAACCGGGACGGCCGTGTCGGCGCGAATCAGGCTGCGTCGCCGTCAGGAGGCCTTGAGTGCCGCTTGGACGACACCCAAGGCCTCACGACTCGCGGCTCGTGACTTGCG